>CAZMBS010000194.1:0-3820 GCA_964564295.1 uncultured Streptomycetaceae bacterium
CGACGTGAGGCCAGGACTGCGGGAGATCGTGTCCCGGTTGCCTACGGTGGAGCGCGTCGTCGTCGTGCCGTATACCGGCGCGGCGCCGGCGCTCGACGGCGTGGCACATGCCGTAAACGTGCATGACTTTCTCTCGCCATTCCGGCCGGGACAAATCCGGTTCGAGCGGCTGCCGTTCGATCATCCGCTGTACATCCTTTATTCGTCCGGCACGACCGGCGTTCCGAAATGCATCGTTCACGGTGCCGGCGGCACGTTGCTGCAGCATCGCAAGGAACACGTGCTGCACGTGGATTTGAAACCGGACGATCGTCTGTTCTATTTCACGACCACCGGCTGGATGATGTGGAACTGGCTCGCCTCGGCGCTGGCGGGCGGCACGACCGTCGCGCTGTATGACGGCGCGCCGTTTCTGCGCGACGGGCGCATCCTGTGGGATTTCGCCGAGGAAACGCGCGTCTCCGTCTTCGGCACGTCGGCGAAATACATCGACGCAATTGCAAAACTCGGCCTCGTGCCGCGCCGGACGCATCGGCTGAAGCGACTGCGCACGCTGCTGTCGACCGGATCACCGCTTGCGCCGGAAAGCTTCGACTATGTGTATCGCGCCATCGGCAAGGACCTGCATCTTGCGTCCATTTCCGGCGGCACGGACCTCATTTCCTGCTTCGCGCTCGGCTGCCCCGTGGAGCCGGTCTGGCGCGGTGAACTGCAATGCCGCGGCCTCGGCATGAACGTCGACGTGTTCGACGACGACGGACGTCCGGTGCGGGGCCGAAAAGGCGAACTCGTTTGCACCGCCCCCTTCCCGTCCATGCCCGTGGGTTTCTGGGCGGACCCCGGAGGAAAGCGGTACCACGCCGCGTATTTCCGGCGGTTCCCGGGTGTCTGGTGCCATGGCGATTTCGTCGAATTCACCGGGCACGGCGGATTGATCATTCACGGTCGATCCGATGCCGTGCTGAATCCCGGCGGCGTGCGCATCGGCACCGCGGAAATTTACCGCCAGGTCGAGCAGCTCGACGAAGTCGTCGAAAGCCTCGCGATCGCGCAGGACTGGCCGCCGCAACGGCCCGTCGACGTGCGCGTCGTGCTGTTCGTGCGGTTGCGGGACGGGTTGACGCTGGATGCCGGGCTGACGGAACGGATCCGGCAGCGGATCCGGGCCAATACGACGCCGCGGCACGTGCCGGAACGCGTGGTGCAGGTCGAGGACATTCCCCGAACCAAGAGCGGCAAGATCGTCGAACTCGCCGTGCGCGACATCGTGCACGGACGTCCGGTCGCGAATCGCGAAGCCCTCGCGAACCCGTCGGCCCTCGCGTTTTTCCGCGACCGCCCGGAACTGCAGATCTGAGTTCCCGCCCGGGACGTCGCGCCCGGGGGACCGTGCCTTTTGATACCCCCTTGGGGTATAATGGCAGACATGCCCGACGATGCTGCCCGAAGCGCGCGGCTGGAACTTGCCATCCGCGGCATGACCTGCGCGGCCTGCGCAACGCGAATCGAAAAGGTGCTGAATCGCGTTCCCGGCGCCCAGGCGGTCGTGAATTTCGCGACCGAGCGCGCCACGGTCCGCATCGCAAACGGCGCGCCCGACGCGACCGCGCTGATCGCCGCTGTGCGCAGAGCCGGGTACGATGCGCATCCGGTATCCGCGGATGCGCCGGAAGCGGGCGACGCGCGGCAGCGCGCGCAATACCGCCGCGAACTTCGGCATTTCCTGATTGCCGCCGTGCTTACGGTGCCATTCATGGTGCAAATGGCCGGCATGTTCCTGGGTGGGCCGCACGAGATGCTGCCGCCCGTCTGGCAGGCAGTCCTCGCGGCGCCCGTGCAATTCTGGATCGGCGGCCGATTCTACGCGGGCGCGTGGCATGCGTTGCGCGGCGGCGGCGCGAACATGGACGTGCTGATCGCGCTGGGCACCAGCATGGCGTATGGCTACAGTCTTGCGGTCGTGGCTCTGGGCCTGCCACTGCACGTCTACTTCGAGGCGAGCGTAAGCATCATCACTTTGATTTTATTGGGGAAACTGCTTGAAGCACGCGCGCGTGCGCGGACCATGGATGCCATCGGCGCGCTGCTCAGGCTGCAACCCGCCACCGCGCACGTCGAGCGCGCGGGAACGATCGTCGAGCTGGCCGTCGCCGACATTCACGTCGGAGATGTGTTCGTCGTGCGCGCCGGCGAGAGCCTTCCCGTCGACGGCACGGTCATCGAAGGCACCGCAAGCGTCGACGAAGCCATGTTGACGGGCGAGAGCCTGCCGGTCGAAAAAGCGCCGGAGGCGCGCGTCTACGCCGCCACGCTCAATTTGCAGGGACTGCTCCGTTGCCGCGCGACCGGAGTCGGTGCGCAGACGGCGCTGGCGGCCATCGTCCGGCTCGTGTCGGAGGCGCAAGGCTCCAAGGCGCCGATCCAGCGTCTTGCCGATGCCGTTTCGGGGGTTTTCGTGCCGCTGGTGGTCGGCATCGCCGCCGCCACGTTCGCGGGCTGGTGGTGGTTTGCTGGCGATCTGGCGGCGGCGACGATCAACGCCGTTGCGGTGCTCGTCATTGCCTGCCCGTGCGCGCTCGGCCTCGCGACGCCCACGGCGGTCATGGTCGGCAGCGGCGCCGGTGCGCGCGCGGGCGTGCTGATCAAGAATGCATCGGCGCTCGAGCAAGCCGGGCGCATCGACACGCTCGTCGTCGACAAGACGGGCACGCTGACCGTCGGCCGCCCTGTCGTCACCGACGTCTTCGGCCACGATGACGGCGATGCCCGCAACGTATTGCGTATCGCAGCAGCGCTCGAACAGGGTTCGGAACACCCGCTCGCCAAAGCGGTGCGCGAGCACGCAATCGCCCACGGCATCGCACCTGGCGCGATGACCGGGTTCGAGGCCATCGCCGGCAAAGGCGCGCGGGCCACGGTGGACGGCAGGCCCGCCCTGCTCGGCTCTCCGCGCTTCGCGGCCGAGGCCGGATACGTCGCGGACGCGGCAAGAATTGCCGAATTGCAGCATGCCGGCAAGACGGTGGTCGTGGTCGTGCGCGACGGGCGTGTTGCCGGACTGATCGCTATCGCGGATGCCTTGCGCGACACTTCGCGCGCGGCCGTATCGGAATTCACGCGGCTCGGCATATCGGTCGTCATGCTGACCGGCGACAATTCCGCCGTGGCCCGTGCTGTTGCGGACGCCGCGGGCATCGCGCAATTCGAAGCGGATCTGCTGCCGCAGGACAAGGCCGAGCGCATCCGGAACCTGCGGCGAGACGGACGGGCAACCGGCATGGTCGGCGACGGCATCAACGACGCGCCCGCGCTGGCGGCAGCCGACGTGAGTTTCGCGATCGTCGCCGGCGCGGATGTCGCGATTCGCGCGGCCGACGTCACGCTGATGCGCAACGACCTGATGGGCGTCGTGGATGCCATCAGCCTGTCGCGCGCGACGCTGGGCAAGATTCGACAGAATCTGTTTTTCTCTTTTGCATACAACGTGCTGGGCATACCGCTGGCCGCGGCCGGCATGCTGAATCCCGTCGTGGCGGGCGCCGCGATGGCGCTCAGTTCGGTTTCGGTGGTCGGGAATTCGCTGCTGCTCCGGCGCTGGCGGCCGGTTTCAACAAGAAAGGAAGACGCATGGAAACAACCACGATGATCGTCAACGGCATGACGTGCTCAGGGTGCGTCGCGTCCGTAAAGCGGGTGCTCGAGGGCCTCGATGGCGTCTCGAGCGCGGAGGTGACGCTGGAACCGGGTCGTGCCGTGATTCGCCACGACGCCGCGCGCACGAGCGGCGCGCAATTGAAAGCGGCCATCGAGGAGGCCGGCT
>CAZMBS010000194.1:3920-6651 GCA_964564295.1 uncultured Streptomycetaceae bacterium
GCCGGCATGGTCGAACAGGATCGCTACTGCATCGACATCCTGACGCAGATCGCCGCGGCGCAATCGGCGCTCGACGCCGTGTCGATGGCGCTGCTCGAGGATCACACGCGCGGCTGCGTGCGCAGTGCCGTGCGCGCGGGCCGCGGCGACGAAGCGATGGAGGAACTGCTGTCCGTCGTCCGGCGTTTCGTGCGCTGAAGCTCGCGCCGCATCCGGCGCTACCAGTTCCAGAACTGCCACCAGGAAGCGCCGCCGCCGCCTTTCAGGTACTTGCTGTTCGGAAAATTCTTGAGCATCACGCGTTCCGCATCGTCGCGCAGGTCGCGCATCCCCATCGCGTCGTAGGCCTTGACCATGATCAGCAGGCCTTCCTCGTTGGCCGGCGCCTGCGGGTAGGTCTTGAGTGCGAATTGCGCGCGGTTCGCCGCGGCCACGAACGCGCCGCGTTTCATGTAGTACCGCGCCACGTGCACTTCGTGGCTCGCCAGTGCGTTCACGAGGTAGTTCATGCGCTGCACGGCATCCGGCGTGTACTTGCTTTTCGGGAACCGCACGACGAGTTCCTTGAACGCGTCGAATGCCTCGCGCGCCGCCTTCGGGTCGCGTTCGGTCATGTCCTGATTGCTGACGAATCCGAACAGGCCGAGATCGTCGTTGAAGTTCGCGAGCCCCCGGATGTAGTAGAGGTAGTCCACGTTCGGATGATTGGGGTGCAGCTTGATGAAGCGGTCCGCCGCCGCGATGGCGCCTGCCGGGTCGGCATCCCTGTAGTGCGCGTAGGCGAGTTCCAGTTGCGCCTGCTGCGCGAACCGGCCGTACGGATAGCGCGCTTCGAGCGTCTGGAAGTACTTGATCGCCTTCTCGAAACTGCGGCTGTTCATTTCCGCTTTCGCCTCGGCGTACAGCTTCTGCGCCGACCAGCCGCGCGTTTCGTCTTCGACCGCGGGCAGCAGCCCGCACGCCGCGAGCCCCCACCCGAAGAGCAACGCAACGATTACCGTTACACTATTCCGCATAAACCATGCATTCCCTCGAAACCGGTCAAAATTATAGCGCAGCCGATGATGCCGGGCGGCCGCTTGCGCTCGTCGTGCCGCAGTCGTGCGCGGGGCTGCGGCTCGATCAGACGCTCGCGCGCCTGCTGCCGACGTACTCCCGCAGCCGCCTGACGAACTGGGTGCGGGAACACCGCGTGCTGCTCGACGGCGCGGCAGCGGAACCCAGCCAGCGCATGCGCGGCGGCGAAGCCATCGTCGTGCAGCCTGCTTCCGACCCGGCCGCCACGGCCCATCGCCCCGAGAATATCCCGCTCCGTATCGTTCACGAAGATGCCGCGATACTCGTGATAGACAAGCCGGCCGGGCTCGTGGTTCACCCCGGCAGCGGAAACTGGCAGGGAACGCTGCTGAACGCGCTGCTCGCCCACGCGCCCGCGCTGGCGCACGTTCCGCGCGCCGGCATCGTGCACCGGCTCGACAAGGACACGAGCGGCCTGCTGGTGGTCGCGAAGACGCTCGCGTCGCAAACCGCCCTGGTGCGCCAGTTGCAGACCCATGCGGTGGGACGTGAATACCTCGCCGTCGCGACCGGCAGCGTCATCCGCGGCGGCACGGTGGACGCGCCGGTCGGGCGTCACCCGGTGCAGCGCACGCGCATGGCGGTGGTCGCCCGCGGCAAACCCGCGACGACGCACTACGAAGTGATCGCGCAATACGCGCGCGCGACGCTGCTGCGATGCCGGCTCGAAACCGGACGCACGCATCAGATTCGCGTGCATCTCGCGTCCATCGGGCACCCGCTGGTCGGGGACCCGGTTTACGGCAACCGGCGCAACGCCGGCCTGCCGCCGTTTCACCGTCAGGCGCTGCACGCGGAGCGGCTGACGCTCGTGCATCCCGTCACCCGCAGATCGCGAAGCTGGAAAGCGGCCGTGCCCGCGGACCTGAAGGATCTCATCGGCGCACTGGGAGATCCGCAGTGACGCGGGACGCCGGCTGGATCGTTCCTGACTGGCCCGCGCCGCCGAACGTCCGGTCGTTCATCACGACCCGCAGCGGCGGCGCGAGCACCGGCCCCCATGCCGGATTGAACCTGGGATTGCGCACGGGCGACGTCCCCGGAAACGTCGCCGAGAATCGCGCGCGCCTGCGCGCGGCGCTGCCGGACGATCCGCGCTGGCTCGCACAGGTGCACGGAACCACGGTCGTCGCGGCGGAAACAGTCGCCGCGCCGCCGGAAGCGGATGCCGCGTTCGCGCGGGAACCGCGCACGGTCTGCGCGATCATGATCGCCGATTGCGTTCCCGTGCTGTTGACGGACCGCAGCGGTGCCGTCGTCGGCGCCGCCCACGCCGGCTGGCGCGGGCTGGCGGGCGGCGTCATCGCAAACACGGTGTCGGCGATGTGCCGGCACGGCATCGCGCCGTCCGCGCTCATCGCCTACATCGGCCCGGGCATCGGGCCCGGGGCGTTCGAAGTCGGGGCCGACGTGTACGAAGCCTTCCAGCGGCAGTCCACCGAATGCGCCCGCGCGTTCGTGCCCTGCGGACCGGGAAAATGGCTCGCCGATCTGTTTTTGCTGGTGCGGCAGGCGCTCGCGCGCGAAGGCGTCGTCCAGGTGCATGGCGGCGGCCTGTGCACGTTTTCCGATCCGCAGCGGTTTTATTCGTATCGCCGCGACCGGACGACCGGGCGCATGGCCGCGCTGATCTGGCGCGAATAGGCGACAATCC
>CAZMBS010000195.1:0-6601 GCA_964564295.1 uncultured Streptomycetaceae bacterium
GCCGAACGTCGGCAAGTCCACGCTGCTGAACCGCATGATCGGCGAGAAGATCAGCATCACTTCGCGCAAGCCCCAGACCACCCGCCAGCGGATCACGGGCATCGTCACGCTGCCCGGCGCGCAGGTCGTGTTCGTCGACACGCCGGGATTCCAGGCGCAACACCGCAACATGCTGCCGCGCCTGATGAACCGAACGGCGCGGCAGTGCCTCGAGTCGGTGGACGCGGTGTTGTGGGTCATCGACGGCGCGCGGCTGGTGGAAGAGGATCTCGTCGTCGGCCGCCTGCTGCCGACCGCTGTTCCCGTGATCGTCGCGGTCAACAAGACCGACCGCGTATCCGGCAAGAGTGCGCTGCTGCCCGTCATCCGTGCCATCGACGAACAGTTTCATCCCGCCGCGATCGTGCCGGTATCGGCCACCACCGGACTGCAGGTCGACGCGCTGCTGACGGTGCTCGCGGGTGCGCTGCCGGCCGGCGATAAAACGTACGGCGACGACGAATTCACGACGTCGAGCGAACGATCGCTTGCGGCCGAACTCGTGCGTGAAAAACTCATGCGATTGCTGGGCGAAGAACTGCCGTACGCCGCGGCGGTAGAGATCGAGCAGTTCGAACTGAAGGGGAATCTGCGTCGCATTCACGCGGTCATCGTGGTCGACAAGGAGAGCCAGAAGGCGATCGTGATCGGCAAGGGCGGCGCGAAACTGAAGGCCGTGGCGAGCGCGGCGCGCCGTGACATGGAGCGGCTGTTCCGCGGCAAGGTCTACCTGGAAGCATGGGTACGCGTGAAGTCGGGATGGGCGGACGACGCGCGGGCGCTGAAACGCCTGGGAATCGAAGCGTGACGCAGCCGTCCGGGGGCCGCGCGCCGGGCAGCACGTCGAAGCGGGACGCGCAGCAGGCGTTCGTGCTGCACAGTTACCCGTTTCGCGAGACGAGCCTTATCGTCGAGGCGTTTACCCGGGAGCACGGCCGGATCGCCCTCGTGGCGCGCGGCGCGCGACGCCCCAAATCGGCATTGCGCGGGGTGCTCCTCGCGTTTCAGCCGCTGCTGCTCGGGTGGGCAGGCAAGGGCGAGGTCAAGACCCTGTACAAGGCCGAGTGGCAGGGCGGTTTTCGCGACTTGCGGGGCCTGCCGCTCATCTGCGGGTTCTACCTAAACGAATTGCTGATGAAGCTGCTGCACCGGGACGATCCCCACG
This sequence comes from uncultured Streptomycetaceae bacterium, assembly GCA_964564295.1. Lineage (GTDB taxonomy): Bacteria > Pseudomonadota > Gammaproteobacteria > Burkholderiales > SG8-41 > CAZMBS01. The sequence continues at coordinate 1,205 of CAZMBS010000195.1, forward strand.
AGCGGCTTTTTGCCGCGTACGACGAGGCGCTCTGCGCCCTGAAGGTGGAAACCGAGGTGGCGAGCGTATTGCGCCGGTTCGAACAGTTGATGCTGGGAGAACTCGGATATGCCCTGACGCTCGACCGGGAGGCGGGCAGCGGACGGCCGATCGATGCCGAATCGTATTACGAGTACCAGATCGAACGCGGACCGGTTCCGGTATCCGGCGAGGCGCAGTCATTCGGCGTACAATTGGAGGGCCGCACGCTGCTCGACATGCAGCGCGGCGATTACGCAAGGAGCGCGACGCAACAGCAGAGCAAGGCGCTCATGCGCGCGCTCATCAACCATCATCTCGGCAACCAGGTGCTGCACACACGGCAGTTGTTGCGGGATTTTCAGGAAATGGAAGGCGCCGCGTCCGCGGCGCGGCCGTGAATGGCGAAACTCAGCGTCAACCTCAACAAGATCGCGCTGTTGCGCAACGCGCGAACGCTGGGGATACCCAGCGTGACGCGCGCCGCGCAAATCGTGATCGAGGCCGGCGCGCAGGGCATCACCGTTCATCCGCGGCCGGACGGACGCCACATCCGCCCGCCGGACGTGCACGAACTGGCAACGCTGTTGCGCGGGCATCCCGGCATCGAATTCAACATCGAGGGCAATCCCTTCCAGGGCGTCATGGAGTTCGCGCGCGCCGTGCGGCCGCACCAGTGCACGCTGGTTCCGGACGAAGCATCCGCCGTGACCTCGGATCACGGCTGGGACCTCGCGCGCGATGCGTCCCGCCTCGAACCGGTGCTTGCGGAACTCAAGGCGCTCGGCGTGCGGTCGAGTCTTTTCATGGATCCGGAGCCGTCGGCGATGCGGGCGGCGAAAGCGGCCGGCGCGGATCGGGTGGAACTTTACACCGAGCCATGGGCCCGGGCCTTCGGGACCGGCGACGAATCGAATGCGCTGCAGTCTTACGCCGTTGCGGCCCGGGCGGCATGTGATGCGGGACTCGGCGTGAACGCCGGACACGATCTGAACCAGCGCAATCTGCCGCGATTTCTGCGCGAGGTCGAAGGCGTGCTCGAGGTCTCCATCGGTCATGCGCTTACCGCGGACGCGCTGGAATGCGGGCTTGCGGCGGCGACCCGCGCCTATCTGGATGCCATACGGCAGGGTCTGAAGTGATCTACGGCATCGGCATCGACGTCGTGGAGCCGCACCGCATCGAGCGGCTGCTGGAGGAATATGGCGAGCGCTTCGTGAATCGCGTGCTGACGCCCCAGGAGCGGCCGGGGTTCGCGCGCACGGCGCGCCCGGCGCTGTTTGTCGCCAACCGGTTTGCCGCGAAAGAAGCGTTTTCGAAGGCGATGGGCACTGGGTTCCGGTATCCGGTCACGCTGCAATGCATCAGCGTGACGCAGAACAGCGCCGGCAAGCCCGGTTTTGCATTTCATCCGCAACTCGACGAACTGGTGCGCAGCCGGGGCATCGTCGGCCATCATCTGACGATCAGCGACGAGCGCAGCCTCGCCTGCGCGTGCGTCGTGCTGGAAACGATATGAGGACATCGATATGAGCCGCACACTAGCGTTGGGCCCTGTCGTGCTGGACGTCGAAGGCACGCAATTGACGGAGACGGACCGCCGCAGGTTGTGCCATCCGTTGACCGGCGGCGTCATTTTGTTCGCGCGCAATTTCCGGACGCCGGAACAACTGCGCGAACTCTGCGCGGCGATACACGCGCTGCGCCAGCCCGCGCTGCTGATCGCGGTCGATCACGAGGGCGGTCGCGTGCAGCGCTTCCGTGACGGATTCACCGCCATACCGGCCATGCGGGAACTCGGGCGCGTGTGGGACCGCAATCGACCGCGCGCACGTGAACTCGCGAAGAACCTCGGTTACGTGCTGGCCGCGGAACTGCGCGCGCACGGCGTCGACATCACGTTCGCGCCGGTGCTCGACGTGGACCACGGCAACAGCAGCGTGATCGGCGATCGCGCGTTTCATGCCGACCCTGCCGCGATCGCGGACCTCGCGGTGGCGGTCATGCACGGCTTCCAGCAGGGCGGCATGGGCGCGGTGGGCAAGCATTTTCCGGGACACGGCCACGTGCGGGCCGATTCGCACCACGAAGTGCCGGTCGACGACCGGCCGTATGCCGAGATCCGGGACAACGACCTGGTGCCGTTCGCGCGAACGATCGGCGCCGGGCTCGGCGGCGTCATGCCGGCGCATGTGATCTATCCGGCGGTGGACAAGGCGCCGGCGGGGTTTTCCGGAATATGGCTGAAGCAGATCCTGCGAGAACAGATGGGATTCGACGGCATTGTGTTCAGCGATGACCTGTCGATGGAGGGAGCTGCGGTTGCGGGCGGCGTCATCGATCGCGCACGCGCCGCCGTGCAGGCCGGTTGCGACATGGTGCTGGTGTGCAATCAGCCGGAGGCCGCCGACGAACTGCTGGCGGGTTTCGATTTCACGATGCCGGCGGTGAGCCTTGCGCGGCTCGCACGCATGCACGGGCGCCCGCAGGCTCCGACGATGACCCGGTTGCGCGAAGACCTGCACTACGTCGATGCGCTGCACGCCATTGCCGGGCTCGGCGATACGAGCGCCGACCTGCCGCTTTCGTAATTAATTAATAAAAACATAGGGTTACGTTACGCACCCTCAGCACTTGTGCCGCGTTCTTCGCCGTCCGGATTTTCGGAGTCGTGTCGTCGCTGCCTGCGACTCGCGGCGTTTCTCGCCGACGTGCGCGGGCAGCATCCGGGGTATCACGCGCGTCCCGTGGCGCCGTTCGGGGATCCGAAACCGCGCCTGCTGATCGTGGGACTGGCGCCCGGCATGCATGGTGCAAACCGAACCGGACGTCCTTTCACGGGTGACTTTGCCGGCGTGCTGTTGTACGACACGTTGCATCGATTCGGCTTCGCCAGTCGCCCCGATGCCGTTGCGCGCGATGACGGCCTCGTACTGACGGGATGCCGCATCACCAACGCGGTAAAGTGCCTGCCGCCGGCGAACAAGCCGCTGCCTGCGGAGATTCGTGAATGTAACGGGTATCTGCGCGCGGAAGTCGCCGCGCTGCCGTCCCGGGCCGTGATCCTGGCGCTCGGGGCTATCGCCCATACCGCAGTGCTGCGCGCGCTCGACGCGCGGCTTGCGACGTTTTCGTTCCGGCATGCGGCGCGACACGTGTTGCCCGGCGGGCGCGTGTTGTACGACAGCTATCATTGCAGCCGCTACAACACCCAGACGAGGCGCCTGACGCCGGACATGTTCCGGGCGGTGTTTGCGTCGATGGCGCGCGACGAGGCGATGCGATGAGCCGTTCCGCCCCGCCGGGTCCGCCCGCCACGCCCGATCCCGCGGAAACGGCAGCGGCCCTGCCGCATCTTCCCGGCGTCTACCGCATGGTGGGTGCGACGGGGGATGTGCTGTACGTCGGCAAAGCCATCGATCTCAGCCGTCGGGTATCGTCCTACTTCCAGAAGAAGTCCGCGCTGTCGCCGCGCATCCGCCTGATGATCGCGCAGGTGGCCCGCGTGGAAACCACGGTCACCCGGTCCGAGGCCGAGGCGTTGCTGCTGGAGAACAATCTCATCAAGTCGCTCGCGCCGCGCTACAACATCCTGTTTCGCGACGACAAGTCATACCCTTACCTCGCCATCACGGGGCACCGTTTCCCGCGGCTTGCGTTTCATCGCGGCGCACTGGACCGCCGGAACCGCTACTTCGGCCCGTTTCCGAATGCCGGTGCGGTGCGCGACAGCATGCAGTTGTTGCAGAAGGTGTTTCGTGTGCGCACCTGCGAGGACACGGTGTTCGGCAACCGGTCGCGCCCCTGCCTGCTGCACCAGATCCGGCGTTGCACCGCGCCGTGCGTGGGGCTGGTGTCCGACGGCCAGTACGCGGACGACGTTCGTGCCGCGGCACTATTCCTGTCCGGGCGCGAGGACGAGGTCGTCCGGCGACTGGAGGCGCGCATGCAGGATGCCTCGGCGCGGCTCGCGTACGAAGAAGCGGCGGTGTGCCGGGACCAGATCGCGGCGCTCGCGAAAGTGCGTGACCGCCAGTTCATCAGCAGCGAAACCGGCCGCGACGCGGATGTCGTGGCGTGCGCGCAGGCAGCCGGGGTCACGTGTGTGAATCTCGTCATGGTGCGCGGCGGGCATCATCTGGGGGACCGGAATTTCTTCCCGCGCAACACCGAGGACTCGGGCGAGACGGATGTGCTGGAGGCGTTCATCGCGCAGCATTACCTGCACCACGACGCGCCGCCGGAAATCGTCGTGGGCGTGCCGCTCGCCATGGGCCTGCTGTCCGAGGCGCTTGCGGCCGGTACCGGGCGCGAGGTGCGGATCACGAATGCGGCCGCCGGTGCGCTGAAGACCATGCTGGACATGGCGAAAACCAACGCCCGGATCGGGGCGGAGCAGCACGCGAGCCTGCAGGTCACGCAGGAAGCGCGGCTGACGGCCTTGCACCAGGCGCTCGACCTGCCGGAGGCCGCGCAGCGCATCGAATGTTTCGACGTGAGCCACACGATGGGCGAGGCGACGGTCGCCTCGTGCGTGGTATACGACCGGTCCGCCATGCAGAAAAGCGACTACCGGCATTACAACATCCGCCGCTCCGCGGCCGGCGACGACTACGGCGCGATGCGCGAGGTCTTGACGCGGCGTTACGAAAAAGTCGTGTCGGGCGAGGGTAGAATGCCGGACATCGTGATGATCGACGGCGGCAAGGGGCAAATGGGTGTGGCGCGCGAGGTGCTCGCCGAACTCGGCATTTCCGAGGTGTTTCTGCTCGCGGTCGCGAAGGGCGAGGAACGCAAGCCGGGATGCGAGCAACTGTTCGTGTCCGGACGGGACGCGGCGCTGACGCTGCGGGCGGATCATCCGGCACTGCACCTGATCCAGCAGATCCGCGACGAAGCGCACCGGTTCGCGATCACGGGACACCGCGCGAAGCGCGGCAAGGCGCGCACGCGATCGCCACTCGAAGGCATTGCCGGCGTCGGCGCAAAGCGCCGCCAGCGGCTCCTCGCGCGGTTCGGGGGCCTGCGCGGACTGATCGCGGCGAGCGAGGACGAACTCGCGCGCGTGGACGGCATCGGGCCCTCGCTTGCCAGGAAGATTTACCGGGACCTGCATTGATGCCGTGGAATTTGCCCAACCTGCTCACGTGGCTGCGGATTTTGCTGATTCCGCTGTTCGTCGGCGTGTTCTATTTCGAGAAGAGCTGGGTTTCCGGTTCGGCGCAGAATCTCGTGGCGACCGCGATATTCGTGCTGGCGGCGCTGACCGACTGGCTCGATGGCTGGCTCGCGCGCAAGCTGGATCAGACTTCGGCGTTCGGCGCGTTTCTCGATCCGGTCGCCGACAAGCTCATGGTCGCGGCGGCGCTCGCCATCCTC
>CAZMBS010000196.1:0-6537 GCA_964564295.1 uncultured Streptomycetaceae bacterium
GGCAGCAAGATGTGGATCACCACCGGTCCGGACGCGGACGTACTCGTCGTGTACGCGAAAACCGACCCGTCCGCCGGCGCCCGCGGCATCACGGCATTCCTCGTCGAAAAATCGTTTCCCGGATTCACCACGGCGCCCAAGCTCGACAAGCTGGGCATGCGCGGCTCCAATACCTGCGAACTCCTGTTCCAGGACTGCGCGGTACCGGCGGAAAACGTGCTCGGCGCGCCCGGCGACGGCGTCAAGGTTCTGATGAGCGGACTGGATTTTGAGCGCGCCGTGCTCGCGGCCGGCCCGCTCGGTATCATGCAGTCGTGCCTCGATGTCGTGCTGCCGTACGTGCACGAGCGCAGGCAATTCGGACAGGCTATCGGAGAATTTCAGCTGATACAGGGCAAGCTCGCGGACATGTACACCACGCTCAGCGCGGCCCGCGCCTACGTTTACGCGGTCGGGCGCGCGTGCGACAACGGCCGCATCACGCGCAAGGATGCGGCGGGCGCCATTCTGTTCGCAGCGGAAAAGGCGACGGGAATGGCGCTCGACGCGATTCAGCTGCTCGGGGGCACCGGATACGTGAATGACAGCCCGACGGGGCGACTGCTGCGCGACGCGAAACTCTACGAAATCGGCGCCGGCACGTCCGAAATCCGGCGCTGGCTCATCGGCCGCGAACTTTTCGAGGAAACCGCATGACGACATCGCTCCGCACACCATTGTGCGACGTGCTGGGTACCCGTTTGCCCATCATCCAGGCGCCCATGGCAGGCGGCGTCACGACGCCCGCGCTCGTGGCGGCGGCAAGCAATGCCGGCGCCCTGGGTTCGTTCGGCTTCGCGTATACGCAGCCCGAAGCGATGCTGCGCGACATCGACGCCGTGCGCCAACTGACCCGGAATTCGTTCAATCTCAATCTGTTTGTTTCGCCGCAGCCTGCCGCGGTACCGCCCGAGGCCCAACGCGAAGCCATCGCCGCAATCGCCGGCTACCACGCAGCGCTGGGTTTGCCGCCCCCCGCGCCGGTCGCGGTGCCGTACGCGCCGGACGTCGAACTGCAACTCAACATCGTCGAGGAAGCGCGTCCGCGCGTGTTCACGTGCCACCTGGGCGATCTCGGCGCGCAGCGCCTGCAGCGCATGAAAGCCGCCGGCATACGCATCGGCGCGAGCGCGACCTGTGTGGCGGAAGCACAGCACGTCGAGGCCATGGGCGTGGATTTTGTCATCGCCCAGGGCGCTGAAGCGGGCGGGCATCGGGGCTCGTATCTGCGCGACCCGTACGAAGCGATGACCGGTACGCTCGCGTTGACGCGAATCATCGTGCGGGCAGTGAACATCCCCGTGGTCGCGGCGGGCGGCATCATGGACGGCGCGGGAATCGCCGCAGTGCTCGCGCTCGGCGCCCAGGCCGCCCAGCTCGGCACGGCGTTCCTGCCCTGCGCGGAAAGCGGCGCGGCACGCGTGCACAAGGAGCATCTGCTCGCCGCAACGGAGGACAGCACGATGATCACCGAAAAGTTTTCCGGCAAACCCGCGCGCGGTCTCGCGAATCGATACATGCGGGACATGAACGCGGCCGACGCGCCGCGGCTCGCGTTTCCCGCGCAGAACGCGCTCACGGGGCCGCTGCGCGCCGCATCCGCGAAAGCGGGCAATCCGGATTTCGTGTCGATGTGGGCGGGGCAAGCCGCCCCGCTCGCCCGCGAAATGCCGGCGGCGGCTCTTGTGGCGGCGCTCGCGGCGGAGACGGAAGCCGCGCTGGACCGGCTCGCCGCGCTGCGCGCCTGACACGACCGCGGGAAGCAGCGCCGACGGAGGTAGCACATGGCCCATCCTATCGAGTTTTATTTTGATTTTTCGTCACCCTACGGTTATTTCGCCGCGGAAAAAATCGACGATCTCGCGGCACGGTACGGCCGCGCGGTGAACTGGCGGCCGATTCTGCTCGGCGCCGTGTTCAAGATCACCGGGCAGCGGCCGCTGCCGACCGTGCCGTTGAAGGGCAGCTACATGCAGCATGACCTCGCGCGCACCGCGCGCCTCCTGGGATTGCCGTTCAAGGTACCGGCCAGATTTCCGATTGCATCGACGGCGCCGTGCCGCGCGTTCTACTGGTGCCACGACGGCGACGCGCAGCGCGCGCGGAAACTCGCCCGTGCGCTGTACCACGCCTATTTCGTCGAGGATCGCGACATTTCCAACCCCGAGGTCACGGCGAACGTCGCGGCGAAAAACGGCCTGGCGAAGGCCGACGTGCTGCGCGCGATCGAGGATACCGCGGTCAAGGAACGCCTGCGCGGCGAAGTCGACGCCGCGCTGGAGCGCGGCGTGTTCGGTTCTCCGTATTTCATCGTCGACGGCGAGCCGTTCTGGGGGTCGGATCGCATGGATCAGATTGAGAAGTGGATGGCGGGCGGAGGCTGGTGACATGGCCGCGGTCCTCGAAGCGCGGCAAGTCGATATCGTCTCGCTGACGGTGGACGCGATCGTGAATGCCGCAAACACGAGTCTGCTCGGCGGCGGCGGCGTGGACGGCGCGATTCATCGCGCCGCGGGACCCGAGTTGCTGGCTGAGTGCCGTCTGCTCCGCGGTTGTGCGACGGGGGACGCCCGCATCACCCGGGGTTATCGCCTGCCCGCGCGCCATGTCATACACACCGTCGGACCGGTCTGGACCGGAGGCACGCAGGGCGAAGCGGCGATGCTTGCGTCCTGTTATCGAACCGCGCTTGCGCTGGCGGCGGCGCACGACGTCAGAACCATCGCGTTTCCCGCGATCAGTTGTGGAGTGTACGGCTATCCGCCCGACGCGGCCGTGCGCATCGCCGTGAGGGAATGTCGCGGCGCGACCGGAACCGGCCTCGCGCATGTCATTTTCGCGTGCTTCGACGCGAACATGCTTGCACTTTACACGGCGGAACTCGCGCGCACCGCATGACCACGATCCGCTCGAAAATCAAGACCGCGGCCGCGGACTACCAGTCATCCGCGCTCGCGATGCGCGCGCGCGTGGCCGAACTCGACGCGCGGCTTGCCCGGGCACGCGAAGGCGGCGACGCCGCTGCGCGCGAACGGCACGCCGCGCGCGGCAAGCTGCTCGTGCGCGAGCGCGTGGCGGCGCTTCTCGATGCGGACTGCGCGTTCCTGGAACTGTCCACGCTGGCCGCATGGGAGACGTACGACGAGTCGTTGCCGGCGGCCGGCATCGTCACCGGCGTGGGCGACATCTGCGGGCGCGCCTGCGTCATCATCGCCAACGACGCGACGGTCAAGGGCGGCACCTACTATCCGCTCACGGTAAAGAAGCATCTGCGCGCGCAGGAGATCGCGCTCGAAAACCGTCTGCCCTGTATCTACCTGGTCGACTCCGGAGGCGCCCACCTGCCGAGCCAGGACCAGGTGTTTCCGGATCGCGATCACTTCGGGCGGATTTTCTACCATCAGGCGAATCTCTCGGCCGCGGGCATTCCGCAAATCGCCTGCGTGATGGGCTCCTGCACGGCGGGCGGCGCATACGTACCGGCGATGTCGGATGAAACCGTGATCGTGAGGAATCAGGGCACCATTTTTCTCGCGGGTCCACCGCTCGTGAAAGCTGCGACCGGCGAAATCGTGACGGCGGAAGAGCTCGGCGGCGCCGACGTGCACACGCGGCTGTCGGGCGTCGCCGACCATGCGGCAGACAGCGATCGCGAGGCGCTCGAGCGCGTGCGCGCAATTATCGGAAATTTCAATATAAGCAATGAGATGCAATCGATACCGGATCGTGGCCCGGCGCCACTGCACGATCCGTCGGAACTCTACGGTGTGATACCGGAGAATCCGCGTACGCCGTTCGATGTGCGCGAAGTAATCGCGCGTATCGTCGACGCGAGCGACTTCGACGAATTCAAGTCGCGGTACGGCGCGACGCTCGTCTGCGGTTTCGCGCGGATAGAAGGGCACACCGTCGGCGTGATCGCGAACAACGGCATCCTGTATTCCGAGTCCGCGCTGAAAGGCGCGCATTTCGTGCAGCTGTGTTGCCAGCGCAACGTGCCGATCGTGTTCCTGCAGAACATCACGGGTTTCATGGTCGGCCGCAAGTACGAGGCGGGCGGCATCGCGAAGGACGGCGCCAAGATGGTCACCGCAGTCGCGTGCGCGCGGGTGCCGAAATTCACGGTCATCATCTGCGGCAGCTTCGGCGCCGGAAATTACGGCATGTGCGGCCGCGCGTTCGCGCCGCGTTTCCTGTGGACCTGGCCCAATGCGCGCATCGCGGTCACGGGCGGGGAGCAGGCGGCGGGCGTGCTGGCGCAGGTCCGGCGCGACGCGCTGGAAAAGTCCGGCACCGCCTGGAGCGCGGAAGCGGAGGCCGCGTTCCGGGCGCCGCTGCTTGCGCAGTACGAGCGCCAGTCGAACGCGTACTACGCCACCGCCCGGCTGTGGGATGACGGCATCATCGACCCGAAAGACACGCGCGCGGTGCTGGCGCGCGGCCTCGCGGTGAGCCGCTGCGCCCCCGCCGAGCCGACACGATTCGGCGTGTTCCGCATGTAGTCCGTATAATCGCGTCTGCCCGAAAGCGCGGACAGGACATGAGCAAGAAAATACGCACACAGATCGACGCGGACGGCACCGCCACCGTGATGCTGAACCGCCCGGACGTGCACAACGCGCTGGATCCGGAGATGGTGGACGATCTGACGGTCGCACTGAAGCAACTCGAGTCGAACGCGAAAGTGCGTGCCGTGGTGCTGGTCGGGGCCGGCAACAACTTCTGCGCCGGCGCCGACATCGGTCACATGAAAAAGAGCGCGAAGTACTCGCGCGAGCAGAATTTCAGGGCGGCGCGCGCGTCGGCGCAGATGTTCCATACGCTGTACGCGCTCCGCAAGCCGACCATCGCGCGCGTGCACGGCGCCGTTCGTGGCGGCGGCTGTGGTCTCGTCGCGGCGTGCGACATCGCCGTCGCGTCGCGCCATGCCACGTTCCGGCTATCCGAAGTGAAAATCGGCGTGATTCCCGCGATGATCAGTCCCTACGTGATCCGCGCGATCGGCGAGCGCTACGCGCGCCGTTACATGCTGACCGGCGAGGAGTTCGACGCGGCGGAAGCGTGGCGGCTGGGACTCGTGCACGACATCGCCGAGGAGGAGTCGCTCAACGGACACGTGGGCGCGATGCTCGCTCAGCTGCACACCAGCGCTCCCGCCGCGACGGTCGCGATCAAGGCGCTGATTCCGGTGTCCGCCAGCGCGATGATCGGCCCCGACATCATCGATGAAACCGCGCGCCGCATCGCCGACATCCGCGCAACCCCGGAGGCGCAGGAAGGACTCGCGGCGTTCCTTGAAAAGCGCAGGCCCGCGTGGATCGCGCGCGCCGCGTCGAAACCCGCACCGAAGGCCCGCCGGCGTTGATCGCGGGACGCGATCGCGTGAGCGCGAATCCGACATGAGTCTGCCGCGAAAAGTGAAGCTGGTCGAAGTGGGTCCGCGCGACGGCCTGCAGAACGAAGCGACGCCGGTGCCCGCGGACGTGAAGATCGAACTGATCCACCGTCTGCAGGATGCCGGCCTCTCCGTCATCGAGACTACCGCGTTTGTGTCCCCGAAGTGGGTGCCGCAGATGGCCGACAATGCCCAGGTCATGGGCGGCGTCCGGCGCAAGGCCGGAGTGGCCTATCCGGTGCTGGTGCCCAACATGAAGGGGCTGGAGGCGGCGCTCGCCGCCGGCGCCGGCGAGGCGGTCGTGTTTGGCGCAGCCACGGAGAGTTTTTCCAGACGCAATACCAATTGCTCGATCGCGGAGGGGCTCTCGCGTTTTTCCGAGGTTTGCCGGGCGGCACTCGCCGCGGGCCTCAAGGTGCGCGGCGATATCTCCGTGTGTCTCGGCTGCCCGTACGAGGGCGAGGTCGCGCCGGATGCCGTGGTGCGCGTCGCGCGCGAACTCGACCAGATGGGCTGTTATGAAATCACCATCTGCGACACGATCGGGACCGGAACCGCCGGCAAAACCCGCGCCGTGATCGAAGCCGTCGCGCGGCATGTTCCGGTAACGCGCCTGGCGGGACATTTTCACGATACGTACGGCCAAGCGGTAACCAACGTCTACGCCGCGCTGGAAACCGGCGTTGCGACGTTCGACAGTTCCGTGGCGGGACTGGGGGGGTGCCCCTATGCGCGGGGCGCGACCGGAAACGTGGCGACGGAGGACGTGTTGTACCTGCTCGACGGACTGGGCATCGACACCGGGGTCGACATCGTGAAGCTTATCGCGGCGGGAGACTACATCTGCAGCATTCTCGGCCGGCCGACGCAATCCCGCGCGGCCCGCGCGATCGCGACGCGCATGCGGGCATGAGCGGGCACGAATACGTGAACTCGCCGTGCATCCGCGAGTGCGAGATCGACCCGGTGACGGGATACTGCCGGGGATGTTTCCGGACTCTGGACGAGATTTCTTTCTGGACGCGATACGCACCGGAACATCGTCAGGGAATCATGAATCAACTGGACGCCCGCCGCGCCGCCGCGCGCGCCGGTCATTGACG
>CAZMBS010000197.1:0-6509 GCA_964564295.1 uncultured Streptomycetaceae bacterium
TCATCAAGATCATCAACATCGTGGCACTGCTGATCGTTCCCCTGCTCTGATCCGGGTTTTTCCGTGCCATGAAACGGGGGCGCCGGTCGCCCCCGTTTTTCTTTACATCATCGCCGGTTGTCCATAGACTGAACCGTGCGCCAGGCTGGCGCGCCGGGTCACGCGCCGTGTCGCGGGCATCCGCCACGACCACATCGGGGAGAAACGACATGAACATGTTGATCAGATTTTCAGCGGCGTGCGCGCTGTGCATCGGCCTCTCGGTCCAGGCACCGGCAGTGCTCGCGCAGACGACCGTCAACTACGGCGTGCAACCCGCGACGATGCCGATTTACGTGGCGCGCGCCCTCGGGCTGCTCGATCCGATCGAGAAAAAGCACAACGTCAAGGTCGTCTTTCGCAGCTTCCCGTACGGCGCGCCGCAGAACCAGGCCATGGCGGCGGGCGAACTGCAGATGTCCTCCGCCGGCATGGGGCCGGCCATCATCGCGGCCGCGCGGCTGCCGGCGACGCTGGTAGCGATCACGATACTCGAGCAGACCGCGATCATCGTTCCGCGCGATTCCCCGATCCAGTCCGTAGCCGAGCTGAAGGGCAAGAAAATCGCGTTCCCCGGCGAGGGCTCGCAGCAATATCCGCTGCTGCTGAAGGCGCTCGCCGACGCGAAACTCACCGAGAAGGACGTGTCGCTCTTCAAGACCGACGGCGCGCAGATTCCCACGCTGCTGCAGCAGAAATCGGTCGATGCCGGCATCACGTGGGATCCGCACGTGTCCAACGCGCTCGCGGCCGGCCATTCCCGCGTGCTGATCAAGGCCGAGAAAATCATGCCGATCATGCAGGGGCACTACATCGGCAACGGCGAGTACGTGCACAACGATTTTCTCGCGAAGCATCCGGCGATCGTGCAGGACTTGGTGACCGCGAACGTCCGGGCGATCGACTACATCGTCAAGGATCCGAAGGGTGCCGCGAAGCTCTGGGCCAAGGAAATCGGATTCCCCGAGAAGACGATCGACTTTTCGCTGACCGAGCGCATTTCGGTCTACAACCGCAACGTGGTCCCGGAGCAATCCACGATAGACGCATATACGTCGTTCCTGCAGAAAGCGGGCATCCTGAAACCCGAAGACAAGCCCAAGGTCAACGCGAGTTTCGCCCGGCAAGCGCTTGCCGGAAAATAACGCGCGCGGGCCCGCCCCGGGCGGGCTCGAAACCGCGTGATGGCGCCCACCCGATCCGGCGGCTGGACCGCGGTCGCGCGACGCGCGTTGCCGCTGTTGCTCGCCGCCGCAGCGATAGCCGCCGTGTGGCAGGCGGTCATCCTCGTCTTCAAGCCGCACGTGTCGCTGCTGCCGCCGCCGTGGCTTGCGGCGCAGGAGTTCTGGAGCCTGCTCGTCAGCGGGCAACTGTTCGTGCACACCGGCATCAGCCTCGCGCGCGTGTTTTCCGCTTGGTGCATCGCCGGCGCCATCGCGATCCCGCTGGGGCTCGCGATGGGCCGGTCGCGCGGCTTCGAGCGCCTCGTCGATCCGGTCATCGAGCTGTTCCGTCCGATTTCGCCGCTCGCGTGGATTCCGCTCGCCATCCTGTGGTTCGGCATCGGCGAGGCCGGCAAGGTGTTCGTGGTCTGCGTCGGGACGTTTTTTCCGACGCTGCTTTCCACGGTCGCCGGCGTGAAGCGCATCGACCCGGTGCTCATACACGCCGGACAGGTGCTCGGCTGCAACGATCCGTCGTCGCTCTTTCGCAAGGTGATATTTCCGGCGGCGCTGCCGTCGATCGTCGTCGGGCTGCGCATTTCGTTCGGCACCGGCTGGGCGGCGATCATCGCGGCCGAACTGGTCGCCGCGCGGTCCGGCCTCGGTTACCTCATCTCGAACGGCATGGAAATCCTGCGCGCCGACAGGGTACTGGTCGGCATGGCCATGATCGGCATCCTCGGCGTGTGTTTCGACGCGTTCTTCCGCTACCTGCACCGCCGCTTCGCATGGGGCGCGCAATGAACCGGGCGACGGCAAGCAAACCGCTGGCGATCCGCGGCCTGTCGAAGACGTATCAGAGCGAGACCGGCGATCCGGTCGAGGCGCTGCTCGCGACCGACATCGACATCGCCGCCGGTGAATTTCTGGTCATTGTCGGCCCGTCGGGATGCGGGAAATCGACGCTGCTCAACCTGCTCGCGGGCTTCAGCACGCCGTCCGCGGGAGAGGCGCGCGTAGGCGACGAGCGCATCACCGGACCGCACATCGATCGCGGCATGGTGTTCCAGAGCTACGCGTTGTTCCCGTGGCTTTCGGTCATGGGCAACGTCGAATTCGGCCTCGAGAACAAGGGCGTGCCGAAAGGCGAGCGCGGCGATATCGCGATGCGCTACCTCTCCATGGTCGGGCTCCGGGACTTCGCCGGGCGCGGCATCAACGAGCTGTCCGGCGGCATGAAGCAGCGCGTCGCGATCGCCCGCGCGTTCGCGACCGAGCCGTCGATCATATTCATGGACGAGCCGTTCGGGGCGCTCGACGCCCTCACCCGCCGCTTCCTGCAGAAGCAGCTGCTGAAAATCTGGCAGGACAACCGCAAGACCGTCGTGTTCATCACGCACTCGGTTCCGGAAGCCGTCACGCTCGCCGATCGCATCGCGATCATGACCGCCCGCCCCGGCCGCATCAAAACGCTGATCGACGTGGAACTTCCGCACCCGCGTGACCCGACTTCGGACCGGTTCCGCGATATTGAACGCATGCTGTACGCGCAACTCGATGAGGAACTCGCAAAGAGCTTTGCGCTCGAGGGCCGGGACTAGGGCGATTGACTCCGCGGGGTCGGCTATACTGGCGCCTGCCCGGGTGCGATTCTTTAATAACATATTGTTTATAAAGGGTTTTTAATGATATTTCCGGACTGCGCCACGCGGCTCGCGTTCGCTTTGGGCCTGCTGCTGCCGGTTGCGGCGGCAGCGCAGGGAAGCTGGCCCGACGTTTCGCCCGACGTCACGGCCGTGGTGAGCCGGGTTGCACAACAGGCGGCCGTGGCGCAGGGGCTCGACCACATCAAGGCGAGCGGCGCGCGCATGTTCGAAGAGCAGGTGCGCATCAACGAGATCCCCGCGCCGCCGTTCAAGGAACAGGCGCGCGCCGAGTACTATCTGAAGAAGATGCGCGAGGCCGGTCTCGCGAATGCGGCGATCGACAGGGAAGGCAACGTCATCGGCATCCGGCGCGGCAACGGCAACGGACCGAGGCTCGTGATATCGGCGCATCTCGACACGGTGTTTCCGGAGGGCACCGACGTCAAGGTGCGCGAAAAGGGCGGCCGCTATTACGCGCCCGGCATCTACGACGATGCGCTGGGACTCGCGAACCTGCTGACGGTCGTCGAAACGCTGAACCGCAGCGGCGTGAAAACAGTCGGAGACATCCTGTTCGTGGGGACGGTCGGTGAAGAGGAACTCGGCGACCTGCGCGGCGTCAAGGCGTTGTTCCGCGACCACGAGGACATCGACGGCTTCATTTCGCTCGACGGCCTGGGACTGGGCCGCATCGTCAATGCCGCGACGGGCAGCCACCGCTTCCTGGTCACGTTCAGGGGACCGGGCGGACACAGCTTCGCGATGTTCGGCATGGCAAGCGCGATCCACGCGATGGGGCGCGCGATCGCGAAGATCGGCGACCTCGTGCCGCCCACCGAGCCGAAAACCACGTTCACGGTCGGCACCGTTCGCGGCGGCATGTCGGTCAACGCCATCGCGGGAGAAGCCGTCATGGGTGTGGACGTGCGCTCGAACAGCCAGACGGAACTCGTCGCGTTCGTCGACCGCGTGAAAGCGGCGATCCACGACGCCGTGCAGGAAGAAAACCGGCGCTGGAATTCCCGGCAGATCAGCGTCGACATACGGCAGGTCGGCGACCGCCCGGCCGGATCGATCCCCGTCGATGCGCGCATCGTGCAGGCCGCGCGCGCCGCGTTGACCGCGGTGGGAGCGCAGACGCGCTCGATCACCGCCTCCAGCACCGATGCGAACCTGCCCATCAGCCTTGGCATACCGGCGATCACCCTCTCGAGCAGCGGGCAGGGCGGCGGCAGCCATTCCCCCGGCGAGTGGTACTCTCCGGTCAACAACTGGGTCAGCGCGCAGAACGTATTTCTGCTCGCGCTCGCGCTCTCCGGTGTCGACGGGGTCACCGAACCGATTCTCGAAAAACGCAACCGTTAGGAAACCCGCATGAAATACACGCTCGGAGACCGCAGGATCGTGTGCAAGGGCGACTACTGGATCGCCGACAACGCCGTCGTGATCGGAACCGTCGTGCTGGAGAACGACGCGAGCGTATGGTTCAACTGCGTCGTGCGCGGCGACAGCGAGGTCATCACGATCGGCGAGGGTTCGCAATTGCAGGACGGCTGCGTCGTGCACGCCGATCCGGGGTTTCCGTGCACGCTGGGCAAGGGTGTGAGCGTCGGCCACATGGTCATGCTGCACGGTTGCACCATCGGCGACGGCACGCTCGTCGGCATCAAGAGCGTGATACTCAACGGCGCAAAAATCGGGCGCAACTGCGTGATCGGCGCCAATACGCTGATTCCGGAGGGCAAGGAAATTCCGGACGGTTCGCTGGTCATGGGTTCGCCCGGCAAGGTGGTGCGGCAATTGACCCCGGAGCAGATCCGGCGCTATGGCAGCATCGCGCCGCACTACGCTGAACGCTTCAAGCGTTACCGCAGGGAACTGCGGGTCGACCCGTCGTGAACAAGTACGGCTTCAAGATCCGCACGCGCGGCGGCATGGTGGTGGAAAACCTCATGGTGCAGGCGCGCGACCGCGCCGAGGGCGAGGCGAAACTGCGCCAGATCTACCACCATTGCGACATCCTGGAATGCACGGACATCGCCGCCAGCACGCCGATCAAGGGTGACGCGCTCGACCTCGAGGACATGATCACGCTGATCGGCAGGCAGGAAGACAAGTCCTGAGCCGGCGGACCCGGAGCCGTCCCGGGTTACTGCAGAAATCCCGTCGATTCGAGTTCCGCGAGCAGTTGCGTGTAGTCCTGCGCGCCGCGGCTGTCGGGAGCGTGGGCAAACACGTCGCGATTCCTCGCCGGACTTTCGGCAAGGCTCACGTTTTCCGCAACGCGCGTTTCGCAGACATCCGCGCCGAATTCTTCGCGCAGCTGCCGGTCGATTTCCCACGACATCCGCCGGCGCCCGTCGAAACGCGTGATCACGTATCGACGTTCCATCCGGCGCCGCAACACCTGCTCCAGCGCGCGCAACGTGCGATCGAGCTGGTGCGCGCCCTTGATCGCGAGATAGTCCGCCGAAATCGGCACCAGCACGCGGTCTGCCGCGAATATGCCGTTCAGCGACAGCACCCCCAGCATCGGGCACGCATCCATCAGGATCGGCCGGTTCGTATTGAGGTTCTCGCGCACGATCCCGGCGTTCAGCTTGTTCAGCGCGTTCGGGCCCTTGCCGAACTGCGTGTCGACCTTGGACAGGTCGAGGTGCGACGGAATCACTTTCCAGCCCGTCGCGGCGGTGCGGATGAGTTGCGCAAGCGGCGACGTGCCAGCGTAGAAACCGTACAGGCTCGCCTCGGAACCGGGCACCGTGGTGCCGCAGATTGCCGTGAGATGCGCCTGTGGATCGAGGTCGATGACGAGCGGGTCCGCGCCGCGCCGCGCCAAAAGCGCCGCGAGGTTCAGCGTCGTCGTGGTTTTTCCGACTCCGCCCTTCTGATTGAATACCGCGATTTTTGCCACGCGCCCCCCTGCGCAATGGGAAAAAGCCAATCCAAACAACGGGATGGGAATTATGCGCCTTCTATCAGTTTGTTGACAATGATTTTTCTCACATTGCGAGAGATTCGGGCCAGAAGTCATTGGATTGTTGTAGTTTTGCGCGAGCGAGCTGCGTACGAAATAATCATCTCACCACAATTCAAAAAATTGAGTAAAATCAACGTTCTATGAGCGACACCTTACTTTTCCGCACCGCGATGGGTTCGCTCGTCGTGGGCCTGGCGCCCGCATCATCGATCACGGCATACGCCGCGCAACCCGCTGACCGGTACCCGGACCGGCCGATCCGGTTCATATCGCCTTTCCTGCCCGGCGGCTCGCAGGACGTGATCGCGCGCATCGTCGGCACGGAACTCGGCAGGCGCACCGGCCAGCAGGTCGTCGTCGACAACCGCAGCGGCGCCGCGGGCATCATCGCGACCGAACTCACGGCGCGCGCGCAACCGGACGGCTACACGATACTGATGATCACGGCGGGGCCGATCACGATCGCGCCGAGCCTGCAGAAAAAGCTGCCCTATGATCCGCTGAAGGACATCGCGCCCGTCATACACCTGGTCGACACGCCGATGGCGCTCATCGTGAATCCCGGGGTGCCGGCGAAGTCGGTCGCCGAACTGGTCGCCCTTGCCCGCGGCCGTTCCGCGAAAATCAACTACGCGTCGGTCGGCAACGGCAGCATTTCGCACCTCACGATGGAACTCTTCA
>CAZMBS010000198.1:0-6414 GCA_964564295.1 uncultured Streptomycetaceae bacterium
CCACCAGAGCTGGCGCGAGATGGACCAGTCCTGGATGTTGTCGAGCCATTGCCGGTACGTGCTCGCCCAGTTCGCGGGCACGAACCGGACATCGCCCTTCGCCACGGCATCCAGTCCGCGCGCGGCGAGCGAGTCCATGCGCACGAACCACTGATCGGTCAGCATGGGCTCGACGACCGCGTCGGTGCGGCCGCAGCGCGGCACCATCAGCTTGTGCGGTTTGACTTCGACCAGCAGGCCGTCGCGCTCGAGATCGGCCACGATTCGTGCACGCGCTTCAAAACGATCTAAGCCGCGATACTGCTCCGGAATAAGTTCGAAAACACTTTTTCCTGCGATCTCGCTGTCGGGAAACGTAATGTTGCCGGTGGATGCTCGGTGACCCCAAGCAAAGTCGTCAAAGACGCTATCCTTCAATCGTCCATCTGGCTTAAAAATCCCGATAAGTCCACCGCAAGGGGTGTTCCTAAGCGCGCCATCCTTGTGACGCACCCAGACTTGATAGTCGTTGAAATCATGCGCTGGCGTGATCTTGACGCAGCCGGTGCCGAACTCGGGATCGACGTATTCGTCCGCAATCACCGGGATTTCGCGCCCGGTGAGCGGCAGCACGACGCGGCTGCCGATGATTTCCTTGTAGTCGGGGTCGTCCGGATTCACCGCGACCGCGACGTCGCCGAGCATGGTTTCGGGGCGGGTCGTCGCGACGATGACGTTGCCCTCGCCGGACGCGAGCGGGTAGCGGATGTACCAGAGCTTGCCGTCCTCCTCGCGCGACTCGACTTCGAGATCCGACACGGCGGTCTGCAGCACCGGGTCCCAGTTCACGAGGCGCTTGCCGCGATAGATGAGGCCCTCCTCGTGCAGGCGCACGAATACTTCGCTCACGGTGCGCGAGAGTTTCTCGTCCATCGTGAACCGTTCGCGCTCCCAGTCGCACGATGCGCCGAGACGGCGCATCTGCCGCGTGATCGTGGACCCGGATTCTTCCTTCCAGCGCCACACGCGCTCGAGGAATTTCTCGCGGCCGAGGTCGCGCCGGTTCGCGCCCTGTGCCTCGAGCTGGCGCTCCACCACGATCTGCGTGGCGATGCCGGCATGATCGGTGCCGGGCTGCCACAGCGCGTTCGCGCCGCGCATGCGGTGATATCGCGTGAGCGCGTCCATCAGCGTGTGCTGGAACGCGTGCCCCATGTGCAGCGTGCCCGTGACGTTCGGCGGCGGCAACAGGATGCAGTAGTTTTCCGCTTTTGCGCGGTCGAGGCCGGCACGGAAGTATCCGCCCTGTTCCCAGAGCGGATACCAGTGCGCTTCAATCTCGGCGGGTTCGAAACTCTTCGCGAGTTCCATGGGCGGAGCGGGGGGTGGTTGCGTGGCGGGTGGCGCGGACGAAGGCGGCATTATAGCGGAGCCGGATCGGTCCTCGAGCGCGGCACGCGATTCGAGTCCGAGCCGCAGCGACTTCAACTGCGTGTGCAGGGTATCCTCGATCGATGCGCGCACCATGGTGTTGATGTTTGCCTGCAAGTCCTGCGTGATGCGCGCGAGCGCATGGTCGAGCGCCGCGCCGATCTCCGGGACGAAACGAGACTGGAGCACACCCGCGATTTCCTCGTCGAGACCCTGCTTCAGCTTCTGGTAGACCGCGTGTTCGAGGTTCTGCGATTGCACGCGCGAAATGACCTCGGCGGGCGCGACCTCGGCGGGTGCGACTTCAGGGGACGCGGCAGGCGTCCCGGCCGTCGCCGCAGCA
Source organism: uncultured Streptomycetaceae bacterium (assembly GCA_964564295.1). Classification (GTDB taxonomy): domain Bacteria; phylum Pseudomonadota; class Gammaproteobacteria; order Burkholderiales; family SG8-41; genus CAZMBS01. The sequence goes on from CAZMBS010000198.1 coordinate 1,754, forward strand.
GCGGCGGCAGATATCGCCTCGGCGGGCGGGGGCAATACCGGCACGGGCTCCGCCGCGACGAGGACGCCCTCCAGCACGATGTCGGTCAGCGTCGGAATGTCGGCCGCGTCGGGCCGCGGCTCCACCGCCTCCACGAGCGTCGGCGCTTCGGGCAGCCGCGCATCCGGCGCCGGCGGCCTTCCCGCGCGGGCCCGCGCAAGCAGCGCGTCCGCGCGCTTCAGGATGTCATCGTCGTTGTCGGATGGCGGAGGCATGGCGCCGCGGAAAATTGTGCAGCACGAACAGCATGCGCGGGAGGAACGGGCCCGGACGCGATGCGCGAACCGGTGTAGTCCGATCGTGTTTCCATGTATGTCGAATGCCCCGAAAGCCGTCAGGACTCCCGCGCGGCTTTCGACAGATCGTGCGTGCGGATCTCGTAGCCGCGATCGCGGTAAAACTTGAAGCGCTCCCGGCCGCGCGCGCGATCGGCTTCATCGGTGCTCACGATTTCGACGAGACGCCGAAAGCGGCTGAAGCATTGCGGCCAGTCGTCGCGCAGGTTGACCAGCACTTCGTCGTGCAACGGGTTCGCGCCGTCCGTGTCGATGATGACCGGCGTCACCGCCGCCTTCGGGTCGTCGGGAAAGCAGTGCGGCACGAAACCCGTGGCCGGCGTCGTCCACAGCAGGCGGTCGATGCGCGTCGCAGCGTCCCGGTCGGGGCAAAACAGCAGGACCCGCAGCCGCTGCTGCATGGCCTTGGCGGCGAGCCGGCAGGCCGTGGCGAACTTGTCGTCGACGTGCGTGTAGAAATCGATCTGCGTCATGCCCGCCTGCCCGCGCGGTCGATGAGAAACTGCGTCAACACCGGCACGGGGCGGCCCGTGGAGCCTTTTTCCTTGCCGGACTTCCACGCGGTGCCGGCCACGTCGAGGTGCGCCCAGCGGAACTGCTTTGTGAATCGCGCGAGAAAACATGCGGCAGTCACCGCCCCGGCGGGGCGCCCGCCGATGTTCGCGAAGTCGGCGAAATTGCTCTTCAACTGCTCCTGATATTCGTCGTGCAGCGGCAGTTGCCACAGCCGGTCGCCGGCGGTATCGCCCGCGGTGAGGAGTTCCGCCGCGAGCCCGTCGTCGTTCGCGAACAACCCCGACACCACGTGACCCAGCGCGATCACGCAGGCGCCGGTCAGCGTCGCGATGTCGACGACGGCGGACGGAGAATACCGCGCGGCGTACGTGAGTGCGTCGCACAGGATCAACCGGCCTTCCGCGTCGGTGTTCAGAATCTCGACGGTCTGACCCGACAGGCTCGTGACGATGTCGCCCGGCTTGGTGGCCCGGCCGCCGGGCATGTTCTCGGTCGCGGGGATGATGCCGACGACGTTGATCGCGAGTTTCATTTCGGCCACGGCCTTGATCGTGCCGAGCACGCTGCCCGCGCCGCTCATGTCGAATTTCATCTCGTCCATTTCCGGCGCCGGTTTCAGCGAAATGCCGCCGGTGTCGAACGTGACCCCCTTGCCGACGAGCGCGACGGGTTTTCCGGACTTCGGCCCGCCGCGGTATTCGATGACGATGAGTTTCGGCGGTTCGCTGCTGCCGCGCGCCACCGACAGCAGCGTGCCCATGCCGAGTTTTTCCATGTCGGCGCGTTCGAGCACCGTGACTTTCATGCGGTAGCGCTTGCCGAGGGCGCGCGCTTCGCCGGCAAGGTAGGACGGTGTGCAGACGTTGGGCGGCAAATTGCCGAGGTCGCGCGCGAGGCTCACGCCGTGGGCGAGCGCAAGCCCGCGTTCGAGCCCTGTGGCCGCGCGCTTGCCGTCGGCGGCGCCCGCGATGCCCAGCACGAGCCGGTGCAGCGTACCGGGCGGCGCATCCCGCTTGCTTTTCATCCGGTCGAAGCGGTAGACGGCCTCGCGCGCCGCCACGGCAGCGTGCATGACGCGCCACGCTATGTCGCGCCGCCCCACGGCGAGTTCCGTGAGGTGCAGTTCGGCGTCCTGCGCGCCGGTCCGGGCGAGCGCCCTCACCGCGGCGCCAACGGCCTCGCGATACCGCTTTTCGCCGAATTCCGCCGGCGTTCCGAGCCCCACGAGCAACACGCGTTCGCATGCGATGCCGGGAACGTCGTGCAGCACCAGCGTCGTGCCGGCGCGCCCTTCCATGTCGCCGCGCCGGATCACGCGCCCGATGTGCCCGCCCGAGGCCTTGTCGAGCGCGGCCGCGGCAGCCGTCAGTTTGCGCGTTTCGTGCACGCCGACGATGGCGCAGGCGGTTTTCGCGCGGCCCGGCGCGATACGTTTTATGCTAAATTCCACGAGTGACCTCTGCGTTGCAATTGTGTTGTGATGGTATCGAGTTTGCGGTGCGGTGTTATGCAGCATTGTGGTGCGGACGGTCCGGCGCGGCCCGCAGGCTTTCCCGGGGCATGACACCGTCCCGGCACCGGATTCGAAACCCGGTTTCCGAACGTCAGCGTCAACACCCGATTTCTTCCTCGTTAGCATAGCACGCAGATGATTTTCCGGCGCGCACTGCTGCGTGAATTCACCACCGCCGCGGCGGCCACGTTTCTGGTGCTGCTCGGCATCACGATGACCACGCAGCTCGTTCGCCTGCTGGGGCAGGCGGCGAGCGGCGCCATCACGTCGACCGGCGTCGCGGCGCTGCTCGGATTCTCGCTGGTCGGTTATCTGCCCGTGCTGCTGTCGCTCACGCTGTTCATCGCGGTATTGATGACGTTGACGCGCAGCTACCGCGATTCGGAGATGGTGGTGTGGTTTTCCAGCGGCGTGAGCCTCACCGACTGGGTGCGGCCGGTCTTGCTGTTCGCGGCGCCGCTCGTCTTCACCATAGGACTGCTCGCGCTCGTGCTGTCGCCGTGGGCCGTCGGCAAGGCGGAAGAGCTGCGCAAGCGCATGGACAGCCGCGACGACGTGTCGGCCATCACGCCGGGTGTGTTTCGCGAATCGCGCTCGGCGGAGCGGGTGTTTTTCGTCGAGGCCGTCTCCGGCGCGGACAATCTCGTCGCAAACGTGTTCGTGAGCTCGACGCAGCACCGGAAAACCGGCGTCATGATGGCGTTGCGCGGCTTTCAGGAGACGGCCGAGAACGGCGACAGGTTCCTGGTGCTGCAGGACGGGCGGCGGTATGAGGGCGAGCCCGGCACGGCCGAATACAAGATCTACACGTTCGAGCGCTACGCCATGCGTATCGAGGCGGCGGAAGCGCGGGATCGCGCCCCGACGACGAAAATGACGCCCACGCTCGAGCTCGTGCGAGACCCGACGCCGCGCAATCTCGCCGAGATTTCCTGGCGGCTTGGTCTGCCGATTTCGGCGCTGCTGCTCGCGGTGCTGGCCATTCCGCTCTCCTTCGTCAATCCGCGCGCCGGGCGCTCGATGAATCTCGTGTTCGCGTTGCTCACGTACATGGTCTACAACAATCTGCTGTCGATCGTGCAGGCATCCATCACGCAGTCCCGGGTGAGCTTCGCGCTCGGGTTGCTCGGCGTGCATGCGCTCATGCTGCTGTTGCTGCTCGGGCTCTTCTACCGGCGGCTCGCGGTGTTTTCGTTGTTCCGGTTGATCGGAATCGGGGCGCGTCGTTGAGGACGCTGGGACGCTACATCGCGCTGGAGGTGATCGTGGCGACCGCGCTGGTGACGCTCGCGCTGGTCATGCTGTTCGCGTTTTTCGACCTGGTCGAGCAGGTGAAGGATCTCGGCCGCGGCGGCTACCGGATGCGCCACATCGTGATCCACGTGCTGCTGTCGGTGCCGAACCACGTGTACGAACTCTTTCCGATCGCCGCGCTGATCGGCTCCCTGTTCGCGCTCGCGCAGCTCGTCGCGGGCTCCGAGTTCACGGTCATGCGGGCGTCCGGCGTTTCGATCGGCCACATGAGCGCGATGCTCCTCCGGGTCGGACTCGTGCTGGCGCTCATCACGTTCGTGCTCGGCGAATTCGTCGGCCCGCCGGCGGAGCAGTTTGCGCACCGGATGCGGTCGCAGGCCATTACCGGGCTCGTCGCGCAGGAATTCCGCTCGGGACTCTGGCTCAAGGACGACCGCAGTTTCATCAACGTCACGGAAGTCACCGCGGATTCACGGCTGGTCGGCGTCCGGATCTATGAATTCGACCGGAACTACCATCTGCGCCTGATCAGCCAGGCCGGCCGCGGCGAGTATCTGGGCGAGCGGCGCTGGCGCTTGCTCGATGTGGCGCAGACGACGTTCGAGGACGGCGGGGCTCGCGTGCAGCGCGTCGCGTCGGCGGAATGGCAGTCGGTGCTGGAGCCGGGCATGCTTTCGGTGCTGCTCGTGAAACCCGACCAGATGTCGGCGTGGCGCCTTCATACCTATGCGCAGCATTTGCGCGAGAATCGCCAGAAAGCGACGCGCTACGAAATTGCGTTCTGGACCAAGGTGATCTACCCGTTCGCGGTACTCGTCATGATGGTGCTGGCGCTGCCGTTCTCGCAATTCCAGCGCCGCGAGGGCGGCGTGGGGGCGAAAATATTCGCCGGCATCATGCTCGGACTCGCGTTCCATTTCACGAGCCGGCTGTTTTCGCATCTGGGGCTGCTCAACGACTGGGCCCCTTTCGTGAGTGCCGTGCTGCCGACGCTGCTGTTCTTTTCGATTGCGATCGCCATGATGTGGTGGCAGGAGCGCCGG
>CAZMBS010000199.1:0-6409 GCA_964564295.1 uncultured Streptomycetaceae bacterium
TTTCAACGCCGCGATTCCGTACCGGGTCTACGGGGGGCTGCGCTTTTTCGAGCGCCAGGAGGTGAAGCACGCGCTGGCGTACCTGCGCCTCGTCGCGAATGCCGATGACGACAATGCGTTTCTGCGGGTCGTCAATTTTCCCGCGCGCGGCATCGGCACCCGCAGTCTGGAACACGTGCAGGAAGTCGCGCGCGTACGCGGCGTGAGCCTGTGGTCCGCCGCCTGCGCGAACACGCTGTCGGCCCGCGCCGCGGGCAACATCGCGGCGTTCGTGACGTGCGTCGACGCGATGCGCGCGGCGACGCAGGGTCTCGCGCTGCCCGAGATCATCGGGCATGTCTGCGAGGCGAGCGGCCTGCGGGCGCACTACCGTGCCGGGAAGGAAGGGGCGGATCGGCTGGAGAACCTGTCGGAACTTGTGAATGCAGCGGCGAGTTTCATGTCGGAACGCGACGCGTACCCGGTCGGCGAGCCGGCGCCCGCCGACGATCCGGACGAACTCACCGCGTTTCTGTCGCACGCGGCGCTGGAGGCCGGGGAGCACCAGGCCGAGGCAGGGGCGGACGCGCTGCAGTTGATGACCGTACACGCCGCGAAAGGGCTCGAATTTCACAGCGTGTTCATCAGCGGGCTGGAAGAAGGGCTGTTTCCGCACGAAAACAGCATGACCGAAGCCGACGGCATCGAGGAAGAGCGGCGGCTCATGTACGTCGCGCTCACGCGCGCGCGGCGCCGGCTGTATCTGTCGCTCGCGCAAAGCCGCATGCTTCACGGGCAGACGCGCTACAGCGTCGCATCACGTTTTTTTCAGGAAATACCCGACCCGTTGATGCGGCGTATCCGCGCCGGCTACGTTGCCCGGGATGCAGGACGCGGATACGGCGATGCAGAGCGCGACCGGCCGGTGGCGTCCCCGGATGTCCTCCGGGACGAAGCCATGCCGTGGAAAATCGGGCAGAACGTAGTGCATCCGAAGTTCGGCACCGGCGTGATCGTGACCTCGGAAGGCCGCGGCGCGGACGCGCGGGTGCAGGTCAACTTCCGCAGCGCCGGGCTCAAATGGCTGATGCTGGAGTATGCAAAACTCGCGCCGGGCTAGGCGCTTCCCTGCTACGACAGCAGCGGATTCCGGGGTGCCGCGGCGGGCGGCGCGTCTCCGGGAACGAATATGTCCTTGTAGCTCGTGTAGATCTCGGTGGTCGCCGTATGATTAAAAAACAGCAACCCGAGCAGGAACGGAATCGACGCCACGAGCCAGAGCACCAGCACGATGGCACCGTAGGCGAGCCCGGACCACACGTTGATCCAGCAGGCCCGGAACGACAGTTTCATGGCCTCGACGGGCGGTGTGTCGTGAAACACGATCAGCAGCGGCGCGAACCAGATCAGCATCACGACGGGCACGTACAACAGCAGCCCGATCGCCAGCGCAACCAGCACGCTGCGCAGGGCCGCGAACAGCATGCCGAAGTCGCTGCCGCCGGAAAAAACCGCCGACAGCATCGTGCTGCCTGCGACCGCGAACAGCACGACCAGCAGGGCGACGATGCCCGCGAGGTGCACGGCGCCGACGGTGATGAGCGGTCCGATTTTCCCGCGAAATCCCGCGAATAGATGGCTGAATTCGAGGGACTTGCCTTCATCCAGCGCACGGCACCCCAACATGATCCCGGCGACGAACACGGGCATGAAGAGGTTGATCGCGATCTGGCCGAGCAGCGGAATCATTGCCGCTGCGAACCAGATCACCAGCAGCGCCACCGTGATCGTCACCCAGACGACCGCGTCCCTGCGGAACAGCGCAAAGCCGTCGGCGATCCATTGCCAGCCGTTTCCGGCATCCACACTGCGCGCGAGCATCGGCGTCACTCCCCCCGACGTGAAAAAGCCTACTTGAGCAGCGAGTTTTCGTCCGGCGGCGTGGTCTCGGCCGGACCGAACAGATCCTTGTAGCTTGCGTAGATCGAAGGCACGAGCACGGGCGCCATCAGCCAGAATCCAAGGTCGTACAGTCGCGAGGCCATCGCGAGCGGCATCAGCATCACGAAAACGGCAAGTATCGCCGCGCCGTATACCAGCATCGGCATCATGTTCCGCAGGCATGCCACGAAACTCGATTTCAGCGCGAGCGCGGGCCTGCAGTCGTTGAAGTGTATGAGCGGCGGCGCGAACCACAGCGCCATCAGCAGCGGTATCGACAGCACGAGGCCCGCGAGCAATGCTTTTGTGATGATTGCGGCCGCGGGTTGCAGTTGCGCCGCCATCTGCGGCGTGATGTTCTGATTCGACGCGATCGCTTTCGCGAGCGTGACAAACGATTCGCCCGCCAGCATGGCGACGAATGCCATCACGCCGAGATTCCCGATCAGGGATATCCCGCCGACCGTGATGAGCGGCCCGACATTCCGATGAAATCCCGAGAACAGGCTCGACAGGTGAAGCGGGCGGCCGTCCTCCGTGGCCTTGCAGCCCTCCATGAGTCCGGCGACGAACACCGGCATCAGCAGAAATACGACCAGCCCCAGGATCGGCAATACCGCGGTCGCCTTGGTGATGGCGAACAGCGTCACGATCAGGATCGTCCACCCTATGGGCTTGCGCAGAAAGAGCTGCAAGCCTTCGACGAGCCAGCGCCAGCCCCGGGCGGGGCCAACTGCTCTGGATTCGATTTCGGTCCGGCTCATGCCTTTCGGTTTCGCGTGGTCGGGCAGGGATTCGTTGCCGGTCGATTATAGTCCGTCACAGCGGCAGCGCCACCATGCTGCTTTCCGCATCGATGCGGTTGCGAAGAATCGCGCGAAAATGACCGGGATCCTTCGCATGGATGAGTTCCCCCGGCCGCGGCAGGTGCAGATCGCGCAGGCGCGAAATCCAGAAACGCAGCGCGCCGGCCCGCAGCATGACGGGCCAGGCGCCTTTTTCCAGGGCCGTGAATGGCCGCGCCGAACGATAGCCGTCGAGCAGCGCCTGCGTGCGCCCGGCGTCCAGCGCGCCGTCCGGGTTGATGCACCAGTCGTTGACCGTGATCGCCACATCGTAGAGCAGCGCATCGGTGCAGGCAAAATAAAAATCGATCACGCCCGCGATGCGCCCGTCATTGAACAGCACGTTGTCGCGAAACAGGTCCGCGTGTATCGCGCCGCGCGGGAGATCCGGAAACCGGAACAGCCCCTGGAAAGCCACCTCTTCGCGCAGCAGCGTTGCATCCGCAGCGTCGAGAAACGGCAGGACCTCCGGCATCGTGGACTTCCACCAGTGCAGGCCGCGCGGGTTGCGCATCGTCATGCCGTAGGACTGCCCCGCGAGATGGATGCGCGCAAGCACTTCGCCCACCGATGCGCACTGCGCGGCATCCGGCGCCGCCACGTCGGTGCCTGCGCAGAAACCCACGATCGCGGCGGGTTTGCCGTTGAGTTCACCGAGCAGCGCTCCCGACCGGTTCGCGACGGGCCGCGGGCACGGTATGCCGTGGTCCGCGAGATGCGCCATCAGGTTGAGATAAAACGGCAGCTCGTGCGCCGCGAGCTTTTCGAACAGCGTGAGCACGTACCGGCCGGTACCGGTCGTGACGAAATAATTGGTGTTTTCGATGCCGGCGGGTATGCCGGCAAGCGCGGTCAGCGGGCCGATCGCGTAATTGTCGAGCCAGGCGCGGAGTTCATCCGGCGCGACCGTGGTGAATACGGACACGCGATCAGAACGAGAACAGAACCCACTGTGGCGGGCGGATACCGGTGTCGAGGCTTTCCTGGCGAGCGAATTTGCCGTCGCCCCGCTGATCAATCAGAAAGTACGGCGTGCCGCCGGGCGGGATCACCTTCATCATGTAGAGGCGCCCGCCGATCCGGTACTCTTCCACGGTGTCGGTGCCGCGCTTGATGATCGTCACCTGCGGTTCCAGCGCCGGATCGAGTTCGAAACCTTTCGGCGGCGGCGGCGGTTCGGGCACCGGCTGCAGGTTCGACGGCCGGGACTGCGCTGCAACCGGCAGCGCGATCGTGATGAGCAACACGGCGAGTAAGGCGCGCATGACGAACTCCTTGTACTGCCGTCATTATACGGCAGGCACGTGCACGACGGACACGGACACGGACACGGACACGGGCATGGGTCCGGGCCGCCGGACGATTCTGCGATAATGCCGGTCGCCCTTGTTCGCGGCGCCACCCGACCCTTCCGGACGATGAAAACCCTGCTGCTCGTGGACGGATCGTCCTATCTCTATCGCGCGTTTCACGCGCTGCCGGACCTGCGCAGCCGGGAAAACGCGCCGACCGGCGCAATCTACGGCGTGCTTAACATGCTGCGGCGCCTGCACAAGGACACGCCGGCCGAACTGAGCGCGTGTGTGTTCGACGCGAAGGGCAAGACCTTTCGCGACGATGCGTATCCGGAATACAAGGCGAACCGGCCGCCGATGCCCGACGACCTCGCCGCGCAGATCAGCCCGCTGAAGGACGCGATACGCGCGATGGGATGGCCCATGCTCGAAGTGCAGGGCGTCGAGGCGGACGACGTGATCGGCACGCTCGCGCGGGCCGCCGAGCGCGAGGGCATGCGCGTGGTGATATCGACCGGCGACAAGGACATCGCGCAGCTCGTGTCGCCGCAGGTGACGCTCGTCAACACGATGACCAACGAACGGCTCGACGTTTCCGGCGTCGAGAAGAAGTTCGGCGTGCCGCCGGAGCGCATTACGGATTACTTCGCGCTCGTCGGCGACAGCGTCGACAACGTGCCGGGCGTTGCCAAGGTCGGACCCAAGACCGCGGTGAAATGGCTCGCGCAGTACGGCACGCTCGACAACATCATGGCGCACGCCGCCGACATCGGCGGCGTCGTCGGCGAGAACCTGCGCAATACGCTCGACTGGTTGCCCCGGGCGCGCGTGCTGCTTACGATCAAGTGTGATGTCGAATTGCCGGTGACGCTTGCGGCGCTTGCGCCGCAGGAACCGGACAAGCCGCGGCTCGCGCAGCTCTACGAGCAATTCGACTTCAAGACGTGGCGCAGCGAACTCGACGCGCCGGCAGGCGCGCGACCCGCGGCCGCCGGCGCCGCTGAGGTGATCGCGCCCGCGCCGTCCCCGCGCGATGCGCCGCCACCGGTCGCGCGCCACTATGAAACCATACGGACCGACGCGCAGCTTGACGCATGGCTGCAGCGCCTGGACCGCGCGGAGCTCACCGCGCTCGACACCGAAACCACCGGTCTCGATCCACTGCGCGCGCGGCTCGTCGGCATTTCGTTCGCCGTGGAACCGGGCAGCGCCGCCTACGTGCCGCTCGCGCACAGTTATGCCGGCGCGCCCGCGCAGCTCGGCGTGGACGCCGTGCTCGCGCGCATGAAGCCGTGGCTCGAAAGTCCGCATCACGCGAAACTCGGCCAGCACGTCAAGTTCGACATGCACATTTTCGAGAACCACGGGGTGCGGCTCGCGGGAATCGCGCACGACACGCTGTTGCAGTCGTACGTGCTCGAAAGCCACAAGCGGCACGACATGGACGATCTCGCGGACAGGCATTTATCCATAAAAACAATAACTTATGACGACGTCACTGGCAAGGGCGCGGCGCGCATCGGCTTCGAACAGGTTGCGGTCGAGCGCGCGGCGGAATACGCCGCCGAGGATGCCGACGTCACGCTGCAGCTGCATCGCGTGCTGTTTCCGCAGATCGCGCCCGACGCGAAGCTCGTCCATATCTATCGCGATCTCGAATTGCCCGTACTGCACGTGCTGCAGTCGATGGAACGCAACGGCGTGCTGCTCGATGTGAAGCTGCTCGCGGAACTGTCGCGCGAATTCGGCGCGAAAATGCTCGAGCTGGAGAAAAAAGCGCACGAGCAGGCGGAGCAGCCGTTCAATCTCAATTCGCCGAAGCAGATCCAGGAAATCCTGTTCGACAAGAAGGGACTGAAGCCGACGAAGAAAACGCCTTCCGGCGCGCCGTCCACCGATGAGGACGCGCTGTCGGAACTCGCGCTCGACCATCCGCTGCCGCAACTGATACTCGACTACCGGGGACTCGCGAAGCTGAAATCCACGTACACCGACAAACTGCCCGAAATGGTGAACCGCGATACCGGCCGCGTGCACACGAACTACGCGCAGGCCGTGGCGGTCACGGGGCGGCTCGCCAGCAACGATCCGAACCTGCAGAACATTCCGATCCGCACCGCGGAAGGACGGCGCATACGCGAGGCGTTCGTCGCACCGGCTGGCGCGAGCATCGTCTCGGCGGACTATTCGCAGATCGAGCTGCGGATCATGGCGCATATCTCGCAGGACGCGAGTCTGCTCGCGGCCTTCGCGGCGGGCGAGGACATACACCGCGCGACCGCGGCGGAGATTTTTGGCGTGGATCTTGCCGCGGTCGACGCCGAGCAGCGCCGATACGCGAAGGTGATC
>CAZMBS010000200.1:0-6359 GCA_964564295.1 uncultured Streptomycetaceae bacterium
CACATCACCTCGGCGATCGGGGCGGCGATGATCGGCTGGTACGGCACGGCCATGCTCTGTTATGTCACGCCGAAAGAGCATCTCGGTTTGCCCGACAAGGACGACGTCAAGGACGGGATCATGGCCTACAAGATTGCCGCTCATGCTGCCGATCTCGCCAAGGGCCACCCCGGTGCGCAGGTTCGCGACAACGCGTTGTCGAAAGCCCGGTTCGAATTTCGCTGGGAGGATCAATTCAACCTGGGTCTCGATCCGGACAAGGCCAAGCAGTTTCATGATGAAACATTGCCGCAGGAAGGCGCCAAGCTCGCGCACTTCTGCTCCATGTGCGGCCCGCATTTCTGTTCGATGAAAATCACGCAGGACGTGCGGGAATACGCGGAGAAACTGGGTGTTTCCGAAACGGAGGCTCTGAAGAAGGGCATGGATGAAAAGTCGGCGGAGTTCGTGAGCAAGGGCGCCGAGATTTATCACCGTGCCTGAGCGAGCCGGAGCGCACTGAACATGGGATTGCTGGATTCGATACTTGGTGCGGTCGCCGGCGGCGGCGCGGCGCATCCGCAGGGCGGGCTGGGGCAGGTGGCAGCCGCGCTGCTGCCGGTAATCATGGGCATGATGCAGAACCGCGAACAAGGCGGTTTGCAGGGGTTGCTGAATCAGCTTCAAGGTGGCGGACTCGGTGATCGGACCGCATCCTGGGTCGGCACGGGGCAGAATCTTCCGGTGTCTGCCGACGAGATCGTGGCGGCGCTTGGGCAGGGGCAGCTCGCCCGGATCGCTTCTCAAAGCGGACTGGACAGCGAGCAGGTTGGCACGGGACTCTCGCAACTCCTGCCCGACCTTGTGGATCGACTGACCCCGAATGGCCAGGTGCCGGACGGCGCGTCGCTCGAAGAGGGATTGGCGAAACTTCGCGGACTTTTTTCATAATAAGCAATTGTTTTTGCGCATGTTTTTCTGTGCCGACGCATGAATGCGGTTGTGCACGCGCGGGGCATGTGGTGCGTTAAGCCAGTTTGTCAAATTGCCCGGAGCGCCCGCCATGCGTTGTCGCCGCGGAATCACCGTAATGTTGTTCGGATTGGCCCTGAGCGCGCCCGTCTTCGCGAACGAAAGAGATCCGTTTGCGCAGATGGATGGGTTGCTGGATCCACAGGTCCTGCTGCGGGGCCTCGTGACCGAGAGCGATGTTTCGCTGCTGTTCGCCTACCTCAGGTCCTCGCTGCTTGCCGGCGCGACCGGCAATCCGCCGGATGCGTCGCCGGAGATCGCGCGCCGCGCGGAACAACTTGGCAACGAGCTCAAGCTGCGCGGCGGCCTGGTCGCCCTGGCGCTGCTGAGCGCGCTCGAGGAAAGCGCGAAGCAGGCGCTGCGAGACATGCTCCGTTCCGCGCGCACCATGCCGTCGGCGCCGTTGCAGTAACGATTCGGTCACCACTCCATGACGGCCCGCCTCACACTGCGGCGGTTGCGAGTCATGGCCCTTTTTCGACCCGCGCTGCGCGCAATCTCGGATGCGCACCGGTAGAATGCCGGTTTCCTGCCGAAATCGTCGCACATGACCAAGCGCTTCTGGACCATCGCTGGAATCGCCACGTTGATCGTGGCGGGGGGCGCAATTGCGTACGTGAATTGGAAGCCGTTCACCCGGGCGCCTGAATACCGTCTCACGAAGGTCGAACGAGGGGACATTACAGCGGTCGTGTCGGCGACCGGCACGCTGAACCCAGTCGTCTCGGTGTCCGTCGGCTCGCAGGTGTCGGGTCAGGTCAAGGAGCTGTACGTCGACTTCAATTCCAACGTGAAGAAGGGGCAACTCATCGCCAGGATCGACCCCGACTCCTTTTCGCTGCGGGTATCCCAGGCGATGGCGGATCTCGAGGCGGCGCGCGCGACCGTGCTCACGCAACGCGCCAATATCGCCGCGTTGCAGGCGGAGGTGTCCCGTGCCAGGGTCAACCTGGCCGAGGCGCAGCGCGAACTCCAGCGCAACAAGGCGCTCGTGGACAAGAATTTCATTTCGGTCGCGGTGCTTGAAAAATCGCAGGCGACGTTCGATGCCGTCCGCGAGCAGGTCAACGCGGCACAGGCGCAGCAGGCGGTGGGCGAATCGCAGGTGCGCAACGTGGAGGCGCTCGTCAAGCAGCGTGAGGCGCAGTTGGCGCAGGCGAAAGTCGATCTGGATCGCACGAGCATCCGCGCACCGGTCGATGGCATCGTGGTCAAGAAAACCGTCGAGCCGGGGCAGACCGTCGCGGCAAGCCTGCAGGCACCCGAGTTGTTCGTCATCGCCCAGGACTTGCGCGACATGCAGGTCGACGCATCGATCGATGAAGCCGAAGTAGGGCGCGTGAAGGTCGGCCAGCAGGTGACGTTCACGGTGGATTCGTTTCCCGGGCGCACGTTTCGCGGAGAGGTATCGCAGGTTCGAAAAGCGGCAACCGTGGTGCAGAACGTCGTCACCTACACTGCGGTCATCGCGACGTCCAACCCGGAGCTCAACTTGTTTCCGGGCATGACGGCCAACGTGCGCATTGTCGTCGCCACTCGGGAAAATGTTCTGAAAGTCGCCAATACGGCTCTGCGCTACCGGCCGCAAGGCGCGAACGCGGCGCGCGACCCGGCCGGTCCGGCGATGGCCGACGACGCCGGCGGGGGCGGGGGCAAGGGCGGCGCGAAAGGCGGCGCGGCGGCGCGGGAGCGCCTGACCAAGGAACTGAACCTGACGCCCGATCAGCAGGCAAAGGTGGAGTCGATATTCAACGATACCCGCGACCGGATTCGCGCGATCAGTGTCGAAGACAAGGGGGCGCGCCGCAAGGAATCCGATCGACTCCGGGCGGAGTCGCGTGCCCGCATCGCGGAGATTCTGAATCCGGAACAGCGTGCGCGCTATCAGGAAATGACGGCCGCAAGCGCCGCACGCGCCGCAGGGGCGACAACCGGTGGCCGGCTTTGGGTGGTGGACGATCAGGGCAAGCCCAAGGCATTGACCGTGCGCGTCGGATTGACCGATGGCAGCTTCAGTGAAATCGTGTCGGGTGATGTCAAGGAGGGCGGGCAGGTCATCATGGGTGTGCAGGACGCCAAGTCGAAGGGCCCGCCGAGCGGCGGCCCGCGGTTTTTCTAGTGCCACGATAAATCAAATGGCCGATGCCCTGATCACCGTACGCGCGCTTTCCAAGGTGTACCGGATGGAGAGTTATACGGTATCGGCGCTGCGCGAAGTTTCGGCATCCATAGACCAGGGCGAATTCGTCGCCGTCATGGGCCCTTCCGGATCCGGCAAATCCACGTTCATGAATCTGCTGGGATGCCTCGACTCTCCCAGCAGCGGCGAGTACATTCTGGCCGGGGAAAAAGTATCGGAGCTCACGGGTGACGCGCTTGCCGCGATTCGCAACCGCCGCATCGGATTCGTGTTTCAGAGCTTCAATCTGCTGCCGCGCACGTCGGCGCTGGAGAATGTGGAACTGCCGCTGCTGTACACCGATACGCCCGCCGCCGAACGCCGCGAGCGCGCGATCGCGCGATTGGGGCAGGTTGGCATTGCCGATCGCGCCCACCATCATCCGGCCCAGCTTTCGGGCGGTCAGCAGCAGCGCGTGGCGATCGCGCGGGCGCTGGTCAACAATCCGGTGCTGATTCTTGCGGACGAACCCACCGGCGCGCTGGACACCCGCACGAGCTGTGAAGTGATGGCGTTGTTGCAGGAGCTCAATCGCGGCGGCATGACGGTCGTGCTCGTGACGCACGAACACGACATCGCGGCGTTCGCCAGGCGCAATATCACGTTCCGGGACGGGCGCATCGTGGCGGATCAGCACATCACGCCGAACGACGCGCAGGCCATGCTCGAGGAATTGAGCAGGGCGGCCGCATGAACTGGATTGCCGGCATTCGCATCGCGCTGCGGGCGCTGCGCGTGAACAAGCTGCGCAGCCTGCTGACCATGCTGGGCATCATCATCGGCGTGGGCGCCGTGATCATCATGATCGCCATCGGTTCGGGCGCGCAGGCGCAGGTCGAGGAACAGATCAAGAGCCTTGGATCGAACCTGATCATGCTGCTGCCGGGTTCGGTGACGCAGGGCGGGGTGCGGCTGGGCGCGGGATCGCGCTCTACTCTGACGGAAGACGACGCATTTGCCATTCAACGCGAAATCGCGGCTGTACAGGCGGCGGCGCCGCAACTGCGCGGAACCGGAAACGCCGTGACCGGAAGCACCAACTGGGGCACCGTGTTCTACGGCGTGACGCCCGAGTATTTCGACGCTCGCAACTGGGTCGTGGCAACCGGCAGGGCGTTTGAATCCACGGACGTGGCGGGTTCCGCAAAAGTGGTGCTGCTCGGCGAGACTGTGGTGCGGAATCTGTTCGGGGATGCCGACCCCTTGGGACAGGTGGTGCGGGTGCGCAAGGTGCCGATGGTCGTGATCGGAACCCTGGAACGCAAAGGCCAGAGCCTGATGGGGCAGGATCAGGATGACGTCATTCTGATGCCGATTTCGACCGCGCGGAACAGGGTGATGGGCGGCAATACCGCGAAACTGCGTTCGGTGGGCACAATCTGGCTCAAGATCCGGGATGGCGCCGACATGACCGAGGCGGAGTCGGAAGTCAGAAACCTGCTGCGTCAGCGACATCGCATCCAGGCCGGGGCGGAGGATGACTTCACGCTGCGCAATCTGTCGGAAGTGCTGGGTGCGCGCGAGGAATCGACGCGCATCATGACGCTGCTGCTCGCCGCGGTGGCGTCGGTATCGCTGCTGGTCGGCGGTATCGGCATCATGAACATCATGCTGGTGTCGGTCACCGAGCGCACGCGCGAGATCGGACTCCGGATGGCCGTCGGCGCGCGTTCCCGCGACATCCTGTCGCAGTTTCTCGTAGAGGCGGTCACGCTCGCGCTGATCGGCGGAATCTGCGGCATATTTATCGGCATGGCCGGTTCCTATGCGATCGGGCATTTTGCCGAATGGCGCATCGCGATCAAGCCGGAATCCGTGGCGCTGGCGGTTGGATTCGCGGCCGCGGTCGGCGTATTTTTCGGGTTTTATCCGGCCCGCAAGGCGTCGCGGTTGTTGCCCATCGAGGCGCTGCGCTACGAATAGTGGCCGCGCCGGCGCGGCACTGCCGGACAGCGGGTCGCTGCCCGGGAGCGCCGTAGACGGTCGATATGCGGCGTGGTTCGCTTACAATAGCGCCCGCCCATGGACTACTCACTTCTGTTGAAGGCGCTGATACTCGGGATCGTCGAAGGGCTGACCGAATTTCTTCCGATATCCAGCACGGGACACCTGATCATCGCGGGCCAGCTGCTCGATTTTCACGATGAAAAGGGCAAGGTATTCGAAATGGTGATTCAGACGGGCGCCATGTTTGCCGTCTGCTGGGAGTACCGCGCGCGGTTCACGCGCGCGATCGTGGGCTGCTTCAGCGATCCTGCCGCGCGGAGGTTTGTCGTGAACCTCGCGGTCGCGTTCCTGCCGGCGGCTGTTCTGGGACTGGCGTTCGGTGGATTGATCAAGTTGCATCTGTTCCATGCGGTGCCGGTTGCGATGGCCTTCATTGCCGGCGGGTTGATCATTCTCTTTGTCGAGCGCCGCGCCGGCGCATCGCGAATTGACAGTGTCGACGACATGACGTGGCGCGACGCGCTGAAAGTGGGGATTGCCCAGTCGTTCGCGCTGATTCCCGGCACGTCCCGCTCCGGTGCCACCATCATCGGCGGCATGCTGTTCGGACTGTCGCGCAAGGCGGCCACGGAATTTTCGTTTTTTCTCGCCGTGCCGACGCTGGTCGCCGCCGGCGCTTACGATCTTTTCAAGCATCGCGCGTTGTTTTCCATGGACGATATTGGCGTGTTTGCAGTCGGCCTCGTCTCCGCGTTTATTTCCGCGTTCCTGTGTATTCGCTGGCTCGTGCGGTATGTATCCACGCATGACTTTGTTCCGTTCGCGTGGTACCGGATTGCATTCGGCCTGATCGTGCTGGCAACGGCTTATTCGGGACTGGTGCGCTGGTCGTCGTAGCCGGCGCGGTCCCGGCAGCGTCCTCCGGTGTTTCGTCCGCCCATGTCTTTGCGCGCGTCGTGATTGCCCTGGACCGGTATCGGCGGCTGTTCTCGGTCCCGGGACTGGGGCGCGCGCTGATGCTGTCCATCGTCGGTCGCATGCCGATCGGCATTTCCGGGCTCGCGATCCTGCTGTTCGTGCAAACGAGCACCGGCTCGTTCACGCAGGCCGGCGTTGCGAGCGCGTTGTACGTGGTGGGACTGGGTGTCATCGCGCCGGGGATCGGACGCTGCATCGATCGGTTCGGACCGCATTCGGTGCTGGCAATTTGCAGCGTGCTGTA
>CAZMBS010000201.1:0-6346 GCA_964564295.1 uncultured Streptomycetaceae bacterium
CGAGCACGTCGGTGTAGTGGATGCCGATCTGCAGCATCACGCCGCCCGGCATGCCGGCCGCCGTGTAGCGCCAGGACGTGAGGTCGAACTGTCCGAGCCGGTCGCGGCTGATGTTGGCCTCGGCATTGACGAGTTTGCCGAATGCGCCGGCGTCGATCTGCCCGCGTATCCAGCGGAAGTGGCTTTCCTTGCGGCGCTGGTAGCCGAGCGCAAGCACGACGCCGGCGTCGCGGCAGGCCTGCGTGAGTTTGCGGGCTTCGGCCACCGAGTTGGCGATCGGCTTGTCGAGGAACACGTGTTTGCCGGCCCGTGCCGCCGCGATGGTGGTTTCGGCATGCACGTTGTTGGGCGTGGTGTTGATGATGGCTTCGATGCCGGGATCGGCGAGTATCGCCTCGTAGCTCTCGGCCTGCGCGCAGCCGTACTTCGCGGCGAACTTTTCGCGCTTCCCGGCGGAGCGTGTATAGCAGGTCACGATTTTCAGCTTGCCCGAGCGCTGTATGGCATCGGCGAGCACGTCCGACCACCAGCCCATGCCGAGGCTCGCGACTTTCAGGGGTTCGATCGGCATATTCGTCGCTACCAGCCGGTGGGTTCGCTGCCGTCGAACGCGCCCAGCGACTCCAGCGCCGTGCGCAGCGTCGCCTTCTGCCCGGCCGTGAGCGCGCGCATCGGCCCGCGCACGGTCCCGACCGGGCGTCCCATCATTTCCATCGCGGCCTTGATCGGCGACGGGTACTCGGGCTTGAAAAGCTGCCAGTAGTGGGAAGCCTTGTCCTGCAACGGCGCCGCGTCGAAAAACCGGCCGGCGGCGCACAGGTCGTACAGCTTCTGCATCAGGCGCGGCGCGACACCGCCCGAAATCGACATCGACCCGACGCCGCCCATCGAGACCGACGGCAGGATGTATTCCACGCCGAGGATCAGCCCGAATTCCGGTCGCACGGCCTGCGTCGCGCGGCGCGCTTCGATGAAGTACTCGAAATTGTGGCTGGCTTCCTTTTCGCCGATGAAATGCGGCAGCTCGTGCATGAGCCGGACCAGAAACTTCGGCGACAGGCTGATGCCCTGGAAGATCGGCGAGTTGTAGATCATGAACGGCAATGCGGTCGCCCGCGCAACGCGCAGAAAATGGTCGTACAGCGCTTCCTCGGGCACCGGCCAGTAGTACGGGCTGATGCAGATCACGGCATCCGCGCCGACTTTCTCCGAGTGGCGCGCCAGATCGATGGCCTGGTCGGTTCCCGCCATGCTGACGTTCGCGATGACGGGCACCCGTCCGTTCGTCACGCGGACCGACGCCTCGATGAGTTTCTTGTGCTCTTCCTTCGTCAGGCTGACCGACTCGGCGATGTGCAGGATCACGCACAGCGACGACGGATTCTGCCGCACGTGCCAGTCCACCAGCTTTTCGAAGGTATCGTAATCGACGGACAGGTCGTCCTTGAACGGCGTGACCGGAACGTGCATGACCCCCCTGGGGACGGTGCGCAGCGGCGGGCCGCCGGACTTCGATTGTGCGTTCATTTCCCGTTCTCTCCGTGATGGATGCCGCGAGTCTATCGTACCGCGCCCCCCTGTTATCATCCCCGCGATCGTGTAAACGGCGGCGGAGGAACGGCATGACCGACAGCGGCAGGATGCAGGCGGCGACGGACAAGTTCGAAATCATCGAGGTTGCGACGACGGCGCTGTGCTGCCGGGATTCCGGAGACTGGACGCGGCTCGCGCAGTGTTTTCATCCCGACGCGCGCGTGACGACGTCGTGGTTCGACGGCACCGGCAGGGAATTCGCCGAGCAGTCGCAGCGCATGATGGCGGGGCACCATCCGGGCGACACGCAGCGGCACATGATGGGCAATCCGCGCGTGCAACTGCGCGGCAACCGCGCGATCTGCGAGTTTTACGTGATCCTTTACCAGGGTCGCACGATGGACGGCTACGCATTCGATCTGCAGACCTGGAGCGTGAATCTGGATTTTTTCGAGAAGCGCGACGACTTCTGGCGCATCTCGAAGCGTCTGATCGTCTATGAAAAGGATCGCATCGATCCGCGCGTGCCGGGGTCGGTGCCGCAGTCCTATTTCGACAGCCTCGACCTGTCGCGTTACCCGGCCGCCATCCGCTACCACTGTTACCGCAACGAGCGCAGCAGCGGCCGCGCGCCGGCGAATCTCATCCTGAAGGGGTCTCCCGAGGAAGCGGCCGCGCGGCAGACGGCGCAGGACTGGCTCGCGTCCGGCGCCTGAACTCAGGCGTTGATGATGCCTTCCGCGCCCGCGCCGGAAAAAAAACGCCCGATGTTGCGGAACACCGCGGGCAGATCGATTTCCCACGAGCGATAGGAGCCGCCGCCGGTGTGCGGCAGCAGCACGACGTTGGGCAGCGAGCGCAGCGGGCTGCCGACGGGCAACGGTTCGTTGCGATAGACGTCGAGCCCGGCCATCGCGAGGCGTCGTTCGCGCAGCGCGGCAGCGAGCGCCGATTCGTCGACGAGCGCGCCGCGACCGACGTTGATGAGCGTCGCGCCGGGTTTCATGCGCGCGAGCTGCGCCGCGCCGATCAGGCCCTCGGATTCGGGCGTGTGCGGTATCACGAGCACGACGTAGTCCGACTCGGACAGCAGCGCGTCGAGCGGCAGGTAGCGCAGCCCGAGCGCCTGTTCGATCGCCGGCGGATGCCGCGTGCGCTGGGTGTACACGATGGGCATGCCGAAAACGCGGCAGCGTTTCGCGATTTCCATGCCGATGTCTCCCATGCCCACGATGCCCGCGGTCGCCTGAAAGAGTTCGGTCACGCCGGCAATCTGCGCCCAGTTCGACCGGTACACGCGCTGCGACGTTTCGGTGGGCGAGAGTCCCATGTTCTCATAGACGGCATCCGCGACGGCGCGGTGCCCGGGGATGACCTTGCGCGCGCACGCGAGCATCAGCGCGAGCGCGTGCTCGGCCACCGTCACGCTGCGCATGAGCGGTAGCGTCGCGACCGGAATGCGCTGTGCGGTCGCCGCCGCGACGTCTATGCCGCGACAATTAAGCCCATGTTTCTGAATCAGTTTCAGCGATGTCGCGGCGCGGATGACGGATGCCGGAATCGCCGCCTGGTAGCACAGCATGGCGTCGGCTTGCGGCGCTGCGCTGGCGAGCGCGTGTTCCGTGTTGTCGTCCGGAACGATGAGCTTGTACGCGCGGGATGCCGGGGACTCGCGCACGCGCAGCGCGAACTTGCTGGCGGCGCCGTCGGCAATCAGCAAACGTAGCGGTTCGGACATTACTCGGGTTCGATGCCCGCGGTCTTCATGACCTTGGCCCATTTCGGGATTTCGGCGCGGATCAGCGCGGCGAAATCGGCCGGCGTGCCGGGCTTGGGTTCGATGCCGCCCTGCGCGAGGCGCTTCAAGGCTTCGGCGTTGGCCAGCACGTGCTGCAGTTCGCTGTTGATGCGCTGGACGATACGCGGCGGCGTCTTGCCTTGCACGAGCAGGCCGTACCAGCCGGACACGTCGTATCCCTTGAGGCCGGATTCATCGAACGTGGGCACTTCCGGCATCGCGGGCGCGCGTCTCGGCGTCGTCATCGCGATCGCGCGCAAGCGGCCGGCGCGGATATGCGGTCCCGCCGTCGAAATCGAGCTGAAGTGTACCGGAACGCGCCCGGAAAGCAGATCCGGCAGCACGGCGCCGCCGCCCTTGTATGGAATGTGCAGAATGTCGATGCCGCCCATCGTGCGCAGCAGTTCCCCCGCGAGATGCGGCGGGCTGCCGATGCCGGTGGACGCGTAGCTGACCTGTCCGGGGCGGCTTTTCGCCCACGCGATGAATTCGCCCACTGTGGCAGCCGGCACGGACGTATGCACCACGAGCAGGTACGGGCCGCTGCCGACCTGGCCGACCGGCGCGAAGTCGCGCAGGCTGTCGTACGGCAGCTTTTTGCGCAGGCTCGGATTGACCGCGAAGCCGGCAGCGACGAGGATCATCGTGTGGCCGTCGGGGACCGATTGCGCGACGATGTCGCAACCGACGACGCTGTTGGCCCCGGGTCTCGAATCGAGCACGACCGGGCGGCCGAGCTGGACATACAACCGGTCCGATACGATGCGGCTGATCGTGTCGGCAGTGCCGCCAGGCGCGAACGGCACCACGAGCCGTAGCGGGCGATTCGGAAAATCCGCGGTGCCTTGCGCGATGCATGCGTCCGCAGCCGCGAGCGCAATCAACGCGGCGACGAGACGATTTATCTTGTGCCGTATTGGCATGCCGCCAGGCACGGCTATTTCGCGTCGATTTTCCAGGTGGCGCCGATCGACTCCACCGCGGCGCGCGCGACGTTGTCGTCGAACTCCCAGTTGCCGCCGGATACGCCGATGCCGCCGATGCATTCGCCGCCGACGATGACCGGGTAGCCGCCTTCCATCGCGGTCCAGCGCTCGGGGCCGGCCGCGAGCGCAAGCCCGATCGCGTGCGACGTGTCCAGCGCCTGCGCCTGCGCGCCTTTGGCGGTGGTCGGACGCTTGTTCGACGCCGCGCATACGGCCTTGGTCGTCGAGGAGTGGACCGTGTGAAAACGTCCGCCGTCCATGCGCTCGATGAGGATGGCGTGGCCGCCCGAGTCCACGATCGCCACGGCAATCGCGACGCCGGCCTTTTCCGCCGCATCGATCGCGGTTGCCATCATCTTGCGCGCGCCCGCGAGCGTGAGGCGCTTTGCATCCGCTACGTACATGATCGTCCTCTCCGGCTATGCCAGCGCCTGCGCGCCCATCAGGGCCTCGCGGAAACGGTGTTTCAACACGGTGCCGTCGCGCGGCGGCAGCACGAGCGGCGCGGGTTGCGTCGTGACCTTCACCGATACGAACAGCGGACCCGGGTGCCGGCAGATGCGCGGCAGCCAGGTTTTCATCTGCGCGGCGGTGCGGACGGTCGCCGTGCCGCGGAACCCCGCGGCGCGCGCCACCGCGGGCAGATCGCCGCCGAAACGCGTGTGGGTTTCCTGCATGCCGGTCTCGCCGTAGTGCTCGTTGTCCAGCACGACGATCGCGAGATTTTTCGGCTGCTGCACGCCGATGGTCGCGATCGACCCGAGCCCCATCAGCATTTCGCCGTCGCCGGTGATCACGAGCACGCGGCGTTTCGGCTGCGCGATCGCGAGTCCCAGCCCGATCATCGCGGCGCTGCCCATGCCGCCCCATGTGTAGAAGTTGAGCGGATCGTCGGCGAACGAGCAGATGTCCCAGCACGGCGCGCCGAGACCGGCAACAACGAGCGCGTTGCCGCGCTGCCGGAGCATGTCGGCCACCACTTTCCTGCGGTCCAGCGCCGGTCTGGTTTTGCGCTGCTTCGTGCTCATTTCCTGAACTCCTTCGCGCCGATGATGCGCTGCGAGATCAGCACGGCCACAGCGCGGTTGGTGTTGAAGGCGAGCCGCGCCGCGGCGCCCACGGTTTCCCCCACGCCGGCGGCATGTTCGACCTGGCGCACGATCACGTGCATCGCCTCCAGAGCCGGCGCGGTCGCTTCCGCCATGGGCACCTGCCACGGATTGAATTCGCCCCACTGTCCGCGCATCGTGACCAGCATCAGCACGGGGATGCGGCACTCCTCGATCATGCCGAGCATGTTGATGCAGTTGCCCACGCCGCTCGACTGCAGCAGCAGCACGCTGCGCTCGCCGCCGAGCCACGCGCCGGTTGCGAGCGCGAGGCCTTCTTCCTCGGTGGTGAGCGGCACCGCGCGCATCGCGCGATCGGCGCGCACCATGCGGATCAGCCGGGCGTGGCCCGAGTCGGGCACGTAGGCAACCTGACGCACGTTCTGCGCCTGCAGTACGGCATGAATGTCCGCAGGCCACGCGGGTTCGGTCGTGCGGGGGGGATTTTTCATTTGCGTGTGATGGTGGGAATGCCGTTATTCAATGCGGATGTTCGCTTCGCGTATCACTTTGTTCCACTTGGCGATTTCGGATCGCAGATAGACCGTGAAGGCCTGCGGCGTGCCGGTCGCCGGATCGGCGCCCTCGCGCGCGAATCGTTCCCTGACGTCGGGTTGCGAGAGGATGCGCGAGAGTTCCGTATTGAGCTTCGACACGATGGACGCCGGCGTTCGCGCGGGCGCCACGATACCCCACCAGCCCGTGAATTCGTAGCCCGGCAGGCCGGATTCGGCCACGGTGGGTATCTGCTGCAGCGCCGGCGAGCGCCGGGGTGTCGATACCGCGAGCGCGTGCAGGCGCTTGCCTTCCACGTGCGGAATCGCCGAGAGTATCGTCGCGAAACCCGGCGACACGCGCCCCGCGATGAGATCGATCAGCGCGGGGCCGCCGCCCTTGTAGTGCACCGCGGCCATGTCGAT
>CAZMBS010000202.1:0-6315 GCA_964564295.1 uncultured Streptomycetaceae bacterium
CACGGGTCCGCCCCGGACATCTACGGCCGCCAGATCGCGAACCCCGTGGGAATGATCTGGGCCGGCGCGATGATGCTCGCTCACCTGGGCTGCCCCGACGCAGGCGCGGCGCTACTGAAGGCTATCGAAAACGTGCTGCAGGAAGGCCCCAAGACCCCGGACCTCGGCGGCAAGGCCGGCACCGCGGATCTCGGCAAGGCGGTGGTGGAGGCGCTGTAACGGCGCTTTCCGGCGGCACCCGGGCGGGCAACGCCCGTTTAGCGCGGCGCCGCGCCGTCGAGCATCGTGCGATAGAGCAGGCGTTTCTCGTGTGCGTCGTAGTCCGCGGTCGCGGCATGCAGCGTCGCACGATTGTCCCAGATCACGAAATCGCCGTTGCGCCACTTGTGGTGGTACTGGAACCCGGGGTTCTGCGTGCAGTGATCGTAAAGCCGTCGCAGCAGCGATTCGCTCTCGTCCGGCGCCATGCCGATCACGTAGTCGGTCATCGTCTCGTGCACGTACAGCGCCTTGGCCCCGGTCTCGTCGTGCGTGCGAACGACCGGATGCGGAACCGGCGGTGTCGCCCGAAGCTGCGCCTCGGTGAGCGACGGCACTTTGCGGCCTTCACGCTTCTTGCCGTAGTAGTGCATGGCCGTCAGGTTGCCGATTCGGGCTCTGGTTTCGTCCGGCAGCGTGTCGTACGCCTTCCGCATGTTGATGTATCGCGTGTCCCCGCCGCGGGACGGAACGTCGATCGCATAGAGAATGGTCGCTTTCGGCGGCATCGCGACGAAGCTCTCGTCGGTATGAAACATCGTGCCGCGAATGATGCGCTTGCCGTCCGTGGCATCCCGGTCTTCGCTGGATACCACTCCGGCCTCGGGATGATCGTCGAATCGAAATGATTCCAGGTGCTGGATCCGGGGCTCGCCGAAATGGCGCGCTGCGTTCAGGAACGCGCCGACATCAGCGAACGACTGGCCCCGCACGCACAGCACCAGGTGGTCGAGAAATGCCCGGTACAGCGCGTCGCGCTCGGCGGCGCCGAGCTGCCGATTGAGATCGATGCCGGTAACCTCGGCGCCCATGACGCTGCTCAGCGGTTCAATCTTCATGGCGTACTTTCAGCAGGATGTCCGTCACCCGGTGACGGCCTCAGTTGATCTGCGCGCCGGATAGTCTCACGATCTCGACATATTTTCTGACTTCTGCGCTGATGAACCGGGTGAACTCGGCAGGCGTGCCCACGGCGATCTCGGCGCCCTCGCTTTCAATCAGGCGCTTCCGGATATCCGGCAACTGCAGTATTTTCCCGATTTCCGTGTTGAGCGCCAGCACGATATCGTTCGCCGTGCCGGCCGGCGCCAGCAGGCCGAACCAGCCGGTCACATCGTACTTGGGCAGCCCGGCTTCCGCGATGGTGGGTGAATCCGGAAGCGCTGATGACCGCCGGATGCCGGTCACCGCCAGCGCACGAAGCCGCCCTGTCCTGACATGCGGCAGTGACCCGGAAATGCTGCCGAAATAACACGATACCTCACCGGACATCAGCGCGGCATTCGCAGGGCCGCCGCCCTTGTAGGGAACATGCGTCATCTTGACGCCCGCCATGCTGTTGAACAACTCCGCCGCCAGATGCGTGGTGCTGCCGTTTCCGGAGGATGCCACGGTAATCGGGGTGCGGCCCCTGCCCAGATTGACGAGGTCTTTTACCGACCGCGCCGGCACGGAGGGATGCACGACCAGCAGGTACGGAGCGGTGCCGAACAGCGACACCGCAGCAAAGCTGTTGACGGCATCGTACGACAACGACTTGTACAGTCCCGGATTGATGGCGTGGCCCGCGTTGACCATGAGCAGCGTGTATCCATCGGCAGGCGCACGCGCCGCGAGCTCCGTTCCGATCGTTCCACCGGCGCCGGATCGATTGTCGACAACGACGCCCTGGCCCAGCACTTCGCCGAGTTTTTGGCCGACCAGCCGCGCAAGAATATCGGTACCGCCCCCCGGCGCGAACGGCACGATGACGCGCAGCGGTTTGGACGGAAAGTTGGCGGGAATCGCGGCGATACACGGCGCCGTCGGCACGAGCGCCAGAAAAATCGCCATACCTGGATACTGCGTCTTCATGCGTCCCTCGGGCACGATGGTGGCGGGTTGCGATCAAGCCGTATGCTACGCGAAATCGCTCCGCGGTCGCGCGCGTACGACTAGAAGGCCGCGACCGCGCCGTCGCTGCGGGGATCGGCACCGCCGCTGAGCGCGCCGTCCGCGTGCCGCACGATGCATCCCGCGTGGCCCACGGTTTCATCGAAAGCGCGCAAAATTTCGATCTCGTGACCGCGCGCCGCGAGGTCGCGCACCACCGCGGCGTCGAACCGCGATTCCAGTTTCAGGCTGTCGCTCGCCTGCCCCCACGTGCGGCCCAGCAGCCAGCGCGGCGCGCTCACCGCGACCTGCGGATCCTGACGGCGCAAGGCCACGCGCGAGTAGATCGCGCTCTGCGTCTGCGGCTGCCCGTCGCCGCCCATCGTGCCGTAGACCATGACGCGACCATCTTGGAGGCGCGCGAGCGCGGGATTCAGCGTATGAAACGGCTTGCGGCCCGGTCGCAGCGCATTGAGCGCCGCCGGGTCGAGCGCGAAGCTCGCACCACGATTCTGCCAGTTGATGCCGGTCGACGGCAGCACCACGCCGCTGCCGAACTCATGATAGATACTCTGGATGAACGACACCGCGACGCCGTTGCCGTCGATCACGCCCATCCACACCGTGTCGCCCGGATCGCCGCGCTTGCCCCAAGGCGCCGCCCTGCCGCGATCGATGCGCGCCGCCAGCGCCTGCACGTGATCCGGCGCCAGCAGTTCCCGGGGCGTCACCGTCATGTACGCCGGATCGGTAACGTATCGGTCGCGCACGCGAAATGCCTGCTTCGTTGCCTCGACGCACAGATGCACGTAATCGGCACTGCCCGGGATCTCGCGTTCGATCGCCAGCGCGTCGAGGATACCGAGGATCAGCAGCGAGACCACGCCCTGCGTCGGCGGCGTCAGGTTGTACAACGCCCCCGCGCGCGTCGCGAGCGACAGCGGATCGACGAGCGTCGCGCGATGCGCGGCGAGATCCGCCGGCGCCAGCGGACTGCCCGCGTGCCCGAGATCTTCAACAATAGCGCGCGCGAGTTCGCCGCGATAGAAATCCGGCGTGCCGGCGACGGCGATCCGGCGCAGCGTCGCGCCGAGCCGGCGATTCACGAACCGGCTTTTCGCCTGCGGCGCCGCGCCGCCAAAGAGAAACGTCTGCGCGTATCCGGGTTGCGGCGCGAGTTCGGCCAGTTTGCCCGCGGTCGTCGCCGACTGACCGGCGGTTACCGTGAACCCGTGCTCCGCATGCTGTATGGCGTCGTCGAGGAGCCGCGTGAGCGGCATGCGCCCTCCGAGCGCCCGCCGCGACAGCGTGTGCGCCGCGCTCCAGCCCGAGACGGTGCCCGCCACGGTGTTCGCGGCAACGCCTCCGCGAAACGGAATTGCGCCGGTGATGCCGCGATCGCGGTACCAGTTTATCGACGCCGCGCGCGCCGCGGCACCGCAGGCGTCTATCGCGCCCGGCGCTTCACCGGGAACGTGGATCAGCCAGAAGCCGTCGCCGCCGATCGAGTTCATGTGGGGATAGACGACCGCGATCGTCGCGGCGGCCGCGATCATCGCCTCGATCGCATTGCCGCCTTCACGCAACACGGCGAGCGCCGACTGCGATGCCAGTGCATGCGGTGCCACCGCCATTCCGCGCGCGGCGCGCGCCCTGCGTTTCATGGGTGGCGCGGGCCGGCTACCAGCCGATGAACCTGGGCAGCCACAACGCAAGCTGCGGGTAGAAAAACACCAGCGCCACGGTCAGCATCTGCATGGCCACGAACGGTATCACGCCGATGTACATGTGACGCGTGGTGACCTCCGGGGGCGCCACGCCGCGCAGAAAGAAAAGCGCCCAACCGAACGGCGGCGTCAGGAACGAGGTCTGCAGCGTGACGCAGATCAGCATGCCGAGCCAGACGAGGTCCACGTTCTGCTGCACGAACACGGGCAGAAACAGCGGTACCGCGATGTAGCTGATCTCGATCCACTCGATGAAAAACCCGAGCACGAAAATGAGGGCGATCAGGAACCAGATGTCCGCGTTCACGCCGCCCGGCAGGAATTCGAACATCGCAAAAATGAGTTCCTCCCCCTTGAGGCCCCGGAACGCCAGCGCGAACACCTGCGCGCAGATCAGAATGAACATCATCATCGCGGTGATCTTGGTCGTGGCCTGGCAGGTTTCGCGCAAGACCTGCATCGAAAATCTGCCGGCGAACGCCGTGACGAGGATGGATCCCAGCGCGCCCATCGAAGCGGCCTCGGTCGGCGCCGCAACGCCGGCGATGATCGAACCCAGCACCGCGAGCACGAGCAACACCGGCGGCAGCACGACCTTGAAGAACCGGCCCCACAGCTCGCGCCGCGACACGGCATCGCGCTCTGCGACGGGAATCGGCGGCACGAGGTCCGGCTTCACCCAGCCCAGCACGAGAATGTAGCCGCAGTAGATCGCGGCGAGCAGCAGCCCGGGGACGACCGCAGACGCGAACAGCGTGCCCACCGACAGTTGCAGGATGTCCGCGAGCAGAATCAGGATCAGGCTCGGCGGCATGCTCTGGCCGAGCGTGCCCGACGCGCAGATCGCGCCGCACGCAATCCCCTTGTCGTCGCCGCGCTTGATCAGCGTGGGCAGCGTCAGCAGCCCGAGCGTGATGACGGTCGCCCCGACGATGCCGGTGGTCGCGCCCATCAGCACACCGACCATGATGATGCCGATCGCCATGCCGCCGCGCACGCCTCCCGCAATATGTCCCACCACGTCCAGCAGATCGTCGGCGAGCCGCGACTTCTCGAGCATGACGCCCATGAACACGAACAGCGGTATCGCGAGCCACTGGTAGTTCGCGACCACGCCGTAGATGCGCGCCGGCAGCAGATTGAAGAGTCCCGTGCCGAAACCGAGCGCGCCGAACACGAAACCCGTCGTCGCGAGCGTCAGCGCCACGGGCACGCCCAGCAGCAGCAGCACAAAGAATCCTGCGAGCATCAACAGCGCGAGAATCTCGGTGATACTCACGACCGCAGCGCCTTCAGCTTCTCGAACGTGCCGAGCGCCACCGCGATGGACTGCAGGATCAGGAAAACAAACCCGAGCGGAATCAAGGACTTGAGTATCCAGCGATGCGTGAGTCCGCCGGGGTCGGAGGATCGCTCGTCGATGACGTACGCCTGCTGCACGTAGCGGATTGAGAGCCAGATGCAGGCGGCGGATATCGCGATGCACAGCGCCGCCGACAGCAGGTCGACGTAGAGTTTCCTGCGCTCGGAAAAATTGGCATACAACACGTCCACGCGCACGTGCTCGCCGTGCAGCAGCGCGTAACTCATGCCGAACAGGATCAACGGCGACAGCAGGTGCCACTCCAGTTCCTGCGCCCAAACGGAGCCGTAGCTGAAGGCGTATCGCAACAGCACGTTCGCCGCCATCAGCACGACGATCACGAGCGCGAGCCACGACGTGGCCCGGCCCGTCCAGTCGATGAAGCGCTCGATTCGCGCGCGCGCGCCGTTGCCTGCGCCGCGCTCAGCCACGGATCTTGTTGTGATAGACGGTTTCGCTGTAGCC
The DNA here is from genome assembly GCA_964564295.1 of uncultured Streptomycetaceae bacterium. Classification (GTDB taxonomy): domain Bacteria; phylum Pseudomonadota; class Gammaproteobacteria; order Burkholderiales; family SG8-41; genus CAZMBS01. Next base: position 5,686 of record CAZMBS010000202.1, read on the forward strand.
CGCCCACGCATCGTACTTGGCCTTGTAGCTCATGTACGAATTGTGCACCTTCTTCACGAGCGGATCCTTCGCTACCGCCTCGTCGAGCACTTTCCTGGTGGCATCCCGCAGCGCCTTCACGACGGGATCCGGCAGCGGCCGCGCCTGCACCTTCTGGTTCTTGATGAGATCTTCCATCGCTTCCGCGTTGGTGCGCTGGCACCATGCTTCGCTGATCACGTTGCACGCCGCGGAAGCGTTTTCGACCACCGCCTGCAGATCCTTCGGCAGTTTCTCCCATGCGGCCTTGTTGATGAGCAGTTCCGACACCGTCGCGGTTTCGTGCCAGCCGGTGGTGTAATAGAACTTCGCGGCCTTGTGCAATCCGAGACGGCGATCCTGGTACGGCCCGACGAATTCCGCCGCGTCGATCACGCCGCGCTCCAGCGCCGGAAAAATTTCGCCGCCGGGCAACAGCTTCACGTCGACACCGAGCGTCGCGTAGACCTTGCCCGCGAGCCCGGGAATGCGCATCTTGAGGCCCTTGAAGTCCGCCGCCGACTTGATTTCCTTCTTGAACCAGCCCGTCATCTGCACGCCGGTGTTGCCGCAGGGAAACGCGATCATGCCGAACGGCGCGTAGACTTCGTT
>CAZMBS010000203.1:0-6291 GCA_964564295.1 uncultured Streptomycetaceae bacterium
GCCGAGCGCCGGTTCGCCACCGAGTTTCGCGATGTGCTCGAACGGCTCGCGCGCGGGGACGCCGAAGCCGGTGCCGCCGCCGCGCCGGACGCCGGTTCCCGGGACGCGGTGCCGTCACGCTGGATCGAGGCATGGAAGCTCAATCGCGCGATACACGCGCAGTACGGCGGGGTGGTGGCGCTGACCCGGTTCGGCCCCGATCCGCACGGCGCGCGCGCGGCGCTCTTCGCCGATTACGAGCGGCGCGGCATGATTGCGATTCACGACACCGGCCTGCGCCGTGCGTTGTTCGATCTGCTGGAAGAGGCGCCACGCATGGCGGTACCTCCCGCGGAAGTCGACTTCACGCCGTACTGGCAGCAGCCGATACCGGGGTCGTATTACGCGGACGAGCCGGCCCGCTAGGCGTCGCGGTCAGTCCCCGAGCAGATTCCGCCGCGCGTGCTGCAGGTGCGCGAGGATGGCGGCGTTGGCGGCATCGGCGTCGCGCGCCTTCAGCGCTTGCACGATCGCGCGGTGCTCCTGCTGATAGCGGATGCGGCGCTCGGGAGTCACGATGCGATCCTTGAGCTTGCCCCATTCCGACTGGCGGCGGATCGCGGTGACCATGTCGAGCACGCGTGCGACGAAGCGGTTGTGGGTCGCGCTCGCGATCGCCTCGTGCAGCGCCGCGTCCCACAGTTCGAAGTCGTCGAGCGTCGCGGCGCGCTCGGCGCGGTCGAGGCAGGTTTCCATGCGCTCGAAATCGGCCGGTGTCGCATTCGTGACGATGAGCTCCGCGAGCGCGGGCTCGATCCGCAGCCGAGCCTCCATGAGTTCGGCAGGGCTCGTGTGCGCGACGCTGTCGAACGGAAATGATTCGCCGCCCGGCGGCGCGCTGCCCGCGAGAAACGTGCCGCGCCCGACGTGGCGCGTCACGGTGCCCGCGGCCTCCAGTTGCGCGAGCGCCTTGCGCACGGCGTTGCGGGGCACGGAAAACCGTCGCGCGAGTTCGCGCTCGGTCGGCAGCCGGGCGCCGGGACCGAGCGCTCCGTCGCCCGCGGCTCCGGTGACGTAATCGCGAACACGGGCGCTGCCGCTGCCCGGCAGCGGGCGGGTCGTGCGTTTGGGCATGGCGCGCTCCCGGAGTCTTGACGCGGTCATTGTGCTGCTGCGAACCAATTTGGTCAAATGGTTCATTATTGCGTGCCGATAACCCGGAGTGCGGGCACAATCCATTATCGAAATTCCTCTTATTGCGCCGCACAATCCGAAGTAAGACCAATACGAACCAATTTTGAACCAATGCGGTCAATTTGTTGACAGCAAGGGTCTCGCGCCGTATTGTTTGCACCCTGTCGCGCCGACCGGAAGCCGAGTCCATGACCACTACCGGGCAGCCTGTCCGGGCCGCCAACATTTCCGAGGGGATCAACGCCTGGCCGCTCTACATCGCGGAAGCGATGGGTTTTTACGCGCGCGAAGGCATAGCCGTTGAAATGACGCTGACCGGCTCCTCGGTGCGCCAGCTCGAGGAACTCACGCGCGGCGGATTCGACATCGGATTCCAGCAGTCGGACCACGTGGTGCGCGGCGTCGAACAGGGATCGGACCTTTTCATATTCATGGCGCACGGCCATGCCCCGGAGCTGTCGCTCGTCGTCGCGCCGGGCATACGCGCGTTTGCCGATCTGCGCGGGCGCGTCATCGCCGTCGACGGCGCGCGCACGGGGTACGCATTGATCCTGCGCCAGTTGCTCGCCCGGCAGGGCCTGCGCGATGGCGACTACACGTTCCGGGAATTCGGCGGTTCGCGCGAGCGCGTCGACGCGTTGCTCGCCGGACATGGCGCCGCGAGCTGGCTCAATTCGCCGTTCGACCGCAACCTGTTCGCGAAGGGCTACGGCACGCTCGGCACGACCACGGAACTGTTTCCCACGTATCCGGGTTCCATCGCCGCGGCGCGCCGCGCCTGGGCCCGCGACAATTCGGGCCGGCTCACGGCGTTCATTCGCGCGATCCGGTCGGCGCATGCGTGGATGCGCGATCCGGCCCACCGGCAGCAGGCGATCGACATTCTGCCGTCACGGCTCGGGATCGACGCCGCAAGCGCCGGCAACGCGTACGACGAATTCGGCCGGCGTTCGCTTCCCGCGATCACCCCCGACGGATTGCGCCAGGTGATCGACATCGTGTGGGACGCGGAGAAGCTGCCCGAGCCCAAGGCTGCGCCGGACAAGTATCTCGACCTGGGTTTCCTGGAGCGCGCCGCCGCGGCGCGCTGACGCCGCACCGGCTATCGCATGGACCAGTCCGCCACCGAATTGCGCCAGGATGCGCGCGTGCGCGCGGCAATCAGCCACTGGGCGCCGCGTTTCGTCGCGAACGGCGTGCCGCTCACGGATTTCCAGGAGGTCACGGCCGTGTGCGAGCGCTGGGAGGACTGGTGCGCCGCATGGTCGGCCCGCGCGGCGGTGCACGAGCGGTTCGGAGATGAGGCGCTAGCGAACGGCTTCCGGCTTTCCGCCGCCGAACACTGGACGCGCGCCGCCGTGTGTTATCACTTCGGCAAGTTCCTGTTCGTCAACGATCCCGCGCAGATGCGGGCCGCGCACGAGCGGGCGGTCGCGTGCCGCGCGAAGGCCCTGCCGCATGCGAGCCCGCCGGGCGAGCGCGTCGCGATACCCTACGAAGGCCGGCACCTGTACGGCATTCTGCGCAAGCCCGCGGGCATTGCCCGTCCGCCGGTCGTCGTGATGTGCATGGGCCTCGACTCGGCGAAGGAGGAGACCGACGCCTACGAGACGCCGTTTCTCGCGCGCGGCCTCGCGACGCTCGCATTCGACGGGCCGGGGCAGGGCGAAGGCGAGGCCGATTTCGCGATCCGCGGCGATTACGAAGTGCCGGTCAAGGCCGTGATGGATTACGTGGAGTCGCGCGCCGATCTCGATGCGGCGCGCACCGGCATCTGGGGTGTGTCGCTCGGCGGCTACTACGCACCGCGCGCGGCGGCGTACGAAAAGCGTGTGAAGGCCTGTATTGCGCTGTCGGGTCCCTTCGTGTGGTCCGATGACTGGCCGCTGCTCACCGATCTCACGCGCGAGGCGTTTCGCGTGCGCGCGCGCTGCGCGACTCTCGACGCGGCGGAACGCCATGCACGCACGCTGACGCTGGCCGAGGCCGCCGGGAACATCGATTGCCCGCTGTACATCGTCGCCGGCAAGCTCGATCGCATCGTGCCGTGGCAGGACGGCGAGAAACTCGCGCGTGCGGCGCGCGGCCCGGTGGTGTTCAACCTGATCGCGGACGGCAACCACGTCGCGAACAATCGCGCGTACGCCTGGCGCGCGCAGTCCGCCGACTGGATGGCGCAACAACTGCAGGCCGCGCGCGCGTGATGTAAATCGATTCGTAACCTGCAGTAGTTAGTGCGCCTAACAAAATGAAACATCTTCCCTCATCCCAACCCTTCTCCCGGGGGGAGAAGGGCTTGTCTTCCCTCTCCCTCCGGGAGAGGGATCGAGGGTGAGGGAGAACGGTATATCAGTGCCGCAGTCATTTTGTTACTTGCTCTTAATACGTAACCCGTTGTTTTTATTCGAGGAGGCCACCATGCATCACCATCGTCCCGTGTTGCACGCCGTGCTCGCGGCAGCGCTTGCCGGAGTCGTGGCGCCAGTTTCCGCCGCGCAAAAGAGTGAATTTCCGGCGAAACCGATTCGCATGCTCGTGCCGTTTTCGGCCGGCAGCCAGACCGACATCCTCGCGCGCTGGACCGGAGAAAAGATGCTGGAAAACTGGGGCCAGCAGGTCGTGGTGGACAACCGGCCGAGCGCCGGCGGTACCGTCGCGTCGCAGTACGTGCTGTCCGCGAACCCCGACGGGCACACGCTGATGATGGTGTCGACCGGTCATGCGGGCAACGCGACCCTCTATTCGAAGCTGCCGTACGACACGGTGAAGGACTTCGCGGGCATTTCACGCGTCGCGAGCGTGCCGAACATACTCATCGTCGCGCCCGCGCTCGGCGTGAAATCGGTGAAGGAACTGATCGCGCTCGCGAAAGCGAAGGGCAACTTCAATTTCAGCTCGGCCGGCATCGGCAGCGGCACGCAGATCAACGGCGAGATGTTCAAGCTCGCGGCGGGGATGACCGCGACCCACGTGCCCTACAAGGGTGCGCCCGAGGCGCTGAACAACGTGATCGGCGGCGGCGTGCAGTTTTCGTTTTCGCCGGTGCTCGTGGCCGCGGGGCAGGTCAAGGCCGGGCGCGTGCTCGCGCTCGCGGTCAGCACCGCGCGGCGCTCGCCGATGTTCCCCAACGTGCCGACCGTCGCCGAGGCGGGGATTCCGGGGTTCGACTACGACCAGTGGTACGGGTTGCTCGCATCCGGCAAGACGCCGCGCGCGCTCGTGCGCACGCTCAACCGGGAAGTGGTGCGCATACTCAATCTGCCGGACATCAAGGACCGCATGATGACGCAGGGCGCGACCCCCGCGCCGACCACGCCGGAGGAATTCGACGCGTTCATCCGCGCGGAAGTGAAACGCTTCGCGCCGGTGATCATCGCGGCCGGCGCGAAAATGGACTGAACGCGTCCGCGGCCACCACGAATCGACAACGGAGAAAACATGCGGCAATACTACGTGACGATGGCGCTCGCACTGGTGTCGGGAGCGGCGCAGGCTGCCGACCCGGCGGCGAATTTTCCGAATCGGCCGATCCGGGTCATGGGGCAGGGTGTCGGCAGCACCGCGGACTATCTGTCGCGGTTTCTCGGCCAGCGTCTCACCGAGAAATGGGGTCAGGCGGTGGTCGTCGACAACCGCGCGGGCGCGGGCGGCACGCTGCCGACCGACGTATGCGCGAAGGCGGCGCCCGACGGCTACACGTGGGTCATGGGACACGCGGGCCCGATGGTCAGCGCGGTGTCGCTCTATCCCGGGCTGCCGTACGACCCGCTCAGGGATTTCGCGCCGATCACCAAGGTGACGACCGGCGTCACGGTGCTCGTCACGCACCCGTCGGTACCCGTGTCGACGGTGAAGGAACTCATCGCGCTCGCGCGGCAGAAAGGCAATCTCTCGTACGGGTCCGCGGGCAACGGCACGATCAGCCATCTCACCGGCGAGTTGTTCAACCAGGTCGCCGGCGTGAAGCTGCTGCACATTCCGTACAAAAGCGCGGGTTTCGCGCTGACCGCGCTGCTCGGCAACGAAACACCGGTGTCGTTTCTGTCGCCGATCACGGCGCACACGCAGCTCAAGGCGGGCCGCGTGAAGGCGCTCGCGGTGTCGAGCAAGGAGCGTTTTCCGAGCACGCCGGAGATTCCGAGCGCAGCGGAAGCGGGCATCCCGGGCATGGACGCGCAATTGTGGTTCGGCCTGTTCACCACCGCGAAAACACCGCGCGCCATCGTCCTGAAAATCAACCGGGAAGTGGTCGACATGCTGAACCGGCCCGATGTGAAGGAGGCGATACTCAAACAGGGCGCGCTCGTGGCGCCGGGCACCCCGGAGGAACTCGGCGCGTTCGTGAAAAGCGAGCTCGCGCGCTGGACGCCGATCATCAAGGCAGCCGGCATCAAGGCGGACTAGACACTGTCGGACCATTCGTAACGCATTGAATTTATTGGAGCCATCATGCCCCGCAAGCCCCAGCGCACGGAACCGAAATCGATCCGCGCATCGGATATCGATCCGAAGCGCCGCATCTCGTCGGCGCCGGACGGTCTCTACGATCCCGCGAATCCCGATCATCGATGGGATCGCCCGCTGCAGGCGCCGGGCCGCATGCAGGTGGATTTCGAGGAGCGCGTCGATTTCCGGCGCCTGCACAACTACCGCCTCGCGCGAACGCGAAACGCGCTCGCGAAATCGAAACTCGGCGCGCTGCTCGTGTTCGACCAGTACAACATCCGCTACATCTCGAGCACGGTCATCGGCGAATGGGCGCGCGACAAGCTGACGCGCTGGTGCCTGCTCACGGGCAACGGCGAGCCGTGGGTGTGGGATTTCGGTTCCGCCGCGCGGCACCACAAACTGTACGCGCCGTGGCTGCCGAAGAACCACTGCCTCGCGGGCAACGTCGGGCTGCGCGGCGCGATCAATCCCAAGGTCGGGCTGTTCGAGGCCGCCGCGAAGGAAATTTACGACATCCTCAAACAGGAGGGCGTCCACAAGATGCCGATCGGCGTCGACGTGTGCGAACCGCTGTTTCTGTTCGCGCTGCAGAAACTCGGGCTCAAGGTCATGGACGGACAGCAGGTCATGCTCGACGCACGCGAAATCAAGAGCCACGACGAGATCACG
>CAZMBS010000204.1:0-6184 GCA_964564295.1 uncultured Streptomycetaceae bacterium
CCTCGGGAATGCCGGCTTCGACCTTGCCCACGAGGTCCGCGCCCACGTCCGCGCCCTTCGTGAATATGCCGCCGCCGAGCCGGGCGAATATCGATATCAGCGAGCCGCCGAACGCGAGCCCGACGAGCGGATGCGCGATGTCCTTGATCGACGCGCCTTTCGGGGCGCTGCCGAGCAGCACCATGTAGAAACCGGCCACGCCGAGCAGCCCCAGCCCGACCACCAGCATGCCGGTCGTCGCGCCGCCGCGAAACGCGATCGCGAGCGCCTCGTTGAGCCCCTTGCGCGCGGCTTCGGCCGTGCGCACGTTGGACCGCACCGAGACGTTCATGCCCGCGTAGCCGGCGAGACCGGACAGCACCGCGCCGACCAGGAAACCGAACGCGGTCGACCACGACAGCGCGATGCCCATGATCACGAACAGGATTCCGCCGACGATCGCGATCGTCGTGTACTGGCGGTTGAGATAGGCGGATGCGCCCTGCTGGATCGCCGCGGCGATTTCCCGCATGCGATCGTTGCCCGTGGGCTGCGCGAGGATCCAGCGCGCGGAGATGATCGCGTACAGCACACCGGCGCCCGCGCAGGCGAGCGCCAAGATCAAAGCGTGAACCGACATGTTGACTCCCGTAGTGTCGCTGCCGGTGTTGCTATCGGACTGCCCCGGCTTGCAAACCCGCTATTTTAGCGCAGGATTGCCGAAACGGCCTAGCCGGCGAGGGCGGCGAAAACCTTGTCGCGGATGTGTTCGACGGTGCCGCGACCGTAGATGTTCACGTATTTGGGCGCGCGCTTGTCGCCGGCCGCGGCCCATTTCATGTAGTACGCGATCAACGGCTTCGTCTGCGAATGGTAGATCACGATGCGTTTGCGGACGGTGTCGGGCTGGTCGTCGGGCCGCTGGATGAGCGGCTCCCCGGTCACGTCGTCCCTGTCCGGCACCCGGGGCGGGTTGAACTCCACATGGTAGGTGCGGCCCGAGCCGGGATGCACGCGGCGCCCGCTCATGCGGCGCAGGATTTCGCCGTCGCTGACCTCGATTTCGACGATGAAATCCACATCGATACCCGCCTCGCGCAGGGCCGCGGCCTGCGGCAACGTGCGCGGAAGACCGTCCATGATGAAGCCCTTCGCGCAGTCGGGTTCCCGCACGCGCGCCTTCACGAGTTCGACGACGATTTCATCGGGCACGAGGTTGCCGCCGTCCATGTGGCGCTTGGCCTCCAGCCCGGGCGGCGTGCCGGCCTTGATCGCGGCGCGCAGCATGTCGCCGGTCGAGATTTGCGGAATGCCGAACTTCTCGATCAGGAACTGGGCCTGTGTGCCTTTGCCGGCACCGGGCATGCCGAGGAGAAGTATGCGCATGGGGATCCGTTGCGGTGAGTACGAATTATACTCCGCGACGGAATCGCGCGATGCGTCAGCGCCGCGCGAAGATGCGCCGGACGCGCTTCAGGTCGCCCGGCGTGTCGACGCCGTGTGCCGGGGCGCTGCGCGCGATCGCGACCGAAATGCGAAAACCATGCGCGAGCGCGCGCAACTGTTCGAGCGCCTCGAATCGTTCGATCGGGACCGGCGCGAGCCTGCCGAACGCGCGCAGAAACGCGCAGCGGTACGCATAGATGCCGAGATGGCGATAGGCCGGCAGCCCTGCGGGCACGCCGCGGAACCCCTTCGCAAACGCATCGCGCGCCCAGGGAATGGCCGCGCGGCTGAAATAAAGGGCGTAATTTTCCCGGTCCAGCACGACTTTCACGACGTTGGGATTCGCGAGGTCTTGCGCATTCCGCAGCGGGTAACACGCGGTCGCGATGGCGGCCGGGGCATGGGCCGCCAGATTCTGCGCGACGCGCCGGATCAACGCCGGCGCGATGAGCGGCTCGTCGCCCTGAACGTTGACGACGATGTGCCGCGGACCGTAGCGGCGCAGCGCCGCCACTTCGGCGAGCCGGTCGGTGCCGGATGCGTGATCGTGCCGTGTCATCACGGCCCGGTGACCGTGCGCGACCACCGCGTCGCGAATGCCGGCATGGTCCGTCGCGACCAGCACTTCGGTCGCGCCGCTGCGTCGCGCGCGGTCCGCGACGCGCACCACCATGGGCTTGCCGCCGATGTCAGCGAGCGGCTTGCCCGGCAGGCGCGACGACCCGTAACGCGCCGGAATGACGACGCTGAATTTCAGCACGCGCGCACACGGCTCACGCGTCCTCCTCCGGAGGAAGTTTGCGCGCCTCGTCCTCGAGCATGACGGGAATGTCGTCCTTCACCGGATAGGCAAGCCGGCAGGGTTTGCACAGCAGTTCGTTCTGCGCCTTCCGGTGGGCCAGCGGGCCCTTGCAGAGCGGGCACACGAGGATTTCGAGAAGTTTGCCGTCCATTTTCCGTCCAGTCAGCACCGGTGGCCGATGCGTTGCAGGATCAATTCCGCGAGACCGGCGCCGACTTCGGCGTCGACGCGCAGCGCCCAGTGTCTCTCGGTCGCGAACGCACGGCATTTTACTGCATCCTTCTCCGTCATCACCACGCGCCGGTCGTCGGGGAACGTGATGTCCGCCGCCGCGTACGGGTGGTGATCCGCAAACGCGTGCGCTTCGAAGGTCATGCCCAGCCGCTGCAGTTGCGCGAAAAATCGCGGCGGGTAACCGATGCCGGCAACCGCGTGCACGGTCTCGCCGTGAAAATGCGATGCCGTCACGCGATGCGCCGGATTCAGCAGGTTGATGAATTCGCGCGGCTGCAGCTGCATCGCGAAAACCCGCGGACCCGTATCGGCGGGCGCGCCGCCGTTGACCACCACCGCGTCGACGGAGTCGAGGCGTTGCGGGGGTTCGCGCAGCGGACCCGCCGGCAGCATCCGCCCGTTGCCGTGACGCTGCACGCCGTCGACCACGGCGATTTCGACGACGCGCGCGAGCGCGTAGTGCTGCAGGCCGTCGTCACTGATGATGATGTTGCATTCCGGGTGCGCGGCGAGCAGCGCGCGCGCGGCGCGCGGCCGGTCGCGCCCGACCCACACCGGACACCGGGACCGCTGCGCAAGCAGCAGCGGCTCGTCGCCGCACGCGCGCGGATCGGAATCCGGGCCGACCGCCAGCGGATGCGCGGCGGTTCCGCCGTATCCGCGACTGACGATGCCCGGCGCGAGGCCGCGCTCGCGCAGCATGTCGGCGAGCCACAGCACGAGCGGGGTCTTGCCGGTGCCGCCGACGGCAATGTTGCCGACGACGACGACCGGAACCGGCAGCCGCGTCGCGGGCAGCAGGCCGTTCGCATACAGGAAACGCCGCAGCGCGACCGCGCCGCGATAGGCCCAGCTCAACGGGAGCAGGAGGTGGCTTGCCGCCGTGCTGCGCTGCCAGTGCCGGTGCACCCCTGATCCCGCGCGCTACTTCTTTCCGGCTTGCGTGGTGAAGGTCACCTTCGCGTACCCGGCGGCCTGCGCGGCCTCCATGACGCGAACGACGGACTGGTGCGACGCATTCGCGTCGGCATTGATGACGACGACGGGGTCTTTCATGTCCTGGCCGAAGCGTTTGAGTTCCTGCGCGAACCCGTCGCGTCCCTGGTACGGCACGGCGTTGCGGTTGACGATGTACTTGCCCTGCGCGTCGACCGCGACGTCGATCTGCTCGATGCGGTCCGGCGGCTTGCCGGCCTCGGCGCTCGGCAGGTTGATCTGCAGTTCCGCGAACCGCGAGTATGTGGTGGTGACCATCAGAAAGATCAGTATCACCAGCAGCACGTCGATCAACGGAATGAAGTTGATCTCCGGCTCTTCGCGGAATCCGCGCGGACGCAGCCTCATGCCTGGCGTTCGCCGTGTATGATTTCCACGAGCTTGATCGCCTGCATTTCCATCTCGACGAGCAGCGCGTCGACCTTGGACCGGAAGTAGCGGTAAAAGACCATGCTCGGCACCGCGACCACGAGCCCGAACGCCGTGTTGTAGAGGGCGATCGAGATGCCGTGGGCCAGCACCAGCGGATTCGTGCCCTGCGGCGTCTGCGCCCCGAAAATCTCGATCATGCCGACCACCGTGCCGAACAGGCCGAGCAGCGGCGCGATGGCCGCGATGGAGCCCAGGCTCGTCAGAAAGCGCTCGAGTTCGATCGATACCGCGTGTCCGGCTTCCTCGATCGATTCTTTCATGATGGCGGGAGAACTTTTCACGTTGCGCAATCCGCCGGCCAGTATCTGCCCGAGCGGAGAATGCGCGGCCAGCCGCGACAGCATCTGCGGCGTCACGCCCTGCTGCCGGAATTCCTGGACCACCTGGATCAGCAAATTCTTCGGTGCGACAACGCCTTGGCGCAGCGCCCACAGCCGTTCGCCGATGATGGCGAGCGCGATGACGGAGCAGAGAATGATCGGCCAGATCGGCCAGCCGGCGGCCTTGATGATTTCAAACACGCGACGTTCCCGAAAAATGCCCGCGCCACTTTATCTTGCGAATGAATTTTCAGCAAGCCAAAGCTCAGAAAATGGATGAAGGAAATCGCGCCGATCCTGCTGCGGCGAAACGGTTTTTCGGTTGTCCACAGATTGTGTGGATAAGCGTGTGGACAGTCTGTAAACAGGTGTCATAAGTCGGGCTGTCATATGGTTTTTTGCTACATCGCTGAATTTTTGAACGCGACAAAAATACGATAATAAACAACGAGTTACGATATTTCCCCTCTGTGCGCGCCGTTTCGGGGCGCCGCGTGTTGCGCATCCATGACACTTGTGGATGAGATGGGCCGGATTCGCGTCGCGTGCGCGCCTTGAATTGATTGGGAAATTTGCGCGAAATCCGGGCCCGCGCGCGCCGCGCGTACAATCCGTGCATGGACGACCTGCTCGAAGCGGCGGCAACGCCGACCGTCATCTCGGTCACCGCGCTGAACCGCATGGCGCGCGCCGCGATCGAGCGCGGCATTCCGCTGACCTGGGTGGCCGGTGAACTGTCGAACTTCAAGCGCTACGACAGCGGACACTGCTACTTCACGCTGAAGGACGATGCCGCGCAGGTCGACGGCGTGATGTTCCGCCACAAGGCGCAGCACCTCGGCTGGGCGCCGGAGAACGGCATGCAGGTGGAAGTGCGCGCAAGCGCCACCGTCTACGAGGCGCGCGGCAAATACCAGCTCGTTGTGGACGCGATGCGGCGGGCGGGGCTGGGCGCGTTGTATGCCGCGTTCGAAAAGCGCAAGGCGGCGCTGGCGGCCGAGGGCCTGTTCGACGACGCCCGCAAACGCGCGCTGCCGGTTTTTCCGCGCACGATCGGCGTCGTGACCTCGCCGCAGGCCGCCGCATGGCGCGACGTATTGACGACGCTGCGGCGCAGGATGCCGGGCATCACGGTGATACTGTATCCGGCGCCGGTGCAAGGGGAGGGGGCCGCGGCGAAAATCGCCCAGGCAATCGCGACGGCGGGCGCGCGCGCCGAGTGCGACGTCTTGATCGTGTGCCGGGGCGGCGGCAGCATCGAGGATCTGTGGGCGTTCAACGAAGAGGTCGTGGCGCGCGCGGTGCACGCGAGTCCGATTCCGGTCGTGACCGGCGTCGGCCACGAGACGGATTTCACGATCGCGGATTTTGTCGCCGATGCGCGCGCGCCCACGCCGACGGCGGCCGCGGAACTGGCGAGTCCGGATCGCGCGGAACTCTGGGATTCGGTGCGGCACTGGGCGTCGCGGTTGCGGCGCGTGATGCGGCGCGGACTGGAAGCACGCATGCAGCACGTCGATCTCTGCGCGCGCGGACTCGTGCATCCGGGAGAGCGCATCCGCAACCGGCTGGCCAATCTGCGGCATCTCGCGACCCGGCTGGAGGCGTCCTGGCATGCCGGCCGGCAGCAACGGCACTGGCGACTGCGGGACCTGCACCGGCAGTTGCAGTCCGGGCGGCCGGACATCCGGGCGCTCGGCCGCGCGGCCGTGGAACTGCGGCGCCGGCTGCGCGACGCGGGGCGCGCGCGCCTGCAACTCGCGAAACAGGGGGTGGAAGGGCTGGGCGCGAGCCTCAGGCACCTCAATCCGCAGCACGTGCTCGAACGCGGCTACAGCATCACGGAGGACGCCTGCGGGCGCATCGTGCGCGACAGCGCGAATCTCGCCGCGGGGGACGCGCTGACGCTGAGGTTCGCGCGCGGGTCCGCGCAGGCCGAGGTCAGGAAGAAGGACTGACGGCGTATACTCGCCGA
>CAZMBS010000205.1:0-6162 GCA_964564295.1 uncultured Streptomycetaceae bacterium
GCTCGAGCAGGTGGCCCTGGAGCCGCTTCGGGGGGGCGTCCAGCCTGGGAGCGTCGCCGGGCCGGAACGCCTCCCGCGCTGCCAGAAATTCGCTCTCGAGTGACGCCGACGCGGCGCCGACCGCGGTGGACACGCAGATACCGCCCAGCAACGCGATGCACCAGGTGCTGCGTAATACTCGTAACATGTGGATTTTAAACATGTTTCATAAACATCTTGTATGGACGGCGACGCTTCTGCTGTCGGATAAACGCGACGACTGTCGAATCGGAAGACTGCCCGTCCCCGCCCATCACGCCAGAAAACATCGATAGGCCGGATTGCGCGTCTCGTCGTGATACGGGTACCCGACGCGCGCGAGAAACGCCTTGAACTTGCCCTGATCCGCGCGCGGCACCTGCATGCCGACCAGCACCCGCCCGTAATCCGCGCCATGGTTGCGGTAGTGAAAAAGGCTGATGTTCCAGCCGCGACTCATTGCGCTCAGGAATTTCATCAACGCGCCGGGCCGCTCGGGAAATTCGAATCGATACAGGATTTCGTCGTTCACCGTGGGCGCATGCCCGCCGACCATGTGGCGCACGTGCAGTTTTGCGAGCTCGTTGTCGCTCAGGTCCCGCGTCGCCAGTCCATGCCGCGCGAGCGTGCGCACGAGCCGTTTCGTTTCCTCCCGGTTCTGCACCTGCACGCCGACGAACACCCGGGCCTTTCCCGGATCTTCATACCGGTAGTTGAATTCGGTGACATTGCGCGGCCCCAGCTGGGTGCAAAACGCCTTGAAACTGCCCGGCCGCTCCGGAATGGTGACTGCCAGAATCGCCTCGCGGTGCTCGCCGAGCTCCGCTTCCTCCGCGACGAAGCGCAACCGGTCGAAGTTCATGTTGGCGCCGCTTGCCACGGCCACCAGCGTGCGGCCGCGCACGCTGCCGCGGGCGGCGTAGGCTTTCGCACCGGCAATCGCGAGCGCGCCGGCCGGTTCCAGTATCGCGCGCGTATCTTCGAACACGTCCTTGATCGCCGCGCATATGGCATCGGTATCGACCCGGATCACTTCGTCCACGAACCGGCGGCAGAGCCGGAACGTCTCGACGCCGACCTGGCGAACCGCCACGCCGTCGGCGAACAATCCGACCTGATCGAGCACCACGCGCCGCCCGGCCTTCAACGACCGGTACATCGCATCGGCGTCGTGCGGCTCCACGCCGATCACCTTGATCTCCGGGCGCACGCGCTTCACGTAGGCAGCGATGCCGGAAATCAGCCCGCCCCCGCCGACCGCGACGAATATCGCGTGGATCGGCCGGTTGCATTGCCGCAGGATCTCCATGCCGATGGTACCCTGGCCCGCGATCACGTCCGGATCATCGTACGGATGCACGAACGTCATGCGGCCGCGGCGTTCGATCGTCCGCGCGTGGCGGTAGGCTTCGTCGTACGCGTCACCGTGCAGGATCACACGCGCGCCGCGCGCGCGCACGGCGTCGATCTTGATGCGCGGCGTGGTCACCGGCATCACGATGGTGGCGGCGCAGCGCAGCTTCTGCGCGGCCAGCGCGACGCCCTGCGCGTGATTTCCGGCGGACGCCGCGATCACGCCGCGCGCGAGACTGGCCGCGCCGAGGCGCACCATCCTGTTGTAGGCGCCGCGCACCTTGAACGAAAACACCGGTTGCATGTCCTCGCGCTTGATGAGCAGCGTATTGCGCGTGCGGCGCGAAAGGCTCGCGGCCGGCTCCAGCGGGCTCTCGATGGCGACATCGTACACGCGCGCCGTCAGTATCCGTTCGAGATAGTCAACGGGTTTCATCGGAAAGGTTCCTGCATGGTGCTGCTAGGTTAGCAGGAATGCCGGTGGCGGGCACGCCGGCCGATGGTGGTTTACCCTGGCGACGCAAGCGGGTACCATCCGCGCATGACGCAGGACGACATGAAGCAGGCGGTCGCCAAGGCCGCCGTCGCAATGGTGCCGGACGGTTGCGTCGTCGGTGTCGGCAGCGGATCGACCGCGAATTTTTTTATCGCGGAGCTGGGAAAAATCAAGGGGCGCCTCGAAGCGGCTGTCGCAAGCTCGGAAGAAACCGCGCGGCGCCTGAAGCAGCTCGGCGTGCCGCTGATGGATCTGAACAGCGTGAAGGACCTCCCGGTCTACGTCGACGGCGCCGATGAAGTCACGCGCCACCTCGCGATGATCAAGGGCGGCGGCGGCGCGCTGACGCGCGAGAAAATCATCGCCGCCGTGGCGGATCGGTTCGTCTGCATCGCGGACCGGTCGAAACTCGTGGACGTACTGGGGCGTTTCCCGCTGCCGGTGGAGGTGATTCCGTTGGCACGCTCGTACGTGGCACGGGAAATTGTCAAGCTCGGCGGCCAGCCCGCGTGGCGGCACGATTTTGTGACGGACAACGGAAATGTCATTCTTGACGTGCACAATCTCGGCATTCTGAAGCCGCTGGAACTGGAAGCGACGCTGAATCAGATCGACGGCGTGGTCACCAACGGGTTGTTCGCCCGCCGCGGAGCGGACGTGCTTCTGCTCGGCACTCCGGATGGCGTGCAAACGATGGTTCGCGCCGGGAAATGACAGTAAGAGATTGATTAAATTGAATAATATGCACGATCTCCACACCGGTTTCCGGCACCCGGTTCATGTCTGAATATCCGACTCTGGCCGCGGTAGATCTCGGCAGCAATTCGTTCCATTGCCAGATCGCGAGGGTCGTCGGCGACCAGTTATACCCGCTCGACTCGCTGCGCGAGCCGGTTCGACTCGGCGGCGGGCTCGACGATAACAAGATGCTCGATGACGCGACACAGGAGCGCGCGCTCGCGTGCCTGCAGCGGATCGGCGAACGCCTGCGCGGATTCGACCGGCGCGCCGTACGCGCCATCGGCACCAATACGCTGCGCGTGGCGAAGAATGCGCCGGCGTTCCTGAAGAAAGCGCGGGCCGCGCTCGGCTTTCCGATCGAGGTCGTCGCGGGCCGCGAGGAGGCGCGCCTGATCTATCTCGGCGTGGCGCATGAACTGCCGGCGTCGCGCGAGAAGCGGCTGGTCGTGGACATCGGCGGCGGTTCGACCGAGTTCATCATCGGCGCGAACCACAAGCCGCAAAGGCTCGACAGCCTGTTCATGGGCTGCGTGTCGTACAGCCTGCGCTTTTTCCCCGACGGCAGGATCACCAAGGGCGCGATGAAGCTGGCGGAACTCGCCGCGCGCACCGAGTTGCAGCCGATGGTCGCGGGATTTTCGCGCCGCAACTGGCAGCAGGCCGTCGGCTCGTCGGGAACCGTTCGCGCGATCGCGGAAATCATGCAGCAGAACGGCTTCGACGACGGCGCGATTACGCCGGAAGGCGTCGAACGGCTTCGGTCGCACCTCGTCAAGGCGGGCAGCGTCGCCGACGCAAAACTCGCGGGCATGCGGGCCGATCGCGCTCCGGTGCTGCCCGGCGGGCTCGCCATTCTGGGCGCGGTGCTCTCGGCGCTCGATATCCGCACGATGCTGGTTGCGAACGGCGCGATGCGCCAGGGCGTGTTGTACGACATGCTCGGCCGGTTTCATCACAAGGACATGCGCGACATCACGGTCGCGCAGTTCATGCAGCGCTACCATGTTGACGCGCTGCAGGCGCGCCGGGTCGGCAATCTCGCGCTGAATCTCTACGGCAAGCTGTCGGGGGATGCCGACAAGGTCGACGACGCCTCGGGCCGGTACATCGGCTGGGCTGCGAAGCTGCACGAAATCGGCATTTCGGTCGCGTACAGCGGCTACCACAAACATTCCGCGTACATCGTCAACAACGCGGAAATGCCGGGATTTTCGCGGGACGAGCAGAACCTGCTGTCGGCGCTCGTGCTGACGCACCGGCGGACCCTCAAGAAAGCGCAGACGGCGCTGGGCGAGGACATCGACTGGCGCATGGTGCTTGCGCTGCGGCTCGCAGCGCTGTTCTGCCGCGGGCGTGCCGACTTCACGGTGCCGCCGATCCAGTTGCGGGCGCAGGCCGGAAAATTCCGGCTCACGCTGGATACCGCGTGGCTGGAACGCAATCCGCTGACCGCGACGGCGCTGCACAACGAAGCCCGCGAATGGGAGCGGATCGGCTTCGAACTGCGGATTCCGGGAATCGACGATCTGGAGTCCGGCACCATCTTCGCGATGGCGAGTTGATTGCCGGCGCCCCGGGCGCGGTTACTTTTTCCTGCCGTCGCGCGCGATGGCGGCTTCGATGGCCTGCACGAGCGTGCGCAGCACCTTGACGCGCGCGTGGTTCTTGTTGTTTGCCTCGACCAGCGTCCACGGCGCGATTTCGGTCGATGTGCGGTCGACCATGTCGCATACCGCCAGTTCATAGTCTTTCCACTTCTTGCGGTTGCGCCAGTCTTCCTGCGTGATCTTGAAGCGCTTGAAGCTCACCTTTTCGCGCGCCTTGAAGCGCCGGTACTGCTCCGCGCTGCTGATGGCAAGCCAGAACTTCACGACCAGCACGTTGTGCGCGGTCAGTTGCTGTTCGAAGTCGTTGATCTCGGTATACGCCCGCATCCAGTCCGCTTCCGAGCAGAAGCGCTCGACACGCTCGACCAGCACCCGCCCGTACCACGAACGGTCGAATATCGTGAAGCGGCCGCGGCGCGGCATGTGGCGCCAGAATCGCCACAGGTAGGGCTGCGCGCGTTCCTCCTGCGTCGGCGCCGCAACCGGCACGATCTGGTACCGGCGGGCATCTAGGGCGCGGGTGACGCGCCGCACCGCGCCGCCCTTTCCGGCGGCGTCGTTGCCCTCGAAGACCGCGACAACCGACAGGTCCCGGAACCGGGGATGGCGCGTCAGCTTGTTCAGCCGTCCCTGCCACTTCTCCAGTTGCTTCTCGTACGCCTTCTTCGACATCGGCTGATCGAGTTGCAACGCCTTCAGCACGTTGAGCCGATCGACCGCCGCCAGCAGCGGCGGCGTGCGGTCCGGCAACCGCTTCACCGGTTTGTCGTCCAGGCGCTCGCGCAGCGCCGCGAGCAGCGTCCTGCCGACGAGCAGGCTGCGATAGTGCGGGTCCGCGCCCGGAACGACGAGCCACGGCGCTTCCGCCGTGCTGGTCTTGCGCACGAACGGCTCGCAAATCTTGCCGAATTCGTCGTACTGGTCGAACAATTTCCAGTCTTCCCTGGTGACGCGCCAGCGCGTATCCCGGTCCTTCTCCAGCGACTTGAGCCGCACTTTCTGTTGCGGCTTCGAAAGGTGAAACCAGAACTTGAGCAGCAGCGTGCCCTCGTCGGTCAACATGCGCTCGAATCGCAGGATCTCGCCGATGTGCCGCTCGAAACGGCTCGCGTTGATCCGCCGCGCGACGCGATCCACGATGGGCTGCGTGTGCCACGCACCGAAGAAGATGCCGATCTTGCCTTTGGGCGGCAGCGCGCGCCAGTAACGCCAGAACCGGGGTCGCTCGTCTTCCTCGTCCGATGGATCGGCAAATCCGCATACCTCGATATGGCGCGGATCCATCCATTCGTTGAGCAGGTTCACGGTCTCGCCCTTGCCGGCGCCTTCGACGCCGGCAATCAGGATCAGGACCGGGAATCGCCCGTTCTGCTTGAGATCGTACTGCGCGTTCAGCAACGACTCGCGCAGCACCGCCTCCTCCCTGCGGTAGTCCGCCTTGTCGACACGATGGGTCAAGCTGGCAGAATCAAACATGGTCGTCTCCTACAGGTGCTCCGGCGCGATGACCGCCCGCACGGCGGTCTCCTCGTCCCGGTCGCGCCGCCGCAGCCACCAGACAGCGCCTTTTTTCACGCTCCACAATCGCGCGCGCCCGGTCACCGCGAGAGCCGCCACCGCACCCAGCGTCGGCTGATGCCCGACGATCACCACCGTGCGCCCGCCACCGGGCCATTGCGCAAGCGCGAGCACGGCTTCCGGAGTCGAGTCGGTGCCCAACGCGCGTTCAATTGTGTAGTCCGCCGTCAGTGCGCGCGCCGTGCGCTGCGCGCGCACGGCCGGGCTGGAAAACACCACGGCATCGTCGGGAAGGCGCCTGGCGAGCCATGCCGCCATGATCTGCGCCTGTTTCAGGCCGCGTTCCGTGAGGCGGCGTTCCACATCCGGAATGCCATCTTCGGCGTCGGCATGCCGCCACAATATGAGATCCACGAACCGCTCCGACCC
>CAZMBS010000206.1:0-6142 GCA_964564295.1 uncultured Streptomycetaceae bacterium
TTCGAGGATCACGCCGAGGCTGTTGTTGAGGCCGTGGCGCTTGATGCGCTGCTGCAGGAAGTTGTTCTGCGGCTGCGGGTGGTAGAACAGCAGGGCGCCCATCTGCTCGGCCGCCTTGAAAAACGGCAGGAATTTGGGGTCGTCCCACTGATCGCCGTTCACGCTGGTGTCGAGCGCGGCGCCGCGGAGGCCGAGCCGCGTTACGGCGCGCTCGAGTTCGGCGATCGCGCGTTTCACGTCCTGCATCGGCAGCGTCGCAAGCCCGGCAAAGCGGCTTGCGTTCGCGCGCACGGTCGCGCCGACTTCGTCGTTGAAATCCCGCGCGAGCGCGAGTCCTTCCTCGGGTTCGAGCTCGTAGCCGACGAACGGCATGTGGACGGAGAGCACCTGCACGTCGACCTTCTGCTCGTCCATGTCCTTCAGGCGCTGCTCGACGGTGTAGCGCACCTTGGGCGAGGTGAGCATCGTGCGCATGCCGCATCCGACCACGGCGCCCAGGCCTTCGCCCGCCTCGTGCCGGAAACCGTGCCAGTCCTTGCCTGCATCGAAGGCGCGCCACAGCGATTCCGGAACGAGATGTGCGTGTATGTCTATGGTTTTCATTGTGCCGTAGTCGGTGCGAAAGCTACTGTATGGATTGGAAAAGTCGGGAAATGTAGCACAACCGCGAAGCGACCTACAGCGGACTCGCCCTTAATCCCCGTTTGTGCGATGACCACGGCGTATTTCTCGCGTTCGAAGCGGATGTGAGCGCCGAACGTGACGGAAATGGGAGCGGGAGTTCCGGCTAGTTACTCTTGACTCTGTTCGCTGGCGCAGCCGGCTTCGACCGCGCATGCTCGCCGAAATATTCCAGCCTGGCGGCTTCGCGCAGCTTCTTTACCTCCGCGGCGCCGATTTCGTTTCGCATTTTGCCTTCGAAATACTGTTCGATCATCGGTGTTGCTTCTTCCAGGCTAAGCGGCACGTTGCGCGACTGCGCGAGTTGCAGAATCGTCACGCGGCCCTGGCCCGGGAAGACCAGGATTTGTCCGTCGCGCATCTGCCCGAGTTGCGGCAACAGGTCCGGCGGAAGCTGCTCCGACGTGCGCGTGGATTCCGTGATCTCGCTGTGCGGAATACGCTGTGTATTCAGCCAGTTCCTCAACTCGTCCAAGGTCGTGGCCTTCGCGGTGGCCTTTTTCATGGGTTCGTATTGCTCCGGCCGCAGGCCCGCGCCCATCTCCAGAAATCGGTAGATTCGGCGCTGCTCGAACAGGGCTGGATTTTTCGAATAGTAGGCGTTGATCTCGTCCGGGCCAGGCTTCGGCAGACTCGCGACTGCCTTGTCAACATACGCCTTTGCCAGAATCGCCTTCCGCGCCTTTCCCAGTTCAATCGCAATTTTCGGATCGGAGTCGAGATTGTCGTGCAGCGCTTTCTGCTGGAGCAGCTGCTGGTCGATCATGCGCTCCAGCACCTGCGCCTCCGCCGCCCCGGCCTGTTCCGGCGGCAAATTGCGGGCAGCCAGTTCGGTGCGGATCGCATCCACGGATATCGTATCGCCGTTGACCTTTACCGCAGCCGGCGAGCTCGAAGTGGCAACTTCGCCCATGTTGCAACCAGTCGCCAACAGGGCAGTTGCAGTGGCGATGACCAGAATGGGTATACGAATCATGGATGTGTCGACCTCGAGTAAAGCGCATCCCGGAAAAGCAGCGTGTCCATTCGGCCATGCCAACGGATCGCGGGGCGTGAAGGAAGCCCCGGCACATTAGTGCGGAATTGTTGCCGAATGAAGTCGGCGCAATAAGAAAGCCGCGGTTACCCGCGGCTTTCCGGTGCTGCGATAATCCGGATCAGTCCGTGCGACGGCGGCGGCGGGCTACAGCCCCGAGCAGGCCGAGGCCCGCGATCATCATCGCGTACGTCTCCGGTTCCGGCACCGCGGTAATCATGAGCAACCGGTCGTTGCCGCTGGAAGGATGTTGAACGTTTACGAACGCCACTGTCGGATCGAACGGATCGAAGTACAGTCCGGTCGGCTCGGCGCCCAGCGTGCTGAGCGACGCCCAACGTCCGATGGATTCCGCCACCCCGTCACGGTTCGCGTCGGTCGCGAACCAGATATCGGCAGCGCCGCCCGGCTGATCCTCGATGATGTAGATGTTGCCGGCCGCGTCGATCGCGAGATTGTCCGGACTGGTGAACTGGGATCCGACCGCCAGTCCTGACGCCGCGTTGATCGTGTTCCGGTTGGCGAATATCGACACAGTGTTGGTGTCGAGATCGATCGAATACACCTCGTTCGTGGTCGTGGTTGTAAAGTAGAGCAACTGCTTGCCGCCCGCGAGCGTCTGGATTTCCAGATCCTCCGGCCGCTGGTAATCCGTGCCTTTATAGGCGGCCACGTCGGTCGTGGCGCGGCCGTCCACGCTGCCGTCGGTCACCACGCCGCCCGCCAATACGTTGCCGGCCCCATCGGTGAAGTTGACCCAGCTCGCCGCGCCGGTGGCGTTCGCCGTGAAGCCCGTTCCGACGCGCAGCACCGACGTCGTGCCTGCCGCGAAGTAGTCGTTGCCGTTCGTCGCGGTCGGGTTCGCCGAGGTGAACTTGTAGATCGACCCGCCGTTCAACTCGTCGATGAAGTACATGTTGTTGTTCTTGTCGAACGCCAGGCCTTCGTGCGACACGCGGGGAATGATGCTGCGGTGTACGAAATTGGCGCCGCCCGCGCCGGCGGTTGTCGGATTCGTGACCTCCATCAGTCGGCCACGCGTGCCGGTTCCCGCCGTCCAGGTTTCCTCGGCTGTCAGATAGCTGCCCCACGGGGTCCACCGCGACGCATCGCCCACGGCGAATCCCAGCGGCGCGCCGACCGCGCCGCTCGGAACCGCGCCGGGATTGACGATATTCACGGAAGTTCCCGTCAAACGGTCGTAACGAATGACGCCCGCCGAGCCGGTTTCCATCGGCATGAACAGATAGCGGCCGCGATCCGGTCCGCTTTCGTTCGACGTGATCATGTCCCAGGCGCCGGTATCCGGCGTGCCTGCGGCGATACGCGCGTTACGGTCGAGGATGGACGTATGCGTAAAGTAGGGCGACGAGAGTTTGAGCGGCGCGCTCTCCGGCAGACTGCCGCCGGCGACGCTGCTCGCCGCGGGTGTGAAGGTGGAGAACGGCGTACTCGCAGAAAAGGCGGCCGGCGACACGGCGATCAAGGCGATGGCAAAGGCGATGCGTTTTGGCTTCAACATGTTCATGTTCCCCAGGGGTTGTGGTGATGCGAGCGGTTGTGACAGCGGCAGTTGCGTGACTGCTGGCCCGCATTGTCCGGAGTACATGTTGCGTCGTGATGACGCACCGCGATGCGCGTCAATGGAGGGATGATTCAGCGGCGCGCGTTCGAAACAAATCGGCAGCAAATGTGCCGGCAACGCGAAGTCGCCGCCGGTTTGCGC
Organism: uncultured Streptomycetaceae bacterium; assembly: GCA_964564295.1. Classification (GTDB taxonomy): domain Bacteria; phylum Pseudomonadota; class Gammaproteobacteria; order Burkholderiales; family SG8-41; genus CAZMBS01. Next base: position 3,444 of record CAZMBS010000206.1, read on the forward strand.
CGGAGCCCCCCGGAAGAGGCTTGCGTCAGACGCGCGCCGGTGCTTCGGGCGACGATTCTTCGGGCAGCATCAGAACGATCAGCGCCTTCACGAGCGCGATGCCCGCCATGATCCACAGCGACGCCGCGAAACCGATCTCCTTCACCATGGGCCCCAACAGCCACACGGCGAGCGAGCTGATGCCGAATGCGACCGTGATGCGCATGCCGGAGACGCGCGAACGCAGCCGGTCGTCGACGTAGCGCACGATCATGGCATCGGTGAACGGGATCGAGCCGAATACGAACACCATCACCGCGAGCAACGCGGCGAACAGCCACCAGTGCTCGGTGTGCGCGGCGAGGATCAGCAGCGGCACCTGGGCAACCGACATCCACAGCTGCAGCGGCTTGAACGGCATGCGGTCGATCAATTCACCCACGAGTATCTGCGTGAACGACGCAATCACGTAGATCGCGGCGAGCATGATGCCGAGCATCGCGGGATCCTCGATGATGCCGCGGAAGCGTTCGGTCAGCAGCTGCGCGTTGCCGTTGGTCGTGAAATTGAACAGCAGGCTGCTGGTCACCGCCGCCGCGGTCATCACCGCGAACACGCGCGCAAGCATGCCCGGTTCCAGCACGACCTTCGCCTTGCCGCCGGCACGCTTCGCGGGCGCGACGGTCTCGCGCGGGCAGGCGATCGCGAACACGATGCCGCATATGATCGCGATCGCGCCGGGAACGGCGAACGCCGCGCGCCAGCCGAGCCACTTGACGAGGAATCCGGTGGCGACGGCGGCGACCGCGATGCCGAGATTGCCCCAGAGCCCGTTCACGCCGATGACGGCTCCGGGATTCGGCACGCTCTGCACGAGCATCGGGATGCCGACCGGGTGATAGATCGACGCGAACGTGCCCATCAGCATCAACGCGCCGGCAAGCTGCCAGGCGTTCTGCGTGACCGACACGAGCAGCGCCGCGGCGCCCATCCCGATGAAAAAGATGATCATCATCGCGCGCCGGCCCCACAGGTCGCCGAGCCGTCCCGCCGGCATCGAGCCGAGCCCGAACAGCGCGAACGCGCCGACCCCGTAGGGCATCAGATCGGTCCAGTTCGCGAAGCTGAAGTCGGACGCGATCGACGCGACCGCGGTCGCGAATATGAGCAGGAACATGTGGTCGACCGCGTGCCCGACGTTGAGCAGCAGGCTCACGACGCGCGGCAGGCCGGCGGGCGCGCTCACGCGTTCCGCTCCAGCGGAAGGGGAGATCGGCGGGTGTCGATCACAACATTATGAATTTATTCATGTTTTCGTGACGCCTTCGATGTGGAACGCGCTGCCGTTCACCTGGACATGGCTGTAGAGCGGCACCTGCTGCGTAATGAGGCCTTCCGCGAAACAACCGGCCTTGGCGTTCTTGATGAGGTGTGCGAGCCGGTCTGCAGGCTCCTTGCTGTCGAGCGAAAGATGCGTCGTCACGTGCTCCCAGCGGTTGAAGACCGTGCCTTTCAGCACCGAGCCGCCGAGGTGTTTGCTGAACACGACCCTGCACTTCGCATTGCTCACCGTCATTTTCATCATGTGCGCGTACCGCGCAACCTGGGTGAGCAGTCAGAAGCCGATCGACATCGCGAGGTAGTTCATCGGCGACGGATACGTGTCCGTGCCGCCGATGCGCGCGGGTTCGTCGCAGTACACCTGGAACTGGCCTGCCGTGCCGAGCTTCAGTTGCAGCTGGCCGGACACGGTTTCGGTCATCACGTCGTTTTCGTTCGTGATGCCCTGCGGCGGCAACTCCGGCTTGTCGATCACGCGCTCGCCGGGTATTTCGGACAAGTGCTCGTTGCCCAACGGTGTTGCCATGTTCTTCTCCCATTTTGCGCGGCGCGCGGCCGCCGGTTGACCAGCCGTCATCATACACGGCCGACGGCCACCGCAGCGGATGCGGCGTTACAATCCGCCGATGAACCGGCGGTGCACGACGTCCCGTTTGTGCCGATGGATCGGCGCGATCGCGTCGGCCGGCGCGCTGCTGCTCGCCGCCGCGGTTCCTGCCGCGGACGGCTTTCAGCCCAGGCCCGGCATGCCGGGCAAGGATGTCGTCTGGATACCGACGCCGGATCACGTGGTCGAGAGCATGCTCGACCTCGCGCAGGTCACGGCGCGCGACACGGTGATCGACCTGGGCTCCGGCGACGGCCGCATGGTGATCGCGGCGGCGAGACGCGGCGCGCAGGCGCTCGGAGTCGAATTCAACGCCGACCTCGTCGCGCTATCGCGGCGCGCGGCCGCCGCCGCCGGCGTGAGCGCGCGCGCGCGGTTCGCGCAGGGCGACATGTTTGCCGCCGATATTTCGCAGGCCACCGTGCTGCCGCTGTTTCTGCTGCCCGACCACCTTGCGAAACTCGCGCCGAAATTCCTCGCGCTGCGGCCGGGGGCGCGCATCGTCTCCAATACCTACGAAATCGGCGGCGGCTGGGAGCCCGACGCGCGCGTGACCGCGCAACCGTGCGCGAGCTGGTGCATCGCCGTGTTGTACGTCGTGCCCGCGCAGGTCGCCGGCACCTGGCGGCTCGCGGACGGCACGCTGCTCACGCTGGAGCAGCGCTACCAGCAGATTTCGGGGACGCTGGAAATCGCCGGTATCGCGCTGCCGGTGGAAGCAGGGCGGCTGCGCGGCGCGGAGATCGGGTTCACCGTGAACCGCGTGGCGTAT
>CAZMBS010000207.1:0-6121 GCA_964564295.1 uncultured Streptomycetaceae bacterium
GATCATGGGTCAGCCGACGTTCGGCAAGGGTTCCGTGCAGACCATACTGCCGCTCGGCAACAACACCGCGATCAAGCTCACCACCGCGCGTTATTACACGCCGAAAGGCCGTTCGATCCAGGCGAAAGGCATCGTGCCGGACATTCCGCTCGACGACGGATCGTCCGACCGCGCCGCGAGCCTGCGGCTGCGCGAGGCGGATCTGACGAAACATCTGACCGACAACCGGGCCGAGGAAAAAGAAAAGGCGGCGGCCATGGCGGCGACAAAATTCAATTTCACTCCGGAGCCGCGCCCGAAGGATGTCGACGAGAAAACCCTGAAGCCGGAACCCGGCGAAATCGTGTCGAAGAACGACTACGAGCTCAATCAGGCCATCGCGTTCCTGAAAAGCCGCGGCGGCGCCCGCAACTGATCGGGCAAGCGCTCGCACGACCCTGACGCCCGGCGGTGCCCGGGCGTCTTGCTGTACACTGTGTCGTTCCCGTGAACGACGATCAATTACTCCGTTACAGCCGCCATATTCTGCTGCCGCAAATCGGCGTCGAAGGCCAGCAGCGGCTGCTCGGTGCGCGCGCGCTCGTGATCGGCGCCGGCGGTCTCGGGTCCCCGGTGGCGCTGTATCTTGCCTCGGCCGGCGTCGGCACCCTCACAATCTGCGACGGTGACGACGTCGATCTTACGAATCTGCAGCGCCAGATCGTGCATCGCACCGAATCGATCGGCCGCAAGAAGGTGGACTCCGCGCGCGCGACGCTTGCCGCAATCAACTCTTCGGTGCGCGTCGAGGCCATCCCGGAGCGTGTGGCGGGACAGCGGCTGGACGCGCTCGTCGCACAGGCCGACGTCGTGCTGGATGCGAGCGACAACTTTGCCACGCGGCACGCGGTGAACCGCGCCTGCGTCGCGCACCGCAAGCCGCTGGTGTCGGGCGCCGGCGTGCGGTTCGACGGTCAGGTTTCCGTCTTCGACCTGCGCGATGGCGCTTCACCGTGCTATGCGTGCCTGTTTCCCGAGGCCGGCGAAAGCGAAGACATGCCGTGCGCGGTAATGGGCGTATTCGCTCCGGTCGTAGGCATCATCGGGTCCGTGCAGGCAGCGGAGGCCCTGAAGCTTCTGTGCGGCGCCGGCGAGGCGCTCACCGGTCGCCTGTTGCTGCTCGATGCACTCGCGATGACGTGGCGTTCGATACGCGTCAAGCGTGATCCGGCCTGCGGGGTTTGCGCGGCGCGATGAGCGAGCCCGGCGGCGGTTCGTCCGGATCACCATGGCTCGGCCTCGCACGGCGCTGGCGCACGTATCGGGCCGGTGCCCACTACCGTCGCGGCCTTGCGTTGCGTGCGGAAGGCAGGCTCGACGAAGCGGCGAAACGGTACCGGCGCGCGCTGGAGCTGGACCCTGCGCATGCGCAAGCGCACAACAATCTCGGCGCGGTGCTCCAGACGCAAGGCAGCCTTGCCGCGGCGCTCGACGCCTATCGGTGCGCCGTGGACCTGGAACCGGATTTTTCGCAACCCTACCTCAATCTTGGCCGGCTGCAGGAGGCGATGGGTAACCCCGCCGGCGCGGCAGCCGCGTATCGCCGCGCCCTCGAACGCGGAATGGAACGCGACACGTTCGGTCACCTGCTGAGCGCCGTGGAAGGCCGGACGACGGAACGCGCGCCGCCCGGCTACGTGCGCTCCGTTTTTGATGATTTCGCCGGAGAATTCGACCGCCGGCTCGTGAACGAGCTGGGCTACCGTGTTCCGGAACGCATCGCATCGCGGCTCGCGGTCCTTGCCGGCGTCGGGGTACGCCAGCGGATACTGGATATCGGATGCGGCACCGGACTGTGCGGCGTGCACGTCGCCGGCCTGGCATCCCACCTCACCGGCGTAGACGTATCGGCGGGCATGCTGGAACAAGCGCGGAAACGCGACATCTACCACGAGCTCGTCGAGTCCGACATCGCGGACTATCTTCACCGGGCGCCGCCCGGGAATCAGGATGCCGTTATCGCGGCAGACGTGCTGATCTACTTCGGCAGCATCGACGCGCTGTTCGGCGGCGTTTCACGTTGTTTGCGATCGGGCGGATGGTTTGCCTGTTCGATCGAGCGGCTCGCCGCCGAAACGCAGGACTACGCGCTGCTGCCGAGCGGTCGCTACGCGCAATCCACGGCCTACGTGCGCCGTGCGGCGCAGACGGCGGGCTTGCGCGAACTGGAAGCGACGGAAACCACGATACGCGGCGACCGCTCGGGCGGCGTGGCCGGTATCGTGTTCGTATTCGCGAAAACGTAAAGCGACGTCAGGATTGCGTCATGTCGAGCGATCCGGCATCGGCTCCCGCTGCCGGAGCGGTCTCGGCGGCGGCTCCCGGCGCGGCGGCGTTGCCCGCAATCAGCGCTTCCAGCGATTTCGAGACCTGATCGATGTCGGGGGCATTGCGGCCCAGCATCAGCAGCAACAGCCGCGCCGGAAAATCCGTGAGCGTCTCGGCCCGATTCGAGCGGATGCGTGACGCGGTTTCCAGCGCCGGCCGGAAATGCGTGGACTTGAAGCCCGCCTTCGAATTTTCCAGCGCATCGATGATGGCCTGCTGCGCGCGGGCGATCCCCAGCAGCAGTTCGGCCATTTGCTGGGAGCTGATGTTCGACATGATGCCACCTCCTGTGCGTGTTGTTCCGGGGCGGGCGGCTCAGGCGAGCACGCCCTCGATGAGCTGCCGCCACTGCTTGCTCCACTGTTCCACGGGATCGCGCCTGAACCCGCTTTTCGCGAACTGGTGCCATCGGCCGATGACGAAGCTCATGACGAGATTCGCATGCGCGCCGACGTCGACCTCCGCCGCCAGCTCGCGCTGCGTCACGCCGAACCGCAGCGCCTGTTTCAGCACCGCCTCCAGGCGGTCGTGCAGCTGGTTGATGCGCGCCTGCAGGCGCTCGTCCTCGTTCACCAGCGCGTCGCCGATCAGCACTCGGGTCATGCCGCGGTTCTTCTGCGCGAAACCCAGCAGTACCGCGACGATCGCCTCGAGCTGCCGCAAACCGCTTTTTTCGTCGCTGGTGATTCTGTTGACGAGGCCGAACAGCGTCTGCTCGATGAACTCGATGAGCCCCTCGAACATCTGGGCCTTGCCGCTGAAGTGACGGTACAACGCGGCCTCCGACACGTCGAGCCGCTTCGCGAGCGCCGCGGTCGTCACTTTTTCCGCCGCCGGGTGCTCGAGCATCTGCGCGAGCGTTTGCAATATCTGCGCCTTGCGTTCGCCGGTCTTCGCCGCCATCGTCGGCCCCCTATGCCCAGCGCGGCGCGAGCCGCGCGAGATCCCTGATTCCCGACACACGCGCATCGACGTACCCCGGCGCCGTCGATGCCCGGGTCATCCAGACCGTTTTCATGCCGAGCCGCTTCGCGGTGCGCAGGTTTTCGAGAACATCCTCGACCATGATACAGCGCCGCGGCGTGAGATGCCGGGTCCGGCACAACCGGAGAAAACCGTAGGCATCCGGTTTCGGCCGGAAGCGGGCGCGCTCGATCGAAAAGACGTCGTCGAACAGGTCGGCTATTCCCAAGCCGGCCAGCACGGCGCTGGAGTAATGAATGGGGGAATTCGAGAACACGAACTTGCGTCCCGGCAGACGGCGCAACAACGGACGCAGCCCGGGTTCACGCACGAGCAGCCGGTCGAGATCGGGAAACTGGTGCGTGTGCCACAGAAAATGACGGGGGTCCGTGCCGTGATTGCGCATGAGTCCGGTCAGCGTCGCGCCGTAGCGTTTCCAGTAGCGGCGCCGCAGTTCCCCGGCCCCCGCCGCGTCGAGGTTCAACTCGCGCTCCATGTAACGGGTCATCGCGCAGTTGATGCGCGGGAAAATATGCGGCGCGGCATCGTGCAGCGTGTTGTCGAGGTCGAATATCCACGAAATGCCGCGAATCATGCGCGTCGCGCTGCGGCGGAGTCGGCGGGCGGCACGCGGCGGCGTGCCTAGCGGCGGCGGATGAGGGTGCCGACGCCTTCGTTGGTCAGCACCTCCAGCAGCAATGCATGCTCGACGCGTCCGTCGATGATGTGGCACGTGTTGACGCCGTTTTTTACCGCGTCGAGCGCCGAGCTGATCTTGGGCAGCATGCCGCCGTGTATGGTGCCGTCCGCGAACAGTTCGTCGACCTTTTTCGCCGTGAGGCCCGTGAGCAGGCCGCCGTTCTTGTCGAGCACGCCGGGAATGTTGGAGAGCACGATCAGCTTTTCCGCCTTCAGCACCTCGGCGACCTTGCCCGCGACGAGATCGGCATTGATGTTGTAGGACTCCCCCTTCTTGCCGAAGCCGACCGGTGCGATGACCGGCACGAATCCGCCCGCGAGCAGCGTGGCGATGACGTGCGGGTCGATCTGCTCGACCTCGCCGACCTGGCCGATGTCGATCAGATCATCCCCGGCCCCGGGGCCGCGCACCATCATTTTCCTGGCGCGGATGAACGCGCCGTCCTTGCCGGTCAATCCGACGGCGTGTCCGCCGTGGTGGTTGATGAGGTTGACGATCTCCTTGTTGACCTGGCCGCCCAGCACCATTTCGACGATGTCCATGGTCTCGGCATCGGTCACGCGCATGCCCTGGACGAACGCGCCCTTCTTGCCGACACGTCTGAGCAGATCGTCGATCTGCGGTCCGCCGCCGTGAACGATCACGGGGTTCATGCCGACCAGCTTCAGCAGCACGACGTCGCGAGCGAAGCACTCTTTCAGCCTGTCCTCGGTCATGGCGTTGCCGCCGTACTTGACGACGATGGTCTTGCCGTGAAAGCGCTGGATGTACGGCAGCGCTTCGGCAAGAATCTGGGCCTTTGTCGCCGCGGAATTGTCGTTGTCAGCCATGCCGAACCGCACGATGTGAGGATTCACTCATTCTACACGAGCGATAAAAAAGCGGCAGGGGGTTCACCCTGCCGCCCGGCACGTTTTGCCGTCGGGCACCCGCGTGCGCGGCGCCCCAGACTTTCCGAACCAGCAGCTACTGGATCGTAACGCGCTTCGCGCTGGTCGCCGCCTTCTTCGGCAGAGTAAGCTCGAGCACACCGTCGGCGTAGCGGGCGACCGCGCCACCTTCGTCGACCGTCTGCCCCAGCGAAAACGCGCGATGGACCTTGCCGTAGTAACGCTCCGACCGCAGCACGCGCTCGCCGTCCTTCACTTCCTTCTCGTTTTTCACTTCGGCGCTGATCGACACCTGATCGCCGTCGATGGTGATGTGGATGTCGTCCTTGCGCACGCCGGGAATCTCGGCACGCAGGTTGTACGTCTTCTCGTTTTCGCTCACGTCAACCTTGAACTGCGCCGGCGCCGGACCATCAAAACTCACCGGGCGAACGAAGAATCCGCGCAGCAGATTGTCGACGGTGTCCTCAAACGGGTTGTATCGCGTAATGTTGACCATGCTCGTCTCCTTCAGTTGGTTTGGCGTTGTTCCGCCCACGCTGCTAAGATGGGCGCGGTCCCAAGGTTTTCAAGTGCGCGCCCGGCGGCAACGGCACGAACAGCCGTCGACAAGGCATGATAAAACTGTAAGGCACTGTTTTTAAACAATAAATATGGCTACAGCGCGCCCGGGAGTCGCGGCCCAAGAGCTGCACCAGCATCGCGATTATCTCGTGCGTTTCGCGATGCTGCAGACACGCGATCCGGTCGTCGCGGAAGACGTCGTGCAGGAAACCCTGCTCGCGGCAGTGGAAGGCGGCGCGAATTTTTCGGGCCAATCCTCGGTCAAGACCTGGCTCACCGGCATCCTCAAGCACAAGATCATCGATCACATTCGCCGCGCGTCCCGCGAGCAGCCGCTGATCGGTGATGGCGACGACGATCGCACGGAAAGCGAAGCCCTCGACGCGCTGTTCGTCGAAGACGGCCACTGGCGCGACTTTCCGTCGAGCTGGGGCGATCCCGGGCGGTCGTTCGAGAACAAGGCTTTCTGGGCCGCGTTCGAGGCATGCTCGAAATCGATGCCGCCGAAGACCGCGAAGGTATTCATGATGCGCGAAGTCATGGAACTCGACACGGACGAGATCTGTAAGGAACTCGGCATCACGTCGACGAATTGCTGGGTCATGCTCCACCGGGCGCGGCTCGCGCTGCGCGAGTG
>CAZMBS010000208.1:0-2946 GCA_964564295.1 uncultured Streptomycetaceae bacterium
AAACTGAACATGGCTGGCGCAGTCAGAAGGCAGGCGCGACGCCGTCGTCCGTCCACTCGCGCCGGAAAGCCGGCATCGATGTCCGAATTGGTTACAATTCTACCCGAAAGCCTTTTCCCGAAAGCCGGATTCCGATGCGATTCCTCCGCTGCGTGCCGTTCGCCACCGCGTTGTTGCTGGGCATGCTGTCCGCCGCGGGCACGGGGTTCGCGCAGACCGGGGTCGCGCAGCGCACGCTCGACAACGGCCTGCGGGTCTTCGTGAAAACCGACCGGCGCGCGCCCGTCGTCGTGAGCATGGTCTGGTACACGGTCGGCAGCCTCGACGAGACGAACGGCGTCACGGGTGTCGCGCACGTGCTTGAGCACATGATGTTCAAGGGCACGAAAAACGTGCCCGGCGGCGAGTTCTCGAAACGCATCGCGGCGGCCGGCGGCCGCGAAAACGCGTTCACGAGCAACGACTACACGGGATATTTTCAGACGCTGCACAAGTCGCAGCTGCCGCTCGCGATCCGGCTCGAGGCGGACCGCATGGCGAACCTCGACCTGTCGGCCGACGAATTCGCGAAGGAGATCAAGGTCGTCATGGAGGAACGCCGCTGGCGCACCGACGACCGTCCGCGCTCGGTGGTCTACGAACGGTTGCGCGCGACGATGTTTCAGGCTCATCCGTACCGCAATCCCGTCGTCGGCTGGATGAACGATCTCGAAAACATGACCGTCGCCGATGCGCAGGCGTTCTACGACCGGTGGTACGCGCCGAACAACGCCAACCTCGTCGTCGTGGGCGACGTGAGCCCCGACGAGGTTTTCGCGCTCGCACAGGAGCATTTCGGCCCGATTCCGCGCAAGGCGCTGCCCATCCGCAAACCGCAGGACGAGCCGCCGCAGATCGGCGTCAAACGCCTGACCGTGAAAGTGCCGGCCGAACAGGCCTACGTGTTGATGGCCTACCGCGCGCCCGCGCTGCGCGACCCCGACAAGGACTGGGAGCCTTACGCGCTCGACGTGCTCGCGACCGTGCTGGACGGCCACGACGCGGCGCGCCTCGGCCGCCGGCTCGTGCGCGAGCAGCGCATCGCGACGACGGCGGACGCAAGCTACGACGGCACCGCGCGCGGCCCGGGCGTGTTCTACCTCGCCGGCGTGCCGACGCAGGGTCGCACGGTGCAAGAGCTCGAAGACGCGTTGAAGCGCGAAGTGCGCCGGATCGTGGATGAAGGCGTCACCGAACAGGAGCTCACGCGCGTGAAGGCGCAGGCCATCGCCTCGCAGGTCTATCAGCGCGACTCGATGATGTTCCAGGCGCGGCAGATCGGCTCGCTGGAAACCATCGGCCTGCCGCACCGGCTCATCGATCTTTACGTGGACAAGGTGCGCGCCGTGACGCCGGAACAGATACGCGAGGTCGCGCGCAAGTATCTCGTCGACGATGCGTTGACGGTGGCGCACCTCGATCCGCAACCACTCGACGCGCGCGCGCCGGCGCGCCCACCCGCAGGACTGCGACATGCACAGTAAGTCATTGTTTTTATTTATATTTATTTCACTCTGGTTCGGGGCTGTCACGGGCGCGCACGCGCTGCTGCCGATCGAGACGTGGCAGACCACGAGCGGCGCGCGCGTGTACTTTGTCGCGAACCGGAGTTTGCCGATGCTCGACGTGTCGGTGGAGTTTCCGGCGGGCGCCGGATACGACGTGCCCGCGAAGTCCGGCGTCGCCAGCATGGCGAACCGCGTGCTGCAGCTCGGCGCCACGGGGCTCACCGAGGAAGTCATCGCGGACCGGCTGGCGGACGTCGGCGCCATACTGTCCGGGCGCTTCGACGCCGACCGCGCCGGACTCGGCCTGCGCACGCTGTCCGGGAAAGCGGAGCGCGATGCGTCGCTTGCGATCATGGCGCAGTTGCTCGCCGCGCCGACGTTTCCGCAGGCCGTGCTGGAGCGCGAGAAGGTCCGGCTCGTCGGCAGCCTGCGCGAGGCCGACATCCGTCCCGACACCATCGCGGCGCGCACGTTTTATCCGCTCGTGTACGGCGGCCATCCGTACGGCTTGCGTTCGTCCGGCGAGGTCGAGACCGTGCAGCGCATCACGCGCGAAGATCTCGTCGAATTCCACCGGCGCCGGTATCTGGCGGATCAGGCCGTCGTCGCGATCATGGGCGATGCATCGCGCGCGGATGCGGGCGCGATCGCCGAAGCGCTGACACGGGATTTGCCGCGCGCCGCGGGCGCCGCGCCGGCGATCGCCGCGGTGCCCGCGCTCGCGGCGCCGACGAGCCGGTTCGTGCCGCATCCCGCCGCGCAGAGCCACATCCTGGTCGGCGCGCCGGGCTTGAGCCGCGACGATCCCGATTACTTTCCGCTGTACGTCGGCAACTACATACTCGGCGGCGGCGGATTCGTGTCGCGCATCATGGACGAGGTGCGGCAAAAGCGCGGGCTCGCCTATTCCGCGTACAGCGCCTTCTCGCCGCTGCAGCAGCGCGGCGCGTTCGTGATCGGCATGCAGACCCAGCGCGACCAGGCGTTCGCCGCGCTCGAGGTCGTGCGCGACACGCTGCGGAACTTCGTCGCGAACGGACCCACCGAGCAGGAACTCACCGCCGCGAAGCAGAACATCGTCGGCGGTTTCCCGCTGCAGATCGACAGCAACCGCAAGATTCACGGTTATCTCGCGATGATCGGCTTCTACCGGCTGCCGCTCACGTATCTCGATGCGTTCACCGGGCGGGTCGAGCGCGTGACGGCGGCTGAAATCCGGGATGCGTTCCGCCGCCGCATCGATCCCGCGACCATGGTCACAGTCGTCGTCGGCGTGGATGCCGACAAGGCCGCGGCCGCGCGGTAGGGCCGCGCCGCGCGCCGCCATGACGCCGAACCGGGTCCGCATCATCGGCGGACTCTGGCGCAGCCGGGTGCTGCGATTTCCGGGGCGCCCGGC
>CAZMBS010000208.1:3046-6108 GCA_964564295.1 uncultured Streptomycetaceae bacterium
GCATCATCGGCGGACTCTGGCGCAGCCGGGTGCTGCGATTTCCGGGGCGCCCGGCGCTGCGGCCGACACCGGATCGCGTGCGCGAGACGCTGTTCAACTGGCTCGGGCAGGATCTCACGGGAAAAATCTGCCTCGATCTCTACGCCGGCAGCGGCGCACTGGGGTTCGAAGCCGCTTCGCGCAACGCGAAGCGCGTGGTGATGGTCGAGCGCGACGCGCCGACGCTCAAGGCCCTGCGTGACAACGCCGCGCTGCTCGGCGCAGCGCCGGTCGAGATCGTGCGGGCCGATGCGCTAGAATTCCTGCGCGCCGACCGCGCGACGTATGATGTCGTATTCCTCGACCCGCCGTTCGATGCGGACCACTGGGATGCGCTGTTCGCCGCGCTGCCGTCGCGGCTCGTCGCGGGCGGGCTCGTGTATTGCGAAAGCGCGCGGGCGCCCGGGCTGCCGGCCGGCTGGCAGTCGTGGCGGCAGGGGCGGGCCGGCAAGGTGACGTGCCAACTTCTGAAACGGACATGACATGAAACGCATCGCGGTTTACCCCGGCACCTTCGATCCGCTGACGCTCGGTCACGAGGATCTCATCGAGCGCGCCGCGGGGCTGTTCGACCGCGTCGTGCTCGCGGTTGCCGACAGTCGCGCGAAAAAGCCGCTCTTCACGCTCGCCGAACGCGTCGATATCGCCCGCACCGCGTTGAAGGCCGTGAAAAACGTCGAGGTGCACGGCTTCTCGGGACTGCTGATCCAGTTCATGCGCGCGCACAAGGCCCGGATCGTCGTGCGCGGCGTGCGCGCCGTGTCCGATTTCGATTACGAGTTCCAGCTCGCGGGCATGAACAAGAAGATGTATCCGGAAATCGAAACGGTATTCATGACTCCCGGCGAAGAGCACATGTTCCTCTCCGCGACGCTCGTGCGCGAGATTTCGCTGATGGGCGGCGACGTGCGCAAGTTCGTGTCGCCGGTCGTGGCCGGACGGCTCAAACTCAAGCTGCGCGAGCTCGGAGGGCGCTGATGGCGCTGAAAATCACGGACGAGTGCATCAACTGCGACGTCTGCGAGCCCGAGTGCCCCAACCAAGCGATTTTCGCGGGCGAGGAAATCTACGAAATCAATCCCGACAAGTGCACCGAGTGCGTCGGCCACTTCGACAAACCGCAATGCCAGATCGTCTGCCCCGTTGACTGCATCCCGCTGGATCCCGACCGGGCCGAGACGAAGGAACAGTTGCACGCGAAATACCTGAAGCTGACCGCGCAGAAGGCAGCGTAGAAAAGTCGATTAAAAACATGCGGTTACGTTTTCCCGTATCGGTATGATGGGAGCAACTGCAACTACGACAAGCCGCGCCGTTTTTCCCGCGGCGGAAATCACGGAGGTATACAACTACTTCCGGGATTACGATCCGGCGATCGGGAGATATGTGCAGAGCGATCCGATTGGGCTTGTCGGCGGAATTAATACGTATGCGTACGTTGGGAGTAATCCGCTTAGGTTCAGAGACATGCTTGGATTGTTCGTTGTTTTTGAGAATGTGATCGTCGATAAGGATTTCCCAGTAAGCACGATATTTTGCAATGGTAGAAACGAAATTGAAGTGTTTATTCATCCTGCGCACCGAGATCCGTGCATCTACGATTGCGTCTCAGCTCATGAAAACGTCCATCGTGACGATGCGTCACGTTACGACCCGTTGTTATGTTATAGACGTAGGGCGGGTGCCGTAATTAAGGCGATGCCGAATATTGGGGCGCGCTCGGAAGTGCGCGCTTACGATGTTGAAATCAAGTGCTACGAGAGCAAACTTAGAAATCTCGGCCCATGCGACAAGTGTTACCCCGTTGTCCTCGAGAACAAGGCTACTGCAGAGCGTGATCGTGCGACCGAACGAGAAAGAGCCCGGAGAAATGCGTGGTGATAAGATTTCTTTGGATACTGCTGTCAGTGTTTTTCAGTTCAGCGCAGGCACAATCGATTGAAGGGTCGTTAGACGTTGCTGTCAACGTGTCTTTGAGGGATGGGCGGCCGCATGGCGCTGTCTTGGCGTTCGAGATCGTGAACCGATCGGCCGTTGACGTTGAGGTATACAGGCGTTCCCTGCCTTGGGTATTGCAAAGGAGCGTCATTTTAGCAGCGGTAGCGATTGATCAGCCACGCGATGCAATAACCCGTCTGCATGCTTTTCAGACGCCGACTAACGAGACAATCAGAATCCGTGCCGGTATGAGTGTTGTTGGGGAAATTCCGCTAGCGAGTGAATTTCACAACTTCTCTGAGATCAACGCGAAGACACCAATAGTCGTTTTCTGGAGCTATCAACTGGAGAGCGTAGCCGGTTTACGATCGCCAATAGCAAGTGGATCGGTTGTCGTGCGCCCTAGATGACTGAGTCGCCTGTGCTCCGCAATTATTCCATCCCTGCTAGATTCAACTTCCAAGTGCGACACGACGTTGGTTGGGAAGGCACGGGGCCAGGAAGGCATGGGGCCAAGTCTAGATTCGTAGCATTTCACTCGTGCGGCGATATATCCTTAGCTTCTAAAAAAGGAAATGCCGAAAATCAAAAGTGGCAAGTTGACGAAACTTCGCGCGGCGATATCGGTCAATCCGATTAAGCGGAAAAGTTACGAGGTCAAATAGAAGGATCGCTTTACGACATCCGCCGGTCGGACACAGGCGGTAACTGGTCGGGGTCCGGTCGGCCCTCGGTCGGAGCCCGGTCGGGGGGTGCTCGGACTCACGAAGTCCGCGAATAGGAAAGAAGAATCAATCTCCTATGCAGACTTTGCCGCAGTGACGGTGAAAATGCACTGTACCGGCTCAGTTCCTGCACGCCAATCGTAGTCGTAGTCATACCGCAACTCATACGGAATCACGTTGCTCATTCGGGGTGACGGACATCTGTCTCTTGCCGCGCGCCCGCGCGGCTCAGAATGTGCGTCTGGGAAATTTTTTCGCTTTGACGGGGGTGCGTCTTCGTTCCGCGAGCCCGGATAAGGCTCCAGGTGACCTGCCCCCTTTCGCCCTGCCAATCATTTGGCAGGAAGTCCGGTTGCAAGG
>CAZMBS010000209.1:0-1442 GCA_964564295.1 uncultured Streptomycetaceae bacterium
GCGCGTCGAGGTTCGGGAACACACGAACGCACGCGAGATGTCGCCGGACGATTTAGTGCCTGCCGGACTGCCGCAGGGCATCGTTCCGTGGGAGATCACGCTGGCGCAGTTGATCTCGGGCCGGGGCTATGCCACCGGCTGTTTCGGAAAATGGCATCTCGGCGACCGCGAAGGGCGCTATCCGAAGGATCGCGGCTTCGACGAGTGGTACGGCATCCCGCGCACCACCAACGAGAGCATGTTCACGAGTTCGCCCGGGTACGATTCCGCGATCGTTCCGCTGCCGCACGTCATGGAAGGCCGCCGCGGCGAGTCCGCCAGAAACGCGGCGGTCTACGATCTCGACATGCGGCGCCGGATCGATTCCGATCTCGTCGCGCGCACGACCGATTTCATGCGGCGCCGGCACGCCGCCGGAGCGCCGTTTTTCGCCTACGTACCGCTCACGCATCTGCACTACCCGACGCTGCCGCACCCCGAATTCGCGGGCAAGACCGGCGCCGGCGACTTCGCCGACGCGATGGTGGAAATGGATCATCGCGTGGGGCAACTGCTCGACGCGGTCGATGCGCTCGGCGCGCGCGAGAACACCGTTTTCATTTTCGCAAGCGACAACGGCCCGGAATTCCGGCGGCCCTGGCGCGGCACCGCGGGACCGTGGCGCGGCACCTATCACACGTCGATGGAAGGAGCGCTGCGCGCGCCGTTCATGATCCGCTGGCCGGGTCACGTGCCGCCCGGCGGCGTCTCGGACGAAATCGTACACGTGACCGATCTGTACCCGACGCTAGCGCGCATCGTCGGCGCGACGCCGCCCGCCGACCGCCCGATCGACGGCGTCGACCAGCTCGATTTTCTGTGCGGCCGGCAGCCGAAGTCGAACCGCGAAGGCTTCGTGTACTACATCAAGCAGGAGCTGCGCGCGGCCAAGTGGCGCGACTGGAAAATGCACATCGTCTGGGAACCCGAACCCAACGTGGGGCCGAAGCACCTCGAAACGCCGTACATCTTCAACCTCACGCGCGACCCGAAGGAGGAATCGGATGTGGGCACCGAGTACTCGTGGGCACGGCGGCCGCTGCGCGTGCTGATCCAGGAATTCCAGGATAGCCTCAAGGCGCACCCGCCGATACCGCCCGGCGCGTCCGACGGCTTCCGGCCGGCGGCGTGACAGCCATGAAAAAAACCGTCTACTACTTTCACTCGCTGTCGTCGCCGTGGGCCTATCTCGGCTGGCCGAAGTTCAGGGCCCTGATCGACCGGCACGACCTGGAGGTCGTCGTGCGGCCGACGCGCATCGTGCCGCCCAACGGCGGCATACCGCTGCGGACCCGCCCCCGGGCGCGGCAGGACTATCACGAGGTCGAACTCGACCGCTGGCGCAAGCGACTCGGCATGCCGCTCGTGCTGCGGCCGAAGCATTACCCGACGCAGAACGAATT
>CAZMBS010000209.1:1542-6089 GCA_964564295.1 uncultured Streptomycetaceae bacterium
ACGCCGACCTGGATTTACCGCGACGTGCTGTACTGGGGCCAGGACCGGCTTGATTTCCTGGACGAAGCGCTGTCCGCGTCATGATCCGGCGCCGCCGCACGCTCGCCGCGGCGTTCTGTCTCGCGCCGGGTTTCGCGCTCGCGCAACCGGGCCCCGCGACCTATCCCGACAGGCCGATCCGTCTTGTCGTACCGTTCGCGGCCGGCGGCGCGCTCGACGTCGTGGGCCGCATCGTCGGACAGAAGCTCACCGAAGCCTGGGGCCGGCAGGTCGTCATCGACAACCGGGTCGGCGCGGCCGGAAACATCGGCGCGGAGTTCGTCGCGCGCGCGGCGCCCGACGGCTACACGCTGCTGATGTCCTCCGTCACGACGCAGGCCATCAACATGAGCCTCACCGCGAAGCCGCCTTACGATTTCGAGCGCGACTACGCGCCAGCGAGCCTCGTCGCATCCGCGCCGCTCGCGCTGATGATCCATCCCGCGCTGCCCGCGCGAACGGTCCGCGAGTTCATCGCGATCGCGAAGGCGCGACCTGGCGAACTCAATTATTTCTCCTCCGGCGTCGGAACCGGCACGCACCTCGCCGCCGCGATTTTCGACCAGATGGCGGGCGTCCGCACGACGCACGTGCCGTACAAGGGCGCGGGCCAGGCGATCGGCGACCTGCTGTCGGGACAGATGCAGTTCGCGTTCACGACGATCCAGATCGCGCTGCCGCATCTCGACACCGGGCGGCTGCGCATGCTGGGGATCGGCTCCGGAAAACGCTATCCGCGGCTGCCGGATCTCCCGACCATCGCCGAAGCGGGCGTGCGGGGTTACGAGGCGGAGCAGTGGTACGGCGTCGTCGCTCCGCGCGGCACCCCCGCGCCGGTGATCGAAAAACTCTCCACGGAATTACGCGCGATCATCGCCGGCGGCGAAGTGCGCGAAAGGCTGCTCGCGCAAGGCATCGTGCCGGTGAGTTCCACGCCGGCGGAATTCGCGGGTGTCATCCGGCAGAACATCGCGCGTTTTGCGAAGGTGATCCGGAACCTGGGACTCAAGGTGGAGTAGCGCCGGTCAGTGTCGCGCGTCCCACCCGCCGCCGAGCGCCTTCACGAGATCGGCGACGGCGGCGCGCTGCGATCGGAGCGCTTCGAGACGATTCAGCTCCGCGCCGAGCAGGTTGCGCTCGGCATCGAGTACTTCGAGCTGGCTCACGAGACCGTTTTCGTAGCGGATGCGCGCGAGCCGCAGCGCGTCGCGCAGCCTGTTGGCGCGTACCGTCTCGGCGTCGAAGACCTCGCGCGCCCGGATCTGTCCCGACAGGCCGTCGCGTACTTCTTGAAATGCCTGCTGCACGGCTTTGAGGTACGCGGCCATCGCCTGGCGTTCGCGCGCCTCGGCCGCCTCGACTTCGCCGAACACGCGCCCGCCCTGGAACACGGGTTGTGCGAGCGCGAACGCGAGCTGCCAGATGCGCGCCGGACCGGACAGCAGGTCGCCCAGCTGCGCGCTTTCGCTGCCGAGAAAGCCGGTGAGGGCGATGCGGGGAAAGAGATTCGCGCGCACCGCGCTGATGCGCGCGTTCGCCGCGATCAACCGCTGTTCGGCCTCGAAGATGTCGGGTCGGCGCAGCAGCAGCTCGGACGGCAGCCCCTGCGGCACCACCGGCGCGGGAGGACCGGCGCGATCCGGCTGCCGCGCGGCCGAACCTTCCATGATGTCCTTCGGACTGCGGCCCAGCAGCACCGCGAGTGCCGACTCGGTTGCGGCGCGCGCGCGTTCGAGCGCCGGCAGTTGCGCCTGCGCCGCGCCGACTTCCGCCTCCAGCTGGTGCAGCTCGAAATCCCCGATGAGGCCGGCATCGCGCCGGACGCGCTGCAGCCGCACGTTGTCGACCCGCAGCGATAACGCGCGCCGCGTGGCATCGATCTGCGCATCGTACGATTGCAGCGAATAATAGGCCTGGACGACGCCCACCGCGAGCGCGATGCGAACCGTGTCTTGCGCCGCCTGCGTCGCAAGCAGATCGGCCTGGGCCGCCCTGCTCGTGGCCGCGAGGCGTCCCCACAGGTCCACCTCGTACGAAACGTTCAGTTGCGCCCGGTAGTTGTTGCGCTCGAGCGGCACGCCGGGCGGCAACGGAAACGACGAGCGCTCCGACGAGCGCACGCGATCGCGCTGCGCGGCGGCGTCGATCGACGGCATCCGCGAGGCGTCGGCAACCCGCGCAAGCGCGCGCGCTTCGTCGACGCGCGCGGCCGCGAACGCCAGATCCTGGTTATGCGCGAGCGCTTCGCCCACGAGTTGGTCTAGCGTTGCGTCGCGGTACATCGTCCACCAGTTGCCGGCGGTCACGGACTCGCCCCGCACGGGATTGCCGTACCACGATGTCGGAAACTCCAGTGCGGGTCGCGCGTACTCCGGCCCCGTCGCACAGCCGGCGAGCCAGAAGACAAAAATACATGAAAACAATGACTTATGCATCTCCATCGCCCCTGGAAACCGGATGGTGATGCGGCGTGCGCGCCGCGCGATGCGCGACGTCGCGGTGATGCCGCACTTCGTCCTCGATTTCGCGCGTCGAACGGGTATCGGAGAGTTTGCGATCCACGATCAGCTTGTAGAACCACGGAATGAAAAATATCGCGAGAAACGTCGCTGCCAGCATGCCGCCCATCACCCCGGTACCCGCCGAATGGCGCGCGCCGGCGCCCGCGCCCGTCGACAGCGCGAGCGGCAGCACGCCGAGGATGAACGCGAGTGAAGTCATCAGGATCGGACGAAAGCGCAGCCGCGCCGCTTCGATGGCCGCGGCCGATGTGGAAAAGCCCTCGCTTTTCTTCAGCACCGCGTATTCCACGATCAGGATCGCGTTCTTGGCGGCGAGCCCGAGCAGGGTCACCAGGCCGATCTGGAAATACACGTCGTTCGAGAGCCGCGCGATGCCGGCGAGCGGCGACAGCAGCCACGCGAGCCACGGCACGTTCATCGCCATGTAGTACGGCATCGGCAGCAGGTTGTTGATCCAGATCGCCGCGAGCGCGCCGAACGTGCCGAAGGGCAGCGCGAGCAGCACCGACAGCGGAAGCGCCCAGCGGTCGTACTGCGCGGCAAGGATCAGGAACACCATGAGCGCCGCGAGCCCCAGCGCGATGACAGAGGTGCCGCCCGAGCGCTTCTCCTGGAACGACGCCCCGCCCCAGTCGAAGGTGAACTCCGGCGGCAGCGTCTCGCGCGCGATTTTCTCCATGCGCTCGATCGCCTGCCCCGAGCTGTAACCCGGCAGCGCCGAGCCGAAAATTTTCACCGCCGGCAGGTTATTGAACCGGTCGAGCGTTTCCGGGCCCGAGGAATAGTTGACCTTTGCGAGCGCGGAGAGCGGCACCATGCGCCCCTCCGTCGAGCGCACGAACATCGCCCCCACGTCCTCCGGCCGCTTGCGGTATGCGGGCTCCGCGGACAACAGCACCTGCCAGGTGCGGCCGTGCTTGTTGAAGTCGTTGACGTAGAACGTGCCGAGCGTCGCCGCGAGCGTGTTGTACAGCTCGTCGAGCGGCACGCCGAGCGCTTTCGCCTTCTCGCGGTCGGCTTCGACGTAGAGCTGCGGCATGTTGGCGCGCCACAGCGTGTTGACCTGCCCGAACGTGCCGTCCTTCTGCACGGCGCCGAGCAGTTGCTGCGTCACCTCGAACAGGCGCGCCGCGCCGCCTTCGCCGCGATTCTGAATGTAGAACTCGAATCCTCCCGCGTTGCCGAGCCCGAATATCGGCGGCGGCGCGAACGCGAGCGCGAGCCCTTCCGTCAGATGCCCGGTTTTCATCCAGAATTCGCCCACCAGCTGGGGCGTGGCCACCTTGCGTTCGTCCCAGTGCTTCTGGGTGACGAAAATCGTCGCGGCGCTGTTGCGGAACGACCCGCCGAGAAAATCGAAACCCGTGAACGCGACCGCATTCTCGTTGGCCGGGTTGGACTTGATGATCTCGACCACCTCGTTCACGACCTTGTCGGTGCGCTCCAGCGTTGCGCCGTCGGGCAGGAACACGGCGGCGATGTAGTACCCCTGGTCCTCGTCCGGCACCAGCGAACCCGGCGTCGCGCGCCAGAGCCCCGCCGTGATCGCGACCATGCCGACGAAAAGGATGGCGGCGATGCCGCCGCGACGCAGCATCCAGGTCACGCCGTCGACGTAGCGGCCGGTCATGCGGTGGAACATGTCGTTGAACCAGCGGAAGAACCGGCCCGGCGTCCGGTGACCGCGCCGCAGGATCAGCACGCACAGGCTCGGCGTGAGCGTCAGCGCCACCACGCCCGAAAAGATGACGGCGATCGATATCGTCACGGCGAACTGCCGGTAGAGCTCGCCGGTGAGACCGCCGAGAAACGCAATCGGCACGAACACCGCGCACAGCGTCAGCACAATCGCGATGATGGGGCTCGTCACCTCGCGCATCGCCTTGATCGCCGACTCGCGCGCATCGAGCATTTCCTCCTGCATGATGCGCTCGACGTTTTCCAGCACGACGATCGCGTCGTCGACGACGATGCCGATCGCGAGCA
>CAZMBS010000210.1:0-4152 GCA_964564295.1 uncultured Streptomycetaceae bacterium
GCGTCGCCGAACACGACGCTTTCGCCGGCGGCGCCCGCTTCGCGGATGCGCTGCGGATCGAGATCGAGCGCGATGAACGGAACGCGGTCGAGGCCGAGCATGCGCGCGAGATTCTGCCCGCTGCGGCCGTAGCCGCAGATCACCACGTGCTGGTCCGCCGCCATCGACCGCGCGGCGATGCTCGTCAACTGCATCGCGCGGCTCATCCACTCGTTCGCGTTCCAGCGCCGCACGATGGCCTCGCTGCGGTCGATGATGAACGGCGCGATCAGCATCGACAGCACCATCGCCGCCAGCACCGGCTGCAGCACGGCCGGCGCGACGAGGTTCGCGCCGGCGGCGTGCGCGAGCAGCACGAAGCCGAATTCGCCGCACGCGCCCAGCGCGAGGCCGGTGCGCAGCGCGACGCCCGTGTCCGCGCCGAAGAGCCGGCTCAACCCGAAAATGAGCAGCGTCTTTGCGAGCACGAGCGCGACCAGGATCACGCTGACCCACGCGTTGTCGATGACGACGCGCACGTCGAGCAGCATGCCGATGGTCACGAAAAACAGCCCCAGCAGCACGTCGCGAAACGGCTTGATGTCCTCCTCAACCTGGAACCGGTACTCGGTCTCGGAAATCAGCACACCCGCGACGAAAGCGCCCAGCGCGAGCGACAGTCCCGCGATTTCCGTGAGGTAGGCGACGCCGAGCGTCACCAGCAGCACGTTCAACACGAACAGCTCCGACGACTTGCGCCGCGCCACGAGGTGAAACCACGCCCGCATCACGCGCTGCCCGACGAACAACAGCACCGCCAGCACCACCGCCGCCTTCAGGAAGGCCGTCGCGAGGTGAATCGCGAGCGTCTCCGGCGGCGCCGCCAGCGCGGGAATGACGATCAGGAGCGGCACCACGGCAAGATCCTGGAACAGCAGAATGCCGATGATCTGCCGGCCGTGCGGCGAATTGAGCTCGAACCGCTCCGCCAGCAGTTTCGCGAGGATCGCCGTCGACGACATCGCGAACGCGCCACCGACGATGAGTCCGCCTTGCCAGCCCACGTCGAGCATCACCGCGACGCCCATCACCACGAGGATGGTCAGCGCAACCTGCGCCGCGCCCAGCCCGAATACGATGCGCCGCATGGTCACGAGCTTCGGCAGGCTGAATTCGAGCCCGATGCTGAACATCAGGAACACGACACCGATCTCGGCGAGGTTGCGCACGTCGTCGGTGGTGTTGATCAACGACGCCGCATGGGGTCCGATCACCACTCCCACGATCAGATAGCCCAGCAACGGCGGCAGCTTCAACGAGCGAAACACCACCACCACGAGCACCGCGGCGGCGAGCAGAATCAGTACGGGTTCAAGCGTCGTGTGCATGACGGCAGGGGGCCTACCCCGGATGATGCCGCATCGATCGTGAATTGCAAGAGCGCATGGGCATGATTCTGCTATACTTTTTTCACGATGAGCAGCACTCCACACCGGTCCACGGACGCGATCCGCATCGCGCGCGACGTGCTGGAGATCGAGGCAAGCGCCATCACGGACCTCATCGCGCGGCTCGACGCGAGCTTCGTGGCGGCGGTCGACATCGTGCTCGGCTGCACCGGCCGGGTCGTGGTGAGCGGCATCGGAAAATCCGGCCACATCGCGCGCAAGATCGCCTCGACGCTCGCGAGCACCGGAACCCCGGCCTTTTTCGTGCATCCCGCGGAAGCGAGCCACGGCGACCTCGGCATGGTGACCCGCAACGACGTGTTCATCGGGCTTTCCAATTCCGGCGAGAGCGCTGAACTGCTGGCGATCGTGCCGTTGCTGAAGCGGCAGGGCGCGAAGCTCGTGGCGCTGACGGGAAATCCGGACTCCACGCTCGCGCGTGAGGCCGACGTTCATCTTTATGCAGGCGCGCAGAAAGAGGCGTGCCCGCTCAATCTGGCGCCGACCGCGAGCACGACGGCCGCGCTTGCGCTCGGAGACGCCCTCGCGGTCGCGCTGATGAAAGCGAAGGGGATCACCGAGGACGAGTTCGCGCGCTCGCATCCGGGCGGCATGCTGGGCCGTCGGCTGCTCACGCACGTGCGCGACGTCATGCGCACCGGCTCGGACGCGCCGCGGGTAGCGCAATCCGTGTCGCTGATGGACGCCATGCTCGAAATGACGCGCGGGCGCATGGGCATGACCGCGGTACTCGACGACGCGGGGCACGTCGCAGGCATCTTTACGGACGGCGACCTGCGCCGCGCAATCGGGCGCAATGTCGATCTGCACGGCACGCGCATCGCCGACGTGATGAGCCGTGCGCCGCGCACCATCGGCGCCGACAAACTCGCCGCGGAGGCCGTCGACATCATGGAACGAAACAAGGTGCACCAGATCCTCGTGGTGGACCGCGAAGGCCGGCTGCAGGGCGCGCTCAACACGCACGACCTGCTGCGTGCGAAGGTAATATGAACCGGGCCGCGACCGGTCGCACCGGGCGGGAACGCGAATGACGGACGTGATGGCGCGGGCGGCGCGCGTGCGGCTCGCCGCGTTCGACGTGGACGGCGTGATGACCGACGGCAGCCTCTATTTTTCCGACGCCGGCGAATCGCTCAAGGTGTTCAACGCGCGCGACGGCCACGGCATGCGCATGCTGCAGGAGGCCGGCGTCACGCTCGCGATCATCACGAGCCGGCGTGCCGGAGCGGTGGATCAGCGCGCGCGCAACCTCGGCATCGACCACGTGTACCAGGGCGTCGCGGACAAGCGCGAGCGGTTCGCGGCGCTGCTCGCCGAGCTGGGGCTCGCGTCCGCGGAGACCGCCTACATGGGCGACGACGTGATCGATCTGCCCGTACTCACGCGCTGCGGTTTCGCCATCACGGTCCCGGACGCGCCGGCGGCGGTGCTGGCAGCCGCGCATTACGTGACGCGGGCGGGTGGTGGGCGCGGCGCGGTGCGCGAAGCCTGCGAGCTGATGCTGCAGGCGCGCGGCGCGCTCGACGGCTGCATCAACCGGTACCTCGCCTGATCGCGCCCGGCCGCCATGCGTGACCGCATCGCGATCTGGTTTCCCCTCGTGCTGCTCGCGATACTCGCGGGGCTCACGTTCTGGCTCGATCGCGCGGTCGGTCCGTCCGGCGCGCCGCGCGACGGATCACTGCGGCACGACCCGGACTACATTGTCGACAAACTGCGGTCGACCCGGCTGGACGCGGCGGGGCGCGTGAAACACACGCTGCATGCTGAGCGCATGCTTCATTACCCGGACGACGACAGCACGGTGTTGATCGCGCCGAAGCTCGTGAGTCACGGGGCCTCGCGCTCGCCGCTGACCATCACGTCGCGGACCGCGCGCATTTCCGCGAACGGCGAAAACGTGTATTTCGAGGACGACGTGACGGTCAGGCGCGCGCCGTACGCCGATAAAAGCGAGCTCATCCTGCGCACGGCCTACCTGCACGTGATACCGGACGACAATATCGCGCGAACCGACCGGCCGGTCAGCATCATCGATGCCAATACCCTGGTCACCGCGCATGGCTTAGAATTGAACAGCGAGACCCGCATCCTGAAGCTGCAGGGTCGCGTAAAAGGCACCTACCATGACCCGAACAGGAAAAAGCCCCGTGGCCCCTGATTTTCCGCCTGCGTCTCCGGCCCGGTGGCGGGCTGCGATCGCGGGAATGGCGCTGGCCGCGCTGACCGCGGGCGCCGGCGCGGAGAAGGCCGATCGCGAAAAGCCCATCAACCTGGAGGCCGACCGCGTCACGGTCGACGACGCGAAGCAGCTCTCGGTGTTCGAGGGCAACGTCGTGCTCACGCAGGGCACGCTCGTCATCCGCGGCGACCGCATGGAAGTGCGCCAGGACAACGAAGGTTTCAAGCTCGGAACCGCGTGGGGCAATCTCGCGTTTTTTCGCCAGAAACGCGAAGGCTACGACGAATACATCGAGGGCTGGGCGGAACGCATCGAATACGACGGCCGCGGCGACAAGCTGCAGATGTTCGCGCGCGCGTCGCTGAAGCGCGGTCAGGACGAGGTGCGCGGCAACTACATCTCTTACGACGCCACGACGGAATTTTTTCAGGTGACCGGCGGCGGCGCCAAGGCCGCGACGCCCAACAATCCCGAAGGCCGCGTGCGCGCCGTGTTGCAACCCAAGTCGAAGGACAAGCC
>CAZMBS010000210.1:4252-5994 GCA_964564295.1 uncultured Streptomycetaceae bacterium
CTGGGGCCGAACGGCGCCGGAAAAACCACGTGCTTCTACATGATGGTGGGGCTCGTGCCGATGGACGGCGGCGAGCTGCATCTGGACGGGCAGAAACTCACGCACATGCCGATACACCGTCGCGCACGGCTGGGGTTGAGTTATCTGCCCCAGGAAGCATCGATATTCCGCAGGCTGTCTGTCGCCGAAAACGTGCGCGCGGTGCTGGAACTGCACCACGCGGACGCCGCGGAAATCGAAAACCGGCTCGATGAATTGCTGCACGAGCTCCATGTCGGTCACTTGCGGGACCATCCCGCGATCAGCCTGTCCGGCGGCGAGCGGCGGCGCGTCGAAATCGCGCGTGCGCTGGCGACCCATCCGCGGTTCATCCTGCTCGACGAGCCGTTCGCGGGCGTCGATCCGATCGCCGTGCTGGAAATTCAGAAGATCATCGGATTCCTGCGATCGCGCGGCATCGGCGTGCTGATCACCGACCACAACGTGCAGGAGACGCTCGGCATCTGCGATCGGGCCTACATCATCAACGACGGCACGGTGCTCGCTTACGGCAAGCCCGAGGAAATCGTTTATAATGAGACCGTCAGGAAAGTCTATCTGGGAGAGAATTTCCGCCTGTAGACGCTCCCCCGCAGGGCCGCCCCGCGCGATGCCGGTCGGCGGCTTGTGCCAAACTCATCCCGTCATGAAGCATTCCCTCCAGCTTCGGCTCTCGCAGCACCTCACGCTTACACCGCAGTTGCAGCAATCCATCCGGTTGCTGCAACTGTCCACGCTGGAACTCAACCAGGAAATCGATCGCGCGCTGCAGGAGAATCCCCTGCTGGAACGCGACGACGAGGCGCCGGAACCGGCGCCGATGCCGGTGGCCGGCGATGGTGCCGCCGCGCAGACCGCCACCGAGGCGGCGGCCGACGACGACCGGCCCGCCCCCGAGAATGCGGAATTCTCCGGCCTGGACGACGCGCCCTATTCCGGGGGGCAGGACGACGGCGAAGAGGGAGACTTTCCCCAGGTCGCGGCGGAAGCGCCTACGCTGCGGGCCCACCTGATCGCGCAGCTCTCGGTCATGAACCTCACCGAGCGCGACCTGCGGCTCGTCACGCTGCTGATCGACTCGCTCGACGACGACGGTTATCTCAAACAGGACCTCGCCGAGCTCGTGACGATGTTGCCGGAAGAACTCGGCATCGATCTCGACGAACTCATGGTCGCGCTGCGCCATCTGCAGCACTGCGAGCCGGCCGGCATCGGCGCGCGCAATCTCGCCGAATGCCTCGCGCTGCAGCTCGGCGTGCTGCCCGGAACGACGCCGCATCGTGACTGCGCGCTCGCGATCGTGCGCGAACACATCGATGCGCTCGCGGCACGCGATTTCACGCGGTTGAAGCGCGCGCTGAAATGCGATGACGCGACGCTGCGTGAGGCGCAGCGCCTCATCACGGGGCTGAATCCGCGGCCCGGCCGCGCGTTCTCCCCGGAAACCGTACGGTACGTGACGCCGGATGTAATAATCAACAAAATCAAAGGGTTATGGATCTCGACGCTGAATCCGGAAGCCATGCCGAAACTGCGCATCAACCGGCTCTACGCCGACATACTGGGTCGCAGCCGCGGCGGCAACACCCAGCACCTCGCCACGCAATTGCAGGAAGCGAAGTGGCTCATCAAGAACGTGCAGCAGCGATTCGACACGATCCTGCGCGTGTCGCAGGCGTTCGTGGACCGGCAGCGCCATTTCT
>CAZMBS010000211.1:0-5918 GCA_964564295.1 uncultured Streptomycetaceae bacterium
ACCGATGTAGGACATCTCGATTTTCCGGAGCCCGGCCGTGTGCGCGCCGCGGACCTCGGAATAGCGGTCCGCCCGTTTCGTCCAGATCGCGTCGATTGTCGCGGCGATCTCCGCGTCCGCCGCGCCGCTGCGCAGAAGGGTGCGCAGGTCGTGGCCGGCGGTCGCGAAAAGGCACGTGTACAACTGGCCTTCGGTCGATATGCGCGCGCGCGTGCAGTCGCGGCAGAATGCCTGCGTCACCGAGGCGATGACGCCGATTTCTCCCGAACCGTCGCGGTAGCGCCAGCGCTCGGCGACTTCGCCGGTGTAATTCGGATCGACGGATTCGAGCGGCATTTCCGCATTGATTCTGCTGACGATTTCGCGCGCGGTCACCACGTCGTCCATGCGCCAGCCGTTGGTATGGCCGACGTCCATGTATTCGATGAACCGCAGCACGTGACCCTGTCGCCGGAAATGGCGCGCCATGGGCAGGATGCTCGATTCGTTCAGGCCGCGCTTCACGACCATGTTGATCTTGATCGGCGCAAGCCCCGCCGCCGCGGCGGCGTCGATGCCTTCCAGCACCTTTGCCACCGGAAAGTCGACGTCGTTCATGCGCATGAATATCGCATCGTCGAGCGAATCGAGGCTCACGGTCACGCGCGCGAGGCCGGCGGCTTTCAGCGCGCGCGCCTTCGTCTTCAGCAACGACCCGTTGGTCGTCAGCGTGAGATCGAGCCCCGGAATTTCCGCGAGCATCGCGATGAGGCGCTCGAGGTTGCGGCGCAACAGCGGCTCGCCGCCGGTCAGCCGCAGTTTCTCGATACCCCGTGCCCGGAAGATGCGCGCGAGCCGCGTGATTTCCTCGAACGACAGCAGCGACTTGCGTTCGAGAAACTGATAGTCCTTGCCGAAGACCTCCTTCGGCATGCAGTACACGCAGCGGAAATTGCACCGGTCGGTCACCGAGATGCGCAGGTCGCGCAGCGCGCGGCCGAGGCGGTCGCGCGGGGTGGCGGCGGGATGCGGAGCGTTCACGATCAATTCACGATCAATGCCTGGGCCGGCACGGGAGGGCATTATGACAAAACTACAGTAGCGGGCCAAGGTAAACATTACTTACGGAACAGGTATTTGCGACGGTTTCGGGTTGATGGCGCGGGAGAGCTGGCGCACAATGGCCGCATGCGAACGCATGCGGCCGGTTCGGTTTCGCGTTCCGTCGCCGTGATCATGGAGAAGTCTCCGGTTGCGAGCCGATGGGTCAGCGAAAAATGGGAAGCCAGGGGAGTCGTTCCCGACTCGTCCGCGCCGGGCACGCCTGCGCGGATCATTGTCGAGCAGGGCGGTCTCACGCAGATACTGTTTCCAGGGCATGAGATTCGGCTGCACCGCGACGAAGCAGAAGGCTATTACCTCAACATCACCTCGCCGCAGCCGAAAGTATTTGTCCTCTGGCGCATGGGAGACGATGCGATCGCGCAACCGGAGATGCTGAGCGTGAGCTATCACGAAGGCGCGCGGTGGATGGACACGGATGAACGCGTGGACGGCGTCGCATTGCCGCCGGAGTTCGTGCCCTGGATGGCGGAGTTCGCGGCGGAGCACTACCGGCCGGAGCCCCGGAAACCCAAACGTTACGCGAGCAACAAGGACAAGGGACGCATGGGCAGGACGGAATGAGCGAACAGGACAAATCCTTTGTCGCGCGCTGGTCGCAGCGAAAAGAGGCGGCGCGGGAACGCGAAGCGGCTACACCTGCAACCGTTGCGAAGCCGGAGGAAGCGGACAGTCCGCCGCCGGAATTGCCGCCGATCGAAACACTCACGAAAGATTCGGACTTCCGGCCGTTTTTTCATCCCAAGGTTGACGCGAAGTTGCGACAGGCGGCGCTACGCAAGCTTTTCAGCGATCCGCATTTCAACATCATGGACGGTCTCGACACCTACATCGACGACTATTCCGTGTCGGAACCGATCCCGGCCGCGATGCTTGCACAGCTTCAGCAGGCGCGCCGCATTATCGATTGGGCGCAGGAATCCCGCGACGACCGCGAACGCGAACGGCTTGCGCGCGAGGCGGCGGGCGGACAGGGCGCGCGCGGGGCCGAAGGCGCGCGCGATTCCGATGCCGCGATTCCACTGGCGGACAGCGCCCCCGCGCAGCACGCGCAGCCTGTAGCCGACCGCTCGATTGCGGCGGAACTCGCGAGCGGCGTCGCGTCGGGCAAAGTACCAGGCGCCGCAGGAAATGATGGCAAATAACGGATTACATGGATAAAAATGACGAGCTCCCGATGTCTGCTGTGCAACTGCAACCGCACGATGCCCATCGACGGCAAGGCGCTCGCGGACGCGACCGGCCTGGACGCGGTGCCTCGTGTCAACGGCGAGTTGTGTCGGCGCGATCTTTCCGCGTTCGAGGCGGCGATCAAGACCGGCGACGACGTGCTGGTCGCATGCACGCAGGAGGCGCCGCTGTTCGCGGAATTGCACGCCGAACTGAAGGGTGCGGGTAATCTGAAGTTCGTCAATATTCGCGAGACGGCGGGCTGGTCCAGCGAAAGCCGGGCGTCGACACCCAAGATTGCGGCATTGCTCGCATTGGCGGACCTGCCCGCGCCCGAGCCCGTTCCTGCAGTGTCGTATCGGTCCACCGGCAATCTGTTGATCATCGGCCCCGCTGCGGTCGCACTGCCATGGGCCGAGCGGATGTCGGCGCAATTGAACGTCAACGTGCTCGTGACGGGAAACCGCGAACGCGCCGAATTGCCGCTGGAACGCCGCTATCCGGTGTTCTCCGGCGATCCGGTCACGGTCCGGGGCTTTCTCGGCGCGTTTGATGTCGAGTGGGAACAGCAAAACCCGATCGATCTCGAAGCGTGCACGCGCTGCAATGCGTGCGTGCGCGCTTGCCCGGAGAGCGCGATCGACGCGTCCTATCAGATCGATCTCGAAAAATGCAAGGCGCACCGGCGTTGCGTCGAGGCGTGCGGCGACATACGCGCGATCGATTTTGACCGGGCGGAGCGCGCGCGATCGGAACGATTCGACATGGTCTTCGACCTGTCCGCCACGCCGTTGGTCCGTACGTCGCAGCCGCCGCAGGGTTATGCGGCGCCCGGTCGCGATCCACTCGCGCAGGCGCTGGCCGCCGCGCAGCTCGTGCAGTGGGTCGGCGAATTCGAGAAACCGAAATACTTCGCATACCGGGAGAAAATCTGTGCGCACAGCCGGTCGGAAATCACGGGATGCACGCAATGCATCGATGTGTGCTCGACCGGCGCGATTGCGAGCGACCGCGACAACAATCGCGTCGTGGTGGAACCGCATCTGTGCATGGGCTGCGGCGGATGCGCGACGGTGTGCCCCTCCGGTGCGATGCGCCATGCGTATCCCTCCGTCGAGGACATCGGTGCGCGCATCCGGACCGTGTTGCAGACGTATCGCAAGGCCGGCGGCAAACATGCGGTGCTGCTGTTTCACGATGGCGCGACGGGACGAGAGCGCGTCGCGCGGGTCGGTCGGGGACGCCAGGGGCTGCCCGCGCGCGTGATCCCGATCGAGGTATTTCATGTTGCGGCGGTCGGACTGGACGTGCTGCTCGGCGCCGTCGCCCTCGGGGCGGCGCAAGTGCGCGTCGTGACGACAGGCGAGGAACCGGCCGGGTACCGGGCGGCGCTCGAACGCGAGGCCGGGTTGGGTTGCGAAATTCTGAGCGCGTTGGGGTACGGCGACGCGCGCTTGGGCGTGATTCATGCGGCCGACGTGGCGGAGCTGGAACAGGCATGTCGGTCGCTCGGAGCGGCTGCGGACATCCAGCCCGCGACGTTTCATCTGTCGAACGACAAACGCAGCACGCTCGATTTCGTCTTCGATCACCTCGCGCGAAACGCGCCGGAGCATCCCGCCGAAATACCGTTGCGGCACGGCGCCCCGTTCGGTCGCGTGCAAGTCGACAAATCCTCCTGCACGCTATGCATGGCTTGCGTCGGGGCCTGTCCCGAAGGCGCATTGCTGGATTCGAAGGAAGCACCGCAGCTCAAGTTCATCGAGCGCAACTGCGTGCAATGCGGCTTGTGCGAGAAGACCTGCCCGGAGCAAGCGATCAAGCTACAGCCCAGGCTACTGCTTGGATCGGAATCGAAAACAGCAATCATTCTCAATAAGGCGGAGGCCTACGCGTGCGTAAAATGCGGAAAACCCTTTGCCACCAAGCAGATGATCGAGAATATGCTCGGAAAATTGCAGGGACATTCCATGTTCAGCGGGCCAGGTGCTTTGGACCGTCTCAAGATGTGTGCGGACTGTCGAGTCGTGGATTTGATGGCAAACAGCTCGCATGGGTCCATCCTCGACAATTGATGTGTCTGGGCAGTTGCATCCACGGTATACCCACAATTAAATTGTGGTCGAAATCCACAGTGCGGAAGCATAAGATTGTGAAAAATTACACACACGATGACCGCAACCGCAGAAGTCATCCGAACTGAAGCGCCGGAGGAGGTGCCGGACGTGGACCGATCGCGCGCCGCGATCTATGGTCTGCTCTCCGCGCTTTTTGCGGACGCCCCCACGTCGCAACTGCTCGACCTGCTGGCGCGCGCCGAAGACATCGTCGCGCCGGATGCGGACTCACGCCTCGCCGGAACCTGGAGCACACTGCGCGATGCGGCGGCACGGGCTTGTCCAACCGCCATGCGCGAGGAATACGACGCCGCGTTCATCGGTACGGGCCGCGCGCCCGTGTCGCTGCATGGCCTGAGTTATCTCGACGGCACGCAGAAGGAAAAACGGCTCGTGATGCTGCGCGATGATCTGGCTGATGCCGGGCTTGCGCGACGCGCGGACTGCGGCGAAACCGAATATCACGTATCGGCGCTGTGCGACGTCATGCGGCATCTGATTGCCGGAGAAACCCCGGCGGAAGTCGACGCGCAGCAGCGTTTTTTCGACGCGCACATCGCGCCGTGGTACGCCCGCTGTTTCGATGCCATGCAGGCGGCCGCGCCCGTAAACTTTTACCGTCATGTGGCCGCGTTTGCGCGCGCCTTCCTGGATGTCGAATCGCAGTCGCTCGAAATCGCTTGATTACTGGAGGAACCGACCATGAAATCCACCCTGAAAAAATCCGGCAACCTGAGTCGCAGGCAGTTCCTGACCACCGTGGGACTGGGCGGTGCTGCGGCAGCCGCGGTCGCCGTTACGTCGCGCGAGGCCGGTCATCGCGGCGAGAAGCCGGCATCGAGCCGGCAGGGCAAGGGCTACCAGCTGACCGAGCACGTGCGGCGCTATTACGAGACCACGAAAGTCTGAGCGAGGAGACCGATCATGTTGACCCGAAAAGCGGATACGCAGGCGCACGGCGAAGGACAGGGCGCGACGCGCCTCGCACGCAACGCGGCGGCGTTTCTCGGCCGCACGGTGGACCGGCGGACGTTCCTCAAGCGCTCCGGAATCGCCGCGGGCGGCGCGGCGGCCCTTTCTCAGCTGCCGTTTTCCATGATCGGCCGGGCGGACGCGGCCGACAAGGCGGCGGCACCGAAGACCGAGGTGAAACGCACGATCTGCACGCATTGTTCGGTCGGCTGCGCGATCGATGCCGTCGTGCAAAACGGCGTCTGGATCCGCCAGGAACCGGTGTTCGATTCGCCGATCAACCTGGGCGCGCATTGCGCGAAGGGTGCGTCGATCCGCGAGCACGGCATTGCGCACGACTCGCACCGCCTCAAGTCGCCGATGAAGCTCGTCGGCGGCAAGTGGCAGAAAATTTCCTGGGACGTGGCGCTGAACGAGGTCAGCCAGAAGCTGCTCGACATCCGCAAGAAGGACGGTCCCGACGCGACCTTCTGGATCGGATCTTCGAAACACAACAACGAGCAGGCGTTCCTGTTCCGCAAGTTCGTCTCGATGTTCGGTACCAACAACATGGATCAC
>CAZMBS010000212.1:0-4199 GCA_964564295.1 uncultured Streptomycetaceae bacterium
GACGCGGTCGCCGTACAACACTTCGATGATTTTCACCCCGACTTCCGCGACCGGCCCGCGGCTCGTGACGCCGGCGAGGCGCCCGAGCTGGATGTCCGCGTGCAGTATCGATTCCGCACGACCGAGCATGTCGTCGGTCAGCGCGGGCTCGCCCTGCGCGCGCGCCGGCCCGGCCGCAGTCGACACGAGCAGCACCGCCAGCAAGGCGGCAACGCGCCGTGTCACGCGGCGACCGGCCGCATGCATCAATCGAAAAGGGTTGCGCAATCGGCGACCTGTTCAAGCC
The DNA here is from genome assembly GCA_964564295.1 of uncultured Streptomycetaceae bacterium. Taxonomy (GTDB): domain Bacteria; phylum Pseudomonadota; class Gammaproteobacteria; order Burkholderiales; family SG8-41; genus CAZMBS01. Next base: position 287 of record CAZMBS010000212.1, read on the forward strand.
GGTCGAGCCGCGCGAGCACCCGCGCAAGCCGGCCACCGGTGAGTTTCTCGAACTTCGCGGCGCGTTCCTCACCCGTCAGCGGCCGCGACGGCATGCCGGGATAGTCGCGCTGCTCGTGCGTGATCTCGCGACCGTCCCTGCAATTGACGGTGAGCCGCGTAACGAAGGCGTGATCCCCCGGCTGCGATTCGCGCAGCACGAGTTTCACGTTGCGCGCCAACGCGCGTATCCCCGGGTCGCCGAGGCTCGCCTCGGAAAAATTCGACGGGTCGAGCGCGTCGCGATGAAACGCGAGCGCGACGCAGAAGGGCGTCGAATACTGCGCCATCATGAGGTCCTGCGGCTCCGGAATGTCATGATGCGACAGCATCTTTTCGTTGCCGGCGACCATGACCGAGGCGACGTCCGCGGGCCCGATGCCGTGCTGCGCCATGACCGCCATGACCGCCGTCACCGGCACGTGCGCGGTGATGTGGCATGCGTAACGCTTCATCATGAGCCGCAGCGTGTACCACTCGTCCTGCGTCGTGCGGAACGCGCGCGGCAGGTCGGTGTCGCGGCAGAACACGTTGAGGAATCCGTACCGGCCTTCGACGACGGTGTGCGGTCCGGTAAAACCGTCGCGCGCGAGCACCGCCGCCAGGACGCCACCCTCCGCCGCGCGGCCGAGATGCAGGCGTTTCACCATGCCACCGCCCGATTGCGTGAATTCCAGCAGTCCCGAGCACAGGGAGCCGCCGATGCCGAGCGCGTTCGCCATGCGCGCCGGATCGAGGTCGTTCAGCTTGCCGGCGACGATGGCGCCGCCGAACACGCCGGTCAGGCCCGGCGCGTGAAAGCCGAGCTTTTCGCTCGAGTGCCGCGCCGCGTCGGCGATGCGCGACATGACCTCGCAACCCGCGACCCACGCCGCGATGAGCGCCTTGCCGCTCGCGCGTTTTCCCTGCGCGACCGCGAGTCCCGGCGAGGTCATCGATGCGCCGGGGTGCACGCCGAGGCTCGGCAGCACGAGACCGTCCATTTCGAACGCATGCGCGAGCGCGCCGTTTGCGAGCGCGGCACCGGGCGCGCGCACCTTGAGCGTCGTGCCCATGATGCAGGCGTTGCCCGGTGCGCTGTTGCGTTTCACGTATTCGATGAGCATGCGGCTCCACGGCAGGCTCGCGCCGAAGGTCTGCACCGCGACGGTGTCGATGATCGAGGTCTTGGCGCGGTCGACCACCGCCGCGGGAATGTCCTCGTAGCGGAGCCCGGACGCGAACGTCGCGAGCGCCTCGGCAGCGACGGGGGCGCTCATTTCACGAGTCCCGCCGCGGTCAGCCCCATTGTCCGTTCCGCAGGCGGCCGGTCAAGGTGGCGGCGCGTGTTCCGGCTGTTCATGCAGGTGTTCTCCCGTTGATTCGTCCCGAGGTCTTTTCGCCGGTCGTCGCCGTGCGCCGTGCCTCCATGCGCGGATGCCACGATCATCGTCTCGCGAGTTTCAGTTCGGCGAGTATCTTGCGGTATTCTTCGTAGCGCTCGTCGAGATACTTGCGGCTCGCGGCATGGTTCAGGTATTCGCTGCGCCAGCCGTTCGCGTCGAGTTCCTTTTTCCATTCGGCGGTTTTCGAGAGCGCCCCCAGCGCGCCGTCCCAGAACCGCACCTGCTGCGGCGAGAGCCCGTTGGGACCGATGAACATGCGGTAACTCGGCATCACGGCGTCGACCCCCTGCTCGCGCCAGGTCGGCACGTCCGAAAACCGGCCCTCGACGCGCTGCGGCGCCGCGACCGCAGCCACGCGGATCTTGCCGGAATCGATCACCGGCAGGTAGGTCGAGGTCGGCGTCGCGACGACGTCGACGTGGCCGCCCATCAGCGCGGTCGTCGCGTCGATGGAGGCCTTGTACACGACGACCTTCATTTTCGCGGGATCGATGCCGGCGGCGCGCAGCGCAAGCGCGATGCCGATGTGATTGGCGTTGCCGATCGCGGTGCCGAAAGCGAACGTGACGGATTCCGGCGCGGAACGCATCCGGGTGATGACGTCCTTGCCCGATTTGAACGGCCCGTCGGCTTTCACGGCGAAACCGATGAACTCGCCGTACATCACGGCGAGCGGCGTGAAATGCGTGTAGTTGATGAGCGACAGGCCCAGGATGTTGTTGGTGAGCAGCGACGGCGTCGCGGTAGCGAGGTAGTGCGCATCGCCGGTGAACTGGTTGAGGTAGGTGTAGGCGATGTTGCCGCCGCCGCCCGGCCGGTTGACGAGCGACATGCTGGTCTTCACGAACCCCTTGCCGCCGAGGATGTCCATGATCACGCGCCCGGTGCGGTCCTGGCCGCCCCCGGCGCCGCCCGGAATGATGAACTCGATGTTTCTAGACGGCTGCCACGGCGCGCCGGCCTGCGCCGCGCTCGCGGCGCCTGCGATGCAGCACAGCGTCGACACGAGTCCGGCCGCGATGCATCGGACCGGCCAGGGGCTGAATGGGCTGCGGGTTCCGGCCATGGCATTCTCCTTGAGAGACGGTACGGGCATACCGGCCACGTCGGCAGCCCCGAGCGCGGCCGCGTCACGGCCGTACATGTTCCCGGGGCGGGCTACGGCTCCATTCGCCGCGACCGGAATCGCTACGACTTGAACCGCACGGGCCGGAACACGGGATTGTAGCTGAACGAAGTCGGCACGAACTGCGAGTGAATGCCCGCGCCGCCGGCAACCACGATGTGGATGTGCGACGGGTCGTCGGCCACGCCGATGTGCTGCGCATCGCCCGCCTGCGCGAACCAGCGCGAGCGGCGGTGCTGCAGGCCGCGCACCGTGCGCGCACCGAAGCGCGAGAGCGGAATGCGCGCACGCTCGAAAATTTCGCGCTTGATGCGCGCCTTGTCGTAGCCGTCGCGCGCGAGCGTGCCCGCATGCTCGGGCCCCATCACGATCACCGGCCCGGTCGGAAAAATGATGTTGTTGTGCCCCATCGCCGCCATCGCGCCGACGAAATGGTCGATGATTTCCGCGCCATCGTGACAGCCGTAGGTGAACACGTTGTGGCCGGCGGACGCGCCGATCACGGCGACCGTGCTGTCGTGGCGTCCGAAACCGTGCTCGACGTGGAACGGCTGCCACGGATTGTCGGCCTCGTTCTCGGCGATGCAGAACGTGAACTTGCCGCTCTGCCCCTGCGTCGACATGTCGGTTTCGCCGGGCGTGTCGCCGCCCGCGTTGCGCAGGATGAGCTGCAGCGCGCGCCCGATGGTCGCGTTCGCGCGATTACCCTGCCCGAACACGTTGCCGCGCGCGTTCATGCCGAGCCGCGCCGCCGCCGGACCGTTGATGATGATGAACGGCGAGGTGGTGTTGGTCGCGGTCTGTATGCCGTAGAGCCTGCAGTCCCCGTCCAGCACCGCCTCCACCGCGGCGAGCAACACGGGAAAATACTCGGGCCGGCAGCCCGCCATCACCGCGTTGATCGCGAGCTTCTCGACGGTCGCCATGCGCATGCGCGGCGGAACCGGGCCGATCGCCTCCTGAGGGTCCCGGTCGACCGCATCGAGCATCGCGCGCACCGCGCGTTCGGTCGGCGGCACGACCGGCAGGCCGTCGGTCCATCCCCGGTCGAAGAAAAATTCCTGCAACGCGTCCGGCGATTCGTCGATGCTCACGCGTTCCGGCACGCGTTCGCCGTCGCGATCGGCACCGCGCGGTTCGCGCGCGCCGAGCGCCGCCGCGATCGCGTCGACCACCGCGGCCGCGCGCTCGCGCACGGCCGTTTCGGCGGCGGTGTGCATCGGGTGGGGAATCTCGATGATGGGCAGGTCCGCCATGCCGCGGCCCGCCGCCTGAAACCGCGCCGCGCGCGAAAATGCGGTGCTGCACACCGTCGCCGTGGGCACGCCCCGGCGCTCGAAGCGCACGCTGTCCGCGACCGTGAT
>CAZMBS010000212.1:4299-5908 GCA_964564295.1 uncultured Streptomycetaceae bacterium
CTGTCGCAGCCGGCCGTGAGCCGGCAGCTGCGCGCGTTCGAACGCGAACTCGGCGTGGATGTCTTCACGCGCAACCGGCGCCGGCTCACGGGCGTGACGGCGCCGGGCCGCGCGATTCTCGCGGGCGCCGGACGCATGCTGGCCGAGGCCGAAAACCTCGTGAAAATCGGCCGGGATTTCGTCGCGGGCGATTCCGGGTCGCTCACGGTCGCGACGACGCACACCCAGGCGCGTTACGCGCTGCCGCAGGTCATCCGGCAGTTTCGCGCGCGGCATCCGGGCATACACGTCGGCGTGCGGCAGGGCAATCCGGAGGAGATCACGGCGCTCGTGCGCGCCGGCACGGCGGACCTCTGCATCGGCTCGGCGCCGGCGGTCATGCCGCCGGAACTCGTGAGCCTGCCCTGCGCGGCGCTGCAACGCGTCGTGCTGGCGCCGCGCGGCCATGCGCTCGCGCGGGCGCGCCGGCTCACGCTGGCGGCGATCGCGCGCCACCCGATCATCACCTACGACGACACATTTTCGGGGCGCACGAAAGTGGAGCGCGCGTTTGCTGCAGCCGGCCTCAAGCCGGACTTCGTGCTGTCCGCGGCCGACACCGACGTCATCAAGACTTTCGTCGAATCCGGACTCGGCATCGCGATCGTGGCCGACATGGCGCACGATCCGCGCCGCGACAAGGGCCTCGTCGCGCTGTCCGCCGCGCATCTGTTCGAATCGAACACGATTTCGGTGAGCCTGCGTCGCGGCGATTTCCTGCGTGCGTTCGTCTACACCTTCATCGAAATGATCGAACCGCGGCTCACGCGCGGCGTGGTGGAACGCGCGGTCGCGCGTCCGCTGTCCCGCGTGACGGCAAGATGATAAAATTCAAATAGTTACGCAACGCGCATCGCGACAGGAACCGCATGGCGCTTACACCCCTCACCGCACTGACACCGCTCGACGGCCGCTACGCGCCGAAAGTGGCGGCGCTGGGCGCCTATTTCAGCGAGTTCGCGCTGATCCGCTACCGGGTCCGTGTCGAAATCGAGTGGTTGAAGGCGCTCGCCGCCGAACCGGCGATCCCCGAAGTCGCGGCGTTTTCGGCGGCGACCCGCGCACAGCTCGACGCGCTCGCCGACGGCTTTTCCGAGACCGACGGTGCGCGCGTAAAGGCCATCGAGTCCGAGACCAATCACGACGTGAAGGCGATCGAGTATTTTCTCCGGGAGAAACTCGCGGGCAACGCCGAGGTCGCGAAGGTCGCAGAGTTCATCCATTTCGCCTGCACGTCGGAGGACATCAACAACCTCTGCCACGGGCTCATGCTGAAACACGCGCGCGACGCAGTCGTCCTGCCCGCGCTCGACGGGATCATCGCGAAACTCACGGCGATGGCGCACGAGCTCGCCGACGTCGCGATGCTCGCGCACACGCACGGCCAGCCCGCATCTCCGACGACGCTCGGCAAGGAACTCGCCAACGTCGCCGCCCGGCTGAAACGCGCGCGCGCGCGCATATCCGGCGTGACCCTGCTCGGCAAGGTGAACGGCGCCGTCGGAAATTACAACGCGCACGTGGTGGCCTATCCGGCCGTCGACTGGGAGGCGTTCGCGCGCGCCTTCGA
>CAZMBS010000213.1:0-5895 GCA_964564295.1 uncultured Streptomycetaceae bacterium
GGCAGGATCTTCAGTTTCCGCATCACGAGAACGAGATCGCGCAGTCCGAAGGGGCTCATCAGTCGCGTTTCGTGAACTACTGGATGCACAACGGCTTCGTGCGCGTCGACGACGAGAAGATGTCGAAGTCTCTCGGCAATTTCTTCACGGTGCGCGAAGTGCTCGCACGCTACGACCCGGAGGTCGTGCGGTTCTTCATCATCCGCGCGCACTACCGCAGCCCGCTCAATTATTCCGACCAGCATCTCGACGATGCCCGGCAGGGACTGACGCGACTGTACACGGCATTGCGCGGCCTCGACGCGGAGCCCGCGGCGGTGGACTGGAGCCATCCGCTCGCGCAGCGTTTTCGCGATGCGATGAACGATGATTTCGGCACGCCGGACGCGGTGGCGGTGCTGTTCGATCTCGCGAACGAAATCAACAAGACCCGCTCGGCGGGCGACGCGGCGCTGCTGAAATCGCTCGCCGGCCTGCTCGGGCTGCTGCAACGCGAGCCGGATGCGTTTCTCAAGGCCGGCCCGGCGCAGGGAGACTGGACGCCGGAGCGCATCGCGCTGGCCATCGTTGCGCGGGGTGCTGCGAAGAAGTCGCGAAACTTCATCGAGGCCGATCGCATTCGCGACGAACTCAAATCCGCCGGCGTTCTGCTGGAAGACGGCCCCACCGGAACCACCTGGCGGCGACAGTAGCATCGGCGCGCGGAAGGCCCCATGCTTGCCCTGCAAAGCGCCTTCGGACTGACCGGACTCCTCGCGCTTGCCTGGTTGCTGTCGGAGAACCGCCGCGCCGTGCCGTGGCGCATCGTGCTGTCCGGCGTCGCGCTGATGATCGTGATGGCGGCGCTGCTGATCATGGCGCCGCCGTTCAGGGCGTTTTTCCTCGCGCTGAACGAAGCGCTGCTCGCATTGGAGCGCGCGACGCAGGCCGGCACGTCGTTCGTGTTCGGCTATCTGGGCGGCGGGCCGCTGCCGTACGCCGAGCTGCCGCAGACATCGAGTTTCGTGCTCGCGTTCCGTGCGCTGCCGCTGATCCTGGTCGTGAGCGCGGCCTCGTCGTTGCTGTTCTTCTGGCGCGTGCTGCCGTTCATCGTGCGCTCGATCTCCGCGTTCCTGGAAAAAACCCTGGGCGTCGGCGGCGCGGTCGGGCTCTCCACCGCGGCCAACGTGTTCGTGGGCATGGTCGAGGCGCCGCTCGTAATCCGGCCGTACCTGATGGCGCTCAATCGCGGCGAGCTCTTCATCGTGATGACCTGCGGCATGGCGGGAATCGCGGGTAGCGTGATGGTGCTCTATGCGACGCTGCTGGGCGCCGCGGTCCCGGACGCGATGGGGCACATACTGTCGGCTTCGCTCATCAGCGCGCCGGCGGCGATCGCGGTGGCGGCGCTCATGGTGCCGCCGCAGGGCGTCGCGACGGCGGGATCGCTGGCGGACGATCCGGGCGCGAAGAGCGCGATGGACGCGATCACGCGCGGAACGCTCGACGGCTTGACGCTGCTGCTCAACATCGTCGCGTTGCTGATCGTGCTGGTCGCGCTCGTCACGCTCGTGAACCTCATGCTCGGCGCGCTGCCCGAGGTCGCCGGCAAGCCGGTCACGCTGCAGCGCGTGCTGGGGCTCGTGATGGCGCCGCTCACGTGGCTCGCCGGAGTGCCGTGGCAGGAAGCGCAGGTTGCGGGCGCGCTGATGGGAACGAAGACGATACTGAACGAATTCATCGCCTATGTCGACATGTCGCAGCTGCCCGCCGGGGAATTGTCGGAACGCAGCCGGCTGATCATGACGTACTGCCTCTGCGGATTCGCAAACTTTGGAAGCCTCGGCATCCTGATCGGCGGCCTCGCGACAATGGCCCCGACGCGGCGCGACGAAATTGTCGCGCTGGGCATGCGTTCGCTCGTCTCCGGCACGCTCGCGACGCTCGCGACGGGCGCCGTGATCGGCATGCTACTGCCGGCGTGATCCCGAAGTCACGTTCGACACCATGCGGACCACATGTTTCGGTAGGCCTGCTCCAACCCCCGGGCGCCCGACGCGCCGTTGGCGAGCGCTGAGCGCGCGACACGGCCGCGCAGCCCGGTGCGCAATGCAGCCAATGCCGGTAGATCAGCCGCGGTCCGGAGTGCAATTTCGACGTATTCACTGTCGTTCCGCGCGATCAGATGGGCCAGGCCGACATTGCCCATGAGACTTGCCCCGACCCGCGCGGCGTGCACGTCTCCGGCGCGCACGACGACGGGAAGCCCCATCCACAGCGAGAAGCAGGTGGTCGTGGTGCCGTGATACGGAAACGTGTCGAGCGCGACGTCGGCCTGCAGATGGGCGGCGAGAAACTGTTCATGCGTCAGTCTGGGCAGGATTTCGAGGCGATCGTGCGCGACTTCGCGCGCCGCGAAAAGGTTCCAGATACGCTGCTTCGCTGCTTCGCCGTCGGCAGTGAGCAACATGAGCCGGGACCCGGGTAGTCCACGAAGAATGCGCGCCCACAGCGCGATCGTCGCCGGCGTAATCTTGAAGCATGAGTTGAATGACCCGAATGTCACGTGGCCTCGCGACAGCGACGGGGGTGGTCCGGGGTCGGGCGCGTCCGTCGGCGGCTGCCACGTCATGTAGATATCAGGCAGTCTCACCAGTGTCTCCGAGTGCAGATGCTCGGTGGTTCCCGGCGGATCGCATATGGCGTCAGTGACGCGATAGTTCATGCTGCGCATGCCGGTCGTATTCGGATATCCGTTCCAGGTAACCTGCACTGGCGCGGCACGCCGCGCGAACGCGAGCAGTCGGTTGCGCGGCGTATGTCCGCTCAAGTCCACCAGGATATCGATCGCGTCGCTGCGTACCATTGCGGCAAGGGACTCGTCGCTTGCATCGGTGGTGTTGCGCCACACCGCGCCAAGGGATTGCAGTCGCGCGGAGTACTCGTCCGGCTGCGCCACGTCGGCGTACAGAAACACCTCGAATTGTTCCCGATCATGATGGCGAAGGGTGGACTCGAAGAAGAAGGTCATCGCATGCTTGCGAAAGTGCGGCGAAACATAGCCGAGTCGCAGGCGCCGCGCCGTATTTCGGTCGTTGGCGTGAGGAAGCGCGGCAAGCTCCAGCGCACGCGCGTGGCGCAGGTCCCAGGCGGCGTGCTCGCTCCAGACCGATTCCGGATTCTGTCCATCGGCGTAGTTGAGCATGCGCAGCAGGTCGCTGTGCACGGCGGGCAGGTCCGGAGCGGTCGCGAGCACCGAACGAACTTCGGCGATGGCCTCGTTCACCCGGCCCTGTTCGAACAATACGTTGGCAAGAGTGTGGCGGAGCGATGGTGTTGCCGGGCCGCCCGCCAGCGCGGCGCGGCAGACGGCTTCCGCTTCATCGTACCGGGCGAGGACCTTGAGCAAAGCAGCGAGTTGCTCCGGTAACCTGATGTCGGAGGAATTCAGCGCGACCGCGCGCCGGTAGCCGTCGGCCGCGCCGTGCAGATCGCCGGTCCCTGCAAGGACGTCGGCGAGGCGCGTGCAGTCGTCGACCGAATCCGGACGGAGTTCGCATACTTTTCGCAGACATGCGACGCCGTCCTTGGCCCTGCCCTGCGCGAGCAAGGCTGCGCCCAGAATCCGCCACGCGCCGACGTTACCCGGCTCGCGTTCCACCATCGCGCGGGAACGGGCTGCCGTGTCGGCATAGAGCCCCTGCTGGTACAGGCGCGCGAGTTCCGCCAGTGCCGCATCGCCACGCACGGATTGCGGCCTGGGCTGCAGCAGCTGCCGGAGGAAATTTCCAAGCATGATGGCGGCCCGGGGAGTCGGCTACCGGATGATCACCATCTCGCGGTGGCCCAGTGTCACGTAGGGAATGCCGTTGCGGACGCAATAGTCGTCGACAGCTTTCTCGGCGCCGGGGCAGAAGATCGATCCGTCGGCGAAGATCACGCCGCCGCTGGAGAGCCGCGGGTGGAAATACTCCATTGCGGCAAGCGTCGGTTCATAAAGCGTGAGGTCGAGATGCACGAACGCCCAGGCCTGTTCCGGCAGCGACGCGAATACCTTCGGTATCCACCCGGCGCTGATGCGGGCCCGCGGGAATCCAGTGAGGAATCCGCGCACGAGTTCCGGCGTGACGTCGGTCTTGCCCGGCGGGAAAAAGGGCGCCATGCGCGGGCTGCCGCCTTCTTCGCGCACCGGAATGTAATCCTGCGCTACCGAGGCGCTGGTACCGGAGAAGCTGTCGATCAGGTGCATGTTCTCGCCGAGAAAGTCCGGCTGCCGCGATTTCCAGGCATGACACAACAGCAGAGCCGTTGCACCACGATAGGCACCGCATTCCGCGCGCGCGCCCGCTACTTCGAGCGTCGCCAGGAAGTACTGCACCATCATCTGGCGGGTCTGATACCGTTGAAACACGTTGAACGGCGTGACCGCCGTTCCGGTCTGCCGCAGGCAATCCGTGTACAGATCGACGAACCGCGCCGAGCCGATGCGCAGATCGCCTGCGAGTACGTCGAGGTGACGATCGACTGGCGCTCGGCCATGACGCTCGACGAGACGGCGCTCCGTTTCGAGCGGATACTCGACCGGCATGGCGTTTCCACCGGCGGTGCCGGATCGTGCTGCGGCCGTGAAGAGTTTCTTGATGAACATGGCGTGAACCGAACCGCGATTTTATCCCGAAGCGGAGGCGAAACCGGCGCGGCACGCGAGCATGGTGCTATTTCTCCATGGGCTTTCCGGTGGTCTCGAGCAGCGCCCGCACCATGCTCCGCGGTCCGTTGCGCTTCTTCCACTGGTTGCTCGCCGCCATCGCGCAATGTGCGAGCCGGTCGTAGTTTGCCAGCGCCGATTCAACGGCGCGCACGATGGATCCGGGTTCCAGTTCATCAATGGCGCTTGCGGGGAATCCATATTCCCGGGCACAACTTTCCAATGCCGTGCCGCCGGTCACAACGAGCGGGATGCCGGACGCGAGCCCCTCGAACACGATCCCCGAGGGGGCGCTCCCGTACAGGTCCCGGTCATATGCGGCAACCAGCAGGTCGCACCGGTCCACGAGCCGCGCCCACCCGGGCTCGTCAAGCGCCGCAGTGATCAACTCGATGCGCGGCTCAGCCGCGGCGAGGCCACGAATGCGCGCGGTAACCTCTTCCATCATCGACCAACTGTCCTGGATCACGACCCGGACATCTTTTCGCCGCATGAGAAGCCTCTCGACGATGTCCGGCACGAGATGATAGTTCTTGCTCGGCCTCTGGGCTCCCAGGAACCCGACGGTCCATGCCGTGGCGCCGGCGCGGGATCGTGGGGTGATAGCCGCGACGTACGGGGTCGGCAGGCGGGTCACCGGCCTTTCCAGAACATGCGAGTAGATCTCGGCCAGGTACCCGTCGGTCGAAACCCAATGGAAGCGATGCGCGAATTTCGAATCGACGGCCAGACTGGCGTAGCGATAGAGGATGGGATTGTGGGACCGGATATCCAGCTCCAGTCTGCCTGACGCGGACCGTTTCGCAACCACACCGCTGTGTTCGATGAAATTCATGGCTATGTGGGGGCAGTTCTCCGGGGAAAATTTCGTCTGGGCCCACTGGATCAGTGCCATGACCGGCGCGGGCGTTGCCGTATCGTAGTAGACGAGGTCCTCGCTGACGAGCCGGCCGGCCTTGTCGAAATCCGCCGCGAGCGTTCCGGATACGTCAAAAAACGACTTGAGCCACCAGCACAGTGGATCATCGGATGTCTTTTCGTAGGGACTTTCGGAAAAGAATCCGGCCGCCTGCAGCTCGCGCGCGACTCCCGCCTCGATTTTCCGATTGGCCAGTACGGTCGTCTCGAATCCCAGCTCCCGGAAAGCAGCCGCGACGGCGCGGCACTGGGTGGCAAAGTGCCCGGTGTTCGACGTGAGGTTCGCGTCG
>CAZMBS010000214.1:0-5811 GCA_964564295.1 uncultured Streptomycetaceae bacterium
CCGTTCTCGATCAGCACGTTATGGCGCGTCGGATTGCCCTCGTCGTCGATGTTGAGCGAGCCCCGGCGGCGCGCGATGGTGCCGTCGTCGACCACGGTAACGCCGGGCGCCGCCACGCGTTCCCCGATACGCCCGCTGAATGCCGACGTGCCCTTGCGATTGAAGTCGCCCTCGAGCCCGTGACCCACCGCCTCGTGCAGCAGCACGCCGGGCCAGCCCGGACCCAGGACCACCGTCATGGTTCCCGCCGGCGCGGGCCGCGCCTCGAGATTGACGAGCGCCTGGTCGACGGCCTTGCGCGCGTAATCCCGCGCGATTTCGTCGGTAAAGTACTCGTACCCGAAACGCCCGCCGCCGCCGGCGCTGCCCTGCTCCCGGCGCCCGTCCTGCTCGACGATGACCTGCACGGACAGTCGCACGAGCGGTCGCACGTCCGCGGCGGTCACCCCGTCGCTGCGCGCGATGTACACGACCTCGTACTCGCCCCCGAGCCAGGCCATGACCTGTATCACGCGCGGATCAAGGCTGCGCGTGTGCCGTTCGACGCGCTCGAGCAGCGCAACCTTGGCACCCGCTTCGAGGCTTGCAAGCGGATCCTGGGCGAGATAAAGACCGTGCGCCGGGCTGCGCCGCGCAACCTGCGTCGCCGCGTGCCCGCCCTGGCGCGCGATGGCGCGCGTCGCGTGCGCCGCGGCCATGAGGGCATCGATGCTGATGTCGTCGGAGTACGCGAACGCGGTCTTCTCACCCGTCACCGCGCGCACGCCTACGCCCTGGTCGATGTTGAAACTGCCGGTCTTGACGATGCCTTCCTCGAGGCTCCATGACTCGCTGCGGCCGTACTGGAAATACAGATCGGCGTAATCGACCCGGTGGGTCATGATCTGTCCGAATACCGATTCGAGTTGCCTGCTGTCCAGCGAATAAGGCGCCAGCAGGGTCTCGTTTGCAGCTGCGAAATGCGTTTCGGGTTTGACGCTCAGAGTTTCGGTTGCCAATGGGAATCCAGAATGTAAGATAGTTTTTCGAACAAAATCAGCACGTTGACGATGACAAAACCGAATCGGGCATCACGACTGCAGCGTGCGATGCGTAAGCGCCGGCAGACTTTGCCGCAGGCGCCGCATATGCGCAAGATTGATCCCGGCGACGACGACGCCGGACCCGCGCGGCAACCGGTCGAGCACGACACCCCAGGGATCGACGATCATCGAATCGCCGTGGGTTTCGCGCCCGTTCAGGTGGTAGCCCCCCTGAGCGGGCGCCACGACATACGCGAGATTCTCGATGGCGCGCGCGCGTATCAGCGTCTCCCAGTGCGCCTTGCCGGTGGTTTCGGTGAATGCCGACGGCACAAGGATGATGTCGACGTCCGGCATCGCCCGGTACAGCTCCGGAAACCGCAGGTCGTAGCAAATCGACAATCCGAGCCGCCCGACCGGGGAATCGACGACGACGACCGCATCGCCCGGCTCGATCGTCACCGCTTCGCGATAGGACTCCTTGCCCATTTCGAACCCGAACAGGTGAATCTTGTCGTACCGCGCGACGCATTTTCCCTGATGGTCGTACACCAGCGAGCTGTTGCGCACCTTGTCCGGCGCCGAACACGCGAGCGGCACCGAGCCGCCGACGACCCACACGCCGTATCGCTTCGCCGTCGCCGACAGAAAATCCTGGATCGGCCCCTTGCCCTCCGGCTCGCGCACGGCCACCTTGTCGTGATCGCGCATGCCCATGATGGCGAAATACTCCGGCAGCGCGATAAGTTGCGCGCCCTCATCCACCGCCATGGCGATAAGTCGCGCCGCTTCGCGCAAGTTACCCTCTACATGGGGCCCGGAAGCGAGTTGCACGGCCGCGACGCGAGCGACATTCGGGGAACTTGCAGCCGCTTTTCGGGTTTTGGTGCCCGGCCGGGCGGCAGCGGTTCTCAATTTTCTGCTCATGGCACAATTTCCAGTTTCAGCGGCTCACCGGACCTCAGACTGCCGGCGAGCAGCGTACGTTCCGGGTCGACCGCGAGCGCCGCGAGCCACGCGCGCAGTTCTTCCGCGTGCAACAGGGATTCCGTTGCCGGCGCATGGTGAATGACGAGTCTCGCGCCGGGCTGCGCGAGCCGTGCCAGCACGACGCTGCGAACGACAGCGTCGTTGAGTATCGCCGCAGCCGTCCGGGGGCGATCCCACAGCGACGGCGAAACGGCATGGGTCTGCGCCGCCGGGGCCGGCAGTGCTCCGCCCATCAAGGCCGCTGTCGCGACGACGGCAACGGCGGACCTCATGGGGACTTCTCCGCCGCGGCAGAACTGTCCACCCGCGCGATCTGCGGATCGCTCCAGTTGCCGGTCACGGCGTACTCGTACGCAGCCAGCTCGTTCAGCGGGTCCTTCAGCAGCTTCTGCGCTAGAAACGTCGCAACACCCGCGATCGGGCCCCCGATCAATGCCCCGGCGATCGACACGCCATCCGAAATGTACGGGCTGACGCGCACCTTGATTTTCTGCGTCTCATGCGCGAGATCGACCTCGCCGCCCATCACGACACGCGCGGAGGGGCCGTTGATGCGGAAATTGTCTGTCGTCGCGATGCCGCGATTGACCTTGACCGCGCCGATGATGTCGTCAAATGCGAACCCGTCGCTGAAAATGTCCCGGAAATCGAGCGTAATCCGCCGTGGCAGCGCCTGCAGACTCAATATGCCGAGCAACTTGCCGATGCCCGGCTCCATTTTCAGAAACTGCCCCTTCGCCGCATCCAGCACGAAGTTTCCGGTGAGACTGGAATAGTCGATTCGTTGCGGACTGCCGGCCCAGGAGAGCGTGCCCTCGATTTTCGCGGTGCCGCGCCGCACGCCTTCCGGGTGGCCGAACCGCGTCAGCATCTTGCCGACATCGGCGACATCGAGCCGCACGTTGACGAGCGTGCGCGGCTGCGCAAGCCACGATTGCCAGAGCCCGTCGACATTGAGCACGCCGTCCGGATTGCTGATCCGCAGCTTCTCGATCCGCCAGTCTCGGTCCGCCGGGGAGGCGGTCAGTTCGAGTTTTCCCAGGGGCTTGTCCGCGAGCTGGAACTGCTCGATCGTGACATCCAGCGCCGGAAACTCCGGCGGCTTGTCAGCCGGCTTCATCTTCGCGTCCGCCGGCACCGTGGCACGCGCGTCCGCCGCGGGAAAATGCAACTTCTTCAGGCGCGCGACCAGTCGGCCGGCGCCCTGCGAGCGCCAGCTTGCGAGGCCCTCGACCTCGCGCGCCGACAGCACGATCTGCATGACGCCGCCCTGCGGCTGGGCCGCGAGCACGAGATCATGGAACTTGCGGTCAAATACATCGAGTTCGCCGATACGGACGTCGATCCCGCCGATGGCGTAATCAAGCCCCGCGCCACCGCCGCCGGCAAGTCGGACCCAGTCGTCGAGATCAAAGTTCTTGAGCGTGCCGGATATCCACACCCCCGATCGGTCCATCTCCGCCGGCGCACCGCCACCCAGGCGCACGACGCCACGCTCGATGACGGCCTTCTTGCCGTCGTCGCGCCGCGCGAACTGCGCCTGCACCACATCGCCGTACGAAAACGCCCACGTATCCTGGTTGCGTCCCGTGAAATGCCGCTCGATCCGCAACGGCACGGATTCCCCGGCGGTCTTGACAAAGGGCGCCGGGAGATTGGACGCAATGCCCTGCAAGCTGCTTTCAATCACCAGGTCGGCAAGCTTCCGGCGCAGCGTGAATGAACCGCGCCAGTCCGTGGCGCCCCGCAGACTGTTCATCCAGGCCGGTCCGCCCGCGCGGCGCACGTTGTCCGCATCGATCTTGCCGAGCAGCGTGATCCGGACCGTGGAATCGCGCTGTGATGTGCCCGTGATCGAAATCGGGCCGCCGAGAAACACACCGGTCGCCGACGGCAGCCTCACGGTCGACTCGGTAAACTCGATGCGGCCGTTGGCCTGGTCCACCGGCGGAAACGCTGCATCGATGCGCACCTGGTTGTTGCTCATGAGGTAACTGCCGCTTACCTTGCTGTTGTCGAGGTTCTGCAGCGGCAACACGAGTTTCAGCGCAAGGCGCCCGGCGCCCTGCGCCTCGATGCCTTCATGGAAGTGATCGATCATGCCGCCGACCGGACTCTTGTCGATGAACGACAGAAAATCCGATGTCGCCCCGTCCGCCTCGCCGGCCACCGTGAGCACCTGGTTGCCGCTGGCCAGATCGGGAATCTCCGCGTGCACCTTCCCGAGGCGCGCGCCATGGATCGCCCCCTGCCGCGCGAAGACGTCGAGGCGGACGCCGCGAAACGCGAGATCGCCCTCGATGTTCTCGATGCGCGGCCAGCGGTCGGCATAGTCGAGTATTCCGCCGGCGACCTTCGCGGTCACGGAAAACGTGCCGCCCTTGTTGTCCGGAAACGGAAAATCACCGATGTTGCCCTTGACGCGAAACCGCACGTCATTGGAATGGCCCGCGACGAACGCGCGCTCGAGCCAGGGCCGCGAGCCCGTGGCGACGGTCACAGGGATGTATCGCGCCACCTGGCGCGCGTCCGCGCGCGTCAGATTGCCGGTGAGATCCAGATCGCCGGACCCCGACGCGAGCGCGCGGTACGAGCCGAAGACGCTGCCGCTGAGATCCGGATTGGCGAACGATACGCTGCTCAATTTGAATTCGACCGCTTCCTTCGAGCGCGTCCAGGACAATTGCGCGGTCAGCGTGTCGAATCCCAGCGGCGACTTGAACACGAGCGGCATGTCGAGCATCGCATGCCCCGCATTGACGTTGAGGTTTCCGCTCTTTTCCGTTCCATCGATATTGCCGGACACGCCGGTGAAACCCGGTATGCGTCCGAAACGGTGCAAACTCAGGTTTTCGAATCGGCCGCGCGCGCTGTATTGCTCCGGTTCCGGCCAGGAACCCGTCCATCGCACGGCGAGCTCCTGCACACTTCCCTTGGGCGCGAGTTCCACGAGCGTTTTTCGCACTTCCGCTTCGAGCGGCAGCCGGTCCGCGAGCGCGACGAGCGGCGCGAGGTCGAGCACGTTTGCGCGCAACTCGCCGCGGGACGGCTTTCCGGTCCGGTCCGCCGCGACGCGCAGCAGAAAATCCGTCGGCTGCAACGCGAGTCCGTCCGCCGTCGACAGCGAAAACTGCGTGGTCGAGACTTCGAATCCGCCCTTTAACGTTTTCCAGCCGATACGGCCCGCGAGCGCTGAAAGATCCAGTTCGGGCAGATCCTTCGCCAGCCGCGTCTTGACGCCGGACAACGCGACGTCCGCGATCAGGTCCTTCAGCGTGTGGTCGCCGAACGTCAGCCAGGCGCGCACTGCGCCCGTACCCTTCGGAAAATCCACCGGAAAACGGATCCACGTTCTCCAGGCGGCGATATCCGCGTAGTCGAGTTGCACGAATATCCGCCCGTTCCAGCGTTCCAGGGCTTTCACGGTGTCGCCGGTCAAATCGCCGCGCACATTGAGCGCGCCTGCGATGTCCGGCGGCGGCACCGCGCGCAAACCGAACCGGTGCCGGTTCCAGCTGTTCAGAATCTGCAGGTTGACGTCCTTCAGTTCGAGCGGCGGCGCTCCCGTGAATTCGTCGTGCCACACGACGTGGGCGTCGCGCACGGCGATATCGCGCTGCTGCAGCAGCAGATCCATCAGGCCGCCGCCGTCCTGCGGCGCCTGATCGAGCTTCATGCCGGCCACGGAAACGACGCCGCGCCGATCGCGCCTGACCTTGAGCGCAGGCCCCGCGATGTCGAGCGCGTAAAACCGCACCTGCAGCGTCGCAAGCGACCACCAGGACAGCGTGCCGTCGAT
>CAZMBS010000215.1:0-5805 GCA_964564295.1 uncultured Streptomycetaceae bacterium
ATCAGCATCTGCCCCAGCTGCGCGACTGCGACCTCGTGATCGAGGCGATTTCCGAGCGCATGGACTGGAAATCCGATCTGTACAAGAAGGTGGCGCCGCATCTCGGCGAGAACGCGATCTTCGCGAGCAACACCTCGGGCCTGTCGATCAACCGGCTCGCGCAGGCGTTTCCGGCTGCGTTGCGCCCGCGCTTCTGCGGCGTGCATTTCTTCAATCCGCCGCGCTACATGCATCTGGTCGAACTCGTTGCGTGCAGTGAAACCGTTCCAGGCGTGCTCGACGAACTCGAGAAGTTTCTCGTGACGACGCTCGGAAAGGGCGTGATCCGCGCGAAAGACACGCCCAACTTCATCGCGAATCGCGTGGGCGTGTTTTCGCTGCTCGCCACGATCCATCATGCCGAGCGCCTGAAAATCGGATTCGACACGGTGGACGCGCTGACGGGAGCGTTGATCGGGCGGCCGAAAAGCGCGACGTTCCGCACCGCCGACGTCGTGGGCCTCGACACGTTTGCCCACGTCGTCAATACGATGAAGGACACGCTGCCCGAGGACCCGTGGCACCGCTATTACACGGTGCCGGCGTGGCTCCAGGCGCTGATCGACCAGGGCGCGCTGGGGCAGAAAACGAAGCGCGGCGTGTACCAGAAGGTGGGGCGCGACATCCAGGTGCTGGATCTGGCGACCGGCGGCTACCGGCTGTCCGGCGGCGCGGCCGACGCGTCGGTCGTGGAAATCCTGAAGAACAAGAACGTCGCGGAACGATTCGCGCAACTGCACGCATCGCAGCACCCGCAGGCGCAGTTTCTGTGGTCGATTTATCGGGATTCGTTCCATTATTGCGCCGTGCATCTCGCGGCCATCGCGAACAACGCGCGCGATCTGGATTTCGCGATACGCTGGGGCTTCGGCTGGAACGAGGGACCATTCGAAATCTGGCAGGCGGCGGGCTGGAGCGACGCCGCGGCGTGGATCGCCGGAGACATCGCCGCGGGCCGTGCGATGGCGGACGTCGCGTTGCCCTCGTGGGTGACGGAACCCGGCCGCACCGGGGTGCACGGGCCGCAGGGCTCGTTTGCGCCGGCGGCGGCAACGTACCAACCGCGATCGGCGCTGCCGGTGTACCGTCGCCAGCCGTTTCCGGATCGCCTGCGCGGCGAGGACGTGCGCTACGGCGAGACCATCCGCGAGACCGACGGCGTGCGCATCTGGCACACCGGCGACGACATCGCGATCGTGAGTTTCAAGAGCCGCATGCACGCGATCGGCGACGACGTGCTCGACGGCGTGCAGGAAGCCATCGACATCGCCGAGCGCGACTACATGGGCCTCGTGGTCTGGCAGACCGAGCCGCCGTTCTCGGTGGGCGCCAACCTCAAGAAAACGCCAGCCGGCGGCGCGAAACCGTCCCGGCCGTCGGCCATCGGCAAGCTCTTCCGGTCGGTCCGGCGCGAAGCCGAATCGCTCGCGTTGAAGGCCGCGCGACAACTCGGCGTCGCGGACCAGTTGATGGCCGGCAAGCTCGCCGAAGTCGAAAAACTCGTCGAGCAGTTCCAGGACACGACGCAGGCGCTGAAATTTTCGATGGTGCCGACGGTCGCGGCGGTCGACGGACTCGCGCTGGGCGGCGGTTGCGAATTCATCATGCATTGCGATCGCGCGGTGGCGACGCTCGAAAGCTACATCGGGCTCGTCGAGGTCGGCGTCGGCCTGCTGCCGGCCGGCGGCGGATGCAAGGAGTTCGCGATGCGCGCGGTCGCGGACGCGAAGGGCGGCGACATGTCCGCGTTTCTGCAGAAGTACTTCAAGGCGGTCGCCATGGCGGAAATCGGGCGCAGCGCCGAACACGCGCGCGAAATCGGCTACCTGCGCCCGACCGATCGCATCGTGATGAACCGGTTCGAGCTGCTGGAAATCGCGAAGGCCGAGTTGCGCGCGCTGTCCGCGTCGGGGTACCGCCCGCCGCTGCGCCAGAGCGCGATTCCGGTTGCCGGCCGCAGCGGCGTCGCGACGATCCGCGCGTTCATGGAAAACATGCTGGCCGGCGGACATATTTCGGAACACGACTACCTGATCGGTCAGAAGGTGGCGCTCACGATGTGCGGCGGCATGATCGAAGGCGGCAGCCTCGTGGACGAGCAATGGTTCCTCGATCTCGAGCGGCAGCATTTCATGGAACTCATCGCGACGGAAAAGACCCAGGCCCGGATCGAGCACATGCTCAAGACCGGCAAGCCGCTCAGAAACTGATGGAGGCACGGTCATGAGCAAACAGGTTCAGGACGCCTATATCGTCGCGGCAACGCGCAGTCCGGTCGGCAAGGCGCCGCGCGGCATGTTCCGGAACGTGCGGCCGGACGATTTGCTCGCGCATGTGCTGAAGGCGGCCATCGGCAAGTGTCCGGGGCTCGACCCCGCGGCGATCGAGGACGTGATCGTCGGTTGCGCGATGCCGGAGGCTGAGCAGGGCATGAACGTCGCGCGCATCGGGCTGCTGCTCGCGGGAATTCCGGACAACGTGTCGGGCATGACCGTCAACCGGTTCTGTTCGTCCGGCGTGCAGGCAGTCGCCCTTGCCGCGGACCGCATACGCCTGGGCGAGGCCGACGTCATGATCGCCGCCGGCACGGAAAGCATGAGCATGGTGCCGATGGGCGGCAACAAGCCCACGTTCAGCCCGGCGATCTTCGAGAAAAACGAACACGTGGCCATCGCGTACGGCATGGGCATCACGGCCGAGAAGGTCGCGGCGCAGTGGAAAATCAGCCGCGAGGAGCAGGACATGTTCGCGGCGGAAAGCCATCGCCGCGCGCTGCGCGCGACCGATGCCGGCGAGTTCCGGGACGAGGTGGCGCCGTACACGATCGCCGAATCGCTGCCGGATCTTGCGCGCCGGGAAGTCAGCGTGCGCCGGCGCGAAGTGTCGAACGACGAAGGGCCGCGGCGCGAGACCTCGCCCGAGGGACTCGCGCGGCTGCGGCCCGCGTTCGCGGCCAAGGGCTCGGTCACGGCGGGCAACAGCTCGCAGATGTCCGACGGCGCCGGAGCGGTGGTGCTGATGAGCGAAGCGGCGATCAAGCGCTTCAACGTGATGCCGATCGGCCGTTTCGTGAGTTATGCCGTCGCCGGCGTTCCACCGGACATCATGGGCATCGGCCCGATCAAGGCGATTCCGAAGGCGCTGCAGCAGGCCGGCTTGCCGCAGGGCGATCTCGACTGGATCGAGCTCAACGAAGCGTTTGCCGCGCAGTCGCTGGCCGTCATCAAGGAACTGGGCCTCGACGTCGCGCGCGTGAATCCGCTGGGCGGCGCGATCGCGCTTGGCCATCCGCTCGGCGCGACCGGCGCGATCCTCGTCGCGACGATGTTGCACGGCTTGCGCCGCCAGAAGCGCAAGTACGGCATGGTCACCATGTGCATCGGCACCGGCATGGGCGCGGCAGGCGTTTTCGAAGCGCTGTAATTCCGAACAAAAAACAGACAAATAATCCAATGCTTGCAACACAATTTTCCACGATCGTCCATCGCGCTGCCGCAGCGTTTTTGCTGTCAGCGCTGTGGTTTCAGGCGGGGCACGCCGACGCCGTCGAGGTGGCCGGTGTGAAGGTCGAGGATCGCGTGGCGCTCGGAAAAGGCGGACCGCAGGTCGTGCTGAACGGCGCCGGCGTGCGCACGAAGTTTGCCGTGGCGCAGATCTACGTCGGCGCGCTTTACCTGGTCTCGAAAAAAACCGACGCGGAGGAAATTCTCAAGGATCCGGGCGCGAAACGCGTTGCGATGCACATCCTCGCGGACGAGGTCACCGCCAAGGAACTCATCGCGTCGCTCAATAACGCACTCGCGGCCAATCACATCCCCGCGGAACTCGCGCTCGTTGAGGGCCGTATCCGCGATCTCAACCGCATGATGTCGTCGGTCGGCGCGATCAAGAAGGGCGGAAGCGTGTTCCTCGACTATGTTCCCGGCACGGGCACCCGCATCACCGTGAACGGCGAGGAGAAACTGACGATCAAGGGCGACGATTTTTTTCCGGCCATGCTGCGCATATGGATCGGCCGCAAGCCCGTGGACGGCAGGCTGCGCGATGCGCTGCTCGGGACCAGCGGCGGATTCCGGCTGTTCTGATCCTGCGATGCATCGTACCTGAATCGTGTTCCCCGCGCCGTCCCGGGTTGCAATGTTGCTTTCGGTTCTGGTGACCTTCGGTCTGCCGGCCGCGGGTGCCGAACTTGAGGGCATCAAGCTCGCCGACAGGACGCGCACCGGCGGCGGTCCGGAAATGGTGCTGAACGGCGCCGGCGTGCGCACGCGCCTGTTCGTAAAGGTCTATGTCGGCGCGCTGTATCTGGAACAGAAGTCCGCCGATGCGGAGGCCGCGCTGGCCGCCCGGGGCGCGAAACGCATCGAGATCCACATGCTGCGCGGCATCGGCTCCGACCAGTTGTACCGCGCGCTGCACGACGGCCTCAAGGCCAACCACGGCGAAGATCAGATGTCGCGCATGGATCCGCAGGTCCGGCAGTTCGAGGCGATGTTCGATCCGGGAAAGACGCTGGAGCGCGGCGACCGGGTGGTCATCGATTTCCTGGGCGACAAGGGCACGCGCGTTTCGGTGAACGGCGAGGCCCGCGGCACGATACCGGGCGTCGAGTTTTCCCGGGCCATGCTGCGCATCTGGCTCGGCGACAGGCCCGCCGACGCGGACCTCAAGAAAGCGCTGCTCGGCGGCTGAGCGGCCTACACGACGGCGGCGATCGGCGCCGGCAGCGCCACGCCGAACCCCTGCGCGTAATCGATGCCGACTTCCGCGAGCGCGTTCATGGTTTCGACGTTCTCGACGAATTCGGCGATGGTCCGTATGCCCACCTTCCGGCACACGCTGTGAATCGCGCGCAGCCGCGCCAGTTCGGCCGGCGTTTTCAGGATGTTCTGGATGATCACGCCGTCGATCTTGATGTAATCGAGCGGCAGCCCCTTCATGTGCTTGAACGACACCTTGACGCTGCCGAACGCGTCGAGCGTGAACCGGCAGCCGGCCGGTTTCAGCGCCGCCATGAAGCTGCGCGCCTGCTCGGGATACGCGATGATGTCCGATTCGGCGATTTCGAAGCACAGCGTTCCGGGCGGCACGTGCGCGCGATCGAGCTCGGTGCGCACGAATTTCGCGAACTGCGGCCCTTCGAGCGCCGCCGAGGACAGGTTCACGCAGAACACCGGCACGATCCAGGACGGGTTCTGTTCGCGCTGGGCGGCGCACCAGGCGAGCAGGTTCAGCACGACCCAGTGATCGATGTCGCGCAACATGCCGTAACTTTCGGCGATCGGGAAAAACCCGCCCGGGGGCAGCAGGTTGTCCTCCTCCTCCTTGAGGCGCAGCAGCACTTCGCAGAAGCGCGGTTCGCCTCCGATGGTCTTCAGCGGCATGATTTTCTGCGCGAACAGCAGAAAATGGTTGTTGCGCAGCGCCTCGACCAGCTGGCGGCGCGGTTCCTCCCAGCCGAGAAGGTCCTGGGCGATGACGTTCAGGTACGTGACCTGCTCGGCACCGGAATCGGGCTCGGAGAACAGCGCAGAATCGAGAGGCGCATTCATGGTCGACTCACTGGCCGGAGAACAAAGGGCTGACGCCCCCGTTTACGGCAGATGTCCGACCGGGCTTGAGCCGCCCGCCGCGCGCGCGCGGCGCGCACGGGCTACATGTTGGGGTAGTTCGGCCCGCCGCCGCCTTCGGGAACCACCCAGACGATGTTTTGCGTGGGGTCCTTGATGTCGCAGGTCTTGCAGTGCACGCAGTTCTGCGCGTTGA
>CAZMBS010000216.1:0-5691 GCA_964564295.1 uncultured Streptomycetaceae bacterium
GCTCATGCCGTACGCGCCGGCCGACCGGACGGCGAGCAGGTCGCCTTCGCGGATCGACAGCGCGCGCGCGCGAGAAAGTCGCCGCTTTCGCAGACCGGCCCCACGATATCGTAAGTCTCTCTGTTTCCATCGCTTTCCGTGACCGGCGTCACGTCGTGCCACGCATCGTACAGCGCCGGTCGCAGCAGGTCGTTCATCGCGGCATCCACGATCGCGAAATTTCCGGCCTCGCCGCGCTTCAGATACTCGACGCGGGTGACAAGAACGCCGGCGTTGCCGGTCAGCAGCCGGCCGGGTTCCAGCAACAACCGGAGTTTCCGGTTGCCGAGGCGGTCCAGTAACGTGCGTGCGTAGTCCGCAATCGCCGGCGGCGTTTCGTCTCGATAGCAAATTCCAAGCCCGCCGCCGACGTCGACGTGGGCGATGCGCACGCCGCCGGATTCGAGGCGGTCGATCAGCGCAAGCACCCGGTCGAGCGCCGCGGCGATTGGCGCGAGATCGGTCAACTGGCTGCCTATATGACAATCGACACCCTCCGCCCGCAGGTTCGGCATGCCGGCCGCCAGCGCGTAGAGCCTCGGGGCATCGCCGTACGCGACGCCGAACTTGTTCTCTTTGAGCCCGGTCGCGATGTAGGGGTGGGTTTGCGCGTCGACATCGGGGTTTACGCGCAGGCTGAAGCGGGCGACCTTGCCCGTTTCCCCCGCGACCCGGTTCAGCCGCGCGAGTTCGCTCTCGGATTCGACGTTGAAGCACGAAACCCCGGCGTTCAGCGCGTGCCGCATTTCCTCGGCCGTCTTGCCGACGCCGGAGAAGACGACCTTGCCCGGGTCGCCGCCCGCCGCCAGCACGCGCGCGAGTTCGCCGCCCGACACGATGTCGAACCCGCTGCCCAGCCGCGCGAATACGTTGAGCACCGCGAGATTCGAGTTCGCTTTCACGGCATAGCACACGAGATGATCGCGCGACGCGAACGCGCCGTCGAACGCCCGGAACCCGTCCGTCAGGGCGGCGCGCGAATAGACGTAGCACGGTGTGCCGAACTGCTCGGCGATGTCGCGTATCGCGACGTCTTCCGCGTACAGCTCCCGGTTTCTGTGCGTGAAAAAGGTCACTGCGGCCCGCGCGGCGCTTCGCTCGGCGCCGGCGCCGGGGCGGCCGGTTTTTGCGCTTCCGGCTTGGGCTTCGGGTGGTAAAGGGGGCCCTTGTAACCGCACGCGCCGAGCAGCGATGCCACAATCAGGATGAGCAGGCGGTTGCGCATGTCTCGGCACGGAAAAGTGGCGCAAAGTGTAGCATAGCGCGCGCCGCCGCCGCCCTCACAACACGAGATAGCGCGCGCTGTCGCGGCGCAGTTCGGCGCGGCGCTCGGCGTAATCCGCGAGCACGCCACCCACGGCGTTCCAGAACCGGCTGGAGTGGTTCATGTGCCGCAGGTGCGCGAGCTCGTGCACGATGACGTAGTCGACGAGGTGTGGCGGGCACTGGATCAGGCGCCAGTTGATGCGCACGCGCCCGTTCGCGTGGCAACTGCCCCAGCGTGTGCGGGCCGCAGACAGCCGTATGTCCGGTGCACCGACGCCCAGTTCGGCAGCGTAATGCGCGGCGCGCTGCGTGTAGTGCTCGACTGCGCGCTGCTTGAGCCATGCCATCACCGCGGACTCGATCTCGCGCGGCGCCATGGCGGCGGTGCCGACGGTGAGCGTCGCATTGTCGACGCGGGGCGCGCAGGCCTGCGGCGCCAGCGCGAGGGTCAGCGGCGCTCCCAGCACGACGATCGTTTCCCCGGTGCGCCAGTGTCGCGGCGCCGGACGGCGGTCGTTCCATTCTTCCAGTTTGCGGGCGATCCAGCGCGCGTGGCGGCGCAGCATGGACTCGATGTCCCGTTGCGCGGCGGTCCACGGCGCGCCGACGCGCAGCCCCGATTCGTCGATCGTCAGCGAAATCGAGCGCCGGCGCCGGCTGCGCCGGACAACATAGTCGATCGTGCGGCCGTCGATCAGCGTGTGTCCGGGCGCCGACACGACGCGCGGACCCGGAGCGAGCGGCAGTTCCAGTTGTGACGGCCCGCGCCTACCCATGCGATGCGTCGAGGCGCGGCATTTCGGCTTCGATCCAGTCTTCCACGCGCCGTATCAACTGCGCCGGCTCCAGCCCGGCCGCGGCGATGGGTTCGCCGATGCTCACCGTGATCGTGCCCGGATACTTCAGAAACGAGTTGCGCGGCCAGCACTTGCCCGCGTCGTGGGCAACCGGCAGCACGGTGGCGCCGGCCTGCACCGCGAGCCACGCGCCGCCCGGGTGATAGCGGCCGCGGTTTCCCGGCGCGACGCGCGTGCCTTCCGGAAACATCACGATCCAGAATCCGCGCGCGAGCCGGTCGCGGCCCTGCTCGAGCATCTGTCGCAGCGCGCGGGTGCCCGATCCGCGGTCGATCGCAATGGGGGAGAGCATCGCGAGGCCCCAGCCGAAAAACGGTATCCACAGCAGCTCCCGCTTGAGCACCCACACCTGCGGCGGGAAAACGCACTGAAACGCGAGGGTTTCCCACGCGGATTGGTGCTTGGACAGCACGATGCACGGCGTGCTCGGGACGCGTTCGACGCCGACGATCCGGTAGCGTATGCCGCAAATGACGGTCGCCGCGCCGACCATGAGCCGCGTCCAGAACGTGATGACGCGGTATCGGTGCAGCGCCGGCAACGGGAACGTCAGCAGCGCGATCAGCGCGTACGGCGGAGTGACAACGAGCTGGAACAGCGCATACAGGCAGGAGCGCAGCAGGACGCCGGCCGTCATTCGATCAGCGACTCGACGGCCTCGGCGAGATCGGCAAACACGCGGGTATCCGGCGGGAGTTTTCCCTCGCGGCGCGTCCGCGAGCCGTTTCCGGTCAGCACCAGCATCGGAGCCGCGCCCATGGCGTGCGCCGCTTCGAGATCCTTGCGGCTGTCGCCGATCAGCGGCACGCCGGCGAGGTCCATGTTGAAGCGCTTCGCGATTTCTTCGAGCATGCCGGGTTTGGGCTTGCGGCAGCCGCATCCCGCATCCGCGGCGTGCGGGCAGAAAAACACGGCGTCGATGCGGCCGCCGGCGGCGCCGACCGTGCGATGCATCTTTTCGTGTATCGCGTTCAACGTCGCCATGTCGAAGAGGCCGCGTCCGACGCCCGACTGGTTGGTCGCCACCACGACGTGGTGGCCCGTTTGCGTAAGCCGCGCGATGGCTTCGGGGCTGCCCGTGATGGGCCGCCATTCGGCCGGGCTCTTGATGTACGCGTCGCTGTCGTGGTTGATGACGCCGTCGCGGTCGAGAATGACGAGTTTCATGCGGCGAGCCTCGAGATGTCGGCGACGCGGTTCAGCAGGTCGTTCAGCTCCGACAGCAGCGCGAGGCGATTTTCCCGCACCGCGCGGTCTTCGGCGTTGACCAGCACCTTGTCGAAGAAGTCGTCGACCTGGGTGCGCATGCCGGCGAGCGTCTTCAGGCAGTCGACGAACTCGTTTTTCCCGTAATGCGCGTCGACCCGGCCGCGTATTTCAACGATAGCGCCCGCGAGCGCTTTTTCGGCGTCCTCGGCAAGCAGTTCGCGGCGCGCCAGCCGCACGTCGGCCACCGCCTCCTTGCGCAGGATGTTGCGCGCGCGCTTGTTCGCCGCCGCGAGGCTGGCCGCCTCGGGCAGTTCGGCGAACGCGCGCACCGCCTCGACCCGCCGCAGCACCAGATGGATCCGGGACGGCTGCTGGCTCACGACCGAGTCCACTTCCAGCGCCGAAAAACCGCGATCGCGCAGGTATCCCGACAGCCGCTCGTAAACAAAATCCAGGAGTTCCGCGCGCCCGGGCTTCTCCCCGCAGGCGGCGTCGACGAGCGCATCGAGGGCCAGCGGCAGATCGCGTTCGATCAGGATGCGGATCACGCCGAGCGCGGCTCGCCGCAGCCCGAACGGATCCTTGTCTCCGGTCGGCACCTGGCCGATGCCGAACAGGCCCGCCAGTGCCTCAAGCTTGTCCGCGAGCGCGACGGCGCACGCGACGGGGCCCTGCGGCAGCGCATCTCCGGCGTAGCGCGGGCGGTAGTGGTCCCCGACCGCGTCGGCCACCGCAGCCGGTTCGCCGTCGTGCCGTGCGTAATAGCGGCCCATGACGCCCTGCAATTCCGGAAACTCGCCGACCATTCCGGTAACGAGGTCCGCTTTCGAAAGCCATGCCGCGCGTTCCGCAAGCAACGGGTCCGCGCCAAGCTCGCGGGCAATCTTGCCGGCCAGCAACTGGATGCGCTCGATGCGTTCGAGCTGGCTGCCGAGCTTGTTGTGATAGACGACGCTCGCGAGGCCCGGTACGCGGTCTTCGAGGCGCGTCCGGCGATCCTGGTCGTAAAAGAATTTCGCGTCGGAAAGCCGTGCGCGCAGCACGCGCTCGTTGCCGTGAATGATGTTGGACGGGTCTTTCGCGGCGAGATTCGCGACAAACAGGAATCGCGACAGGAGTTTGCCGCTGGCGGCATCGCGCAGCGGCACGTACTTCTGGTGCTGCTGCATCGACAGGATCAGGCACTCCGGGGGCACGTCGAGAAACGCGTCGTCGAAGCGGGCCTCATACACCGTCGGTGCTTCGACGAGCGCGGTGATTTCGTCGTACAGCGCATCGCTCGCGACCGGTTCGGCGGAGCCCTTCAATGCATTGATTTTGTTGATGATTTCGGACCGCCGCGCCGGGAAGCTCGCGACCACCTTGCCCGTTTCGAGCAACGTCTTCTCGTAATCGTCCGCGTGGCGGATCACGATCGGGCCGCCGGACAGAAAGCGGTGGCCGAGCGTCTGATTGCCGCTGTGCAAACCCAGCACGACGCCGGGCACGACGCGCGCGCCGTGCAACATTACCAGTCCGTGAACGGGACGCACGAACTGCGCGCCGCTGTCTCCCGCGCCCCAGCGCATGAGCTTGGGAATCGGCAGCTTCTTCAGCGCGTCCGACACGATGCCGGCGAGCACGTCATCCAGCGCGGCGCCCGGGATGACGACATTCGCGACCACAACGCGGCCCTTGGGCGTGTCGCGCTGACCGAGTGCTTCCACGGCGATGCCGTGCTTGCGTGCGAATCCGGCGAGCGCTGCGGGCGGCGCGGCGACGGCAGGTCCGGTTTCTTCCTTGGTGCGATCGCTGCCCTTGGCCGGCACGCCCGGTATCCACACTGCGAGCCGGCGCGGCGTCGCGTAGACCCGGCAATCCGCGAAGCCCGCGTCGCGCAACTGGTGCCTCGCGAGTCCGCCCGCGACCTGCTCCGCGAATGTCTGGCCCAATACCTTCAGCGCCTTGGGCGGCAATTCCTCGGTGCGCAACTCGACGAGCAGGGCGTGCGTCATGCGCTACGCCGCCGCTTTCGTCCGGCACATCGGAAAACCCAGCGCTTCACGCGACGCGTGATAGCCGTGCGCCACGAGCCGCGCGAGCGCCCGAACGCGGCCGATGTAGGCGGCGCGTTCGGTGACCGAAATCGCGCCGCGCGCGTCGAGCAGGTTGAACGTGTGCGAGCACTTCATGACCATTTCGTAGGCGGGCAGCACGAGATTCGCCTCCGCCAGGCGTTTCGCCTCGCCCTCGAACTGGCCGAAGTGCTGAAACAGCATTTGCGTATTGGCGAGTTCGAAGTTGTATTTCGACTGCTCGACCTCGTTCTGGTGGTAGACAT
>CAZMBS010000217.1:0-5674 GCA_964564295.1 uncultured Streptomycetaceae bacterium
CGCCGGACCGCTGGTTGTACAGGCGCGTGCCGACGAGGTCCGCCGGCAGCAGATCGGGCGTGAACTGGATCCGCTTGAACGATCCCCGCACAGTCTTCGCAAGCGTGTTGACCGTCAGCGTCTTCGCGAGACCGGGCACGCCTTCCACGAGCAGGTGGCCGCCCGCGAGCATGGCCACCAGCACCCGCTCGAGAAAATGGTCCTGGCCGACGACCACGCGTTTCACTTCGTACAGCACGCGCTCCATCAGCGCGGCGTTTCCGGTACTGTCGTTCGGTGCGTCGTTCATGTGCGTCTTCCAGAGGTCGGGTCCGGGAACCCGTTGATCAAAACGGCGGTATGCCCACGGCGCCGCCGGCCACCTCGATGGTAGCCGCGAATCCGATGCCGATGAACGTGCCGGCCTGCGTGGGATTCAGGATGGCCGTGACGATGCCGACGACTTCGCCTCCCATCGTGACCAGCGGCCCACCCGAGTTCCCCGGGTTCGCGGCCGCGTCGAACTGAATGAGCCGCGTGAGCAGCCGTTTGCCTTCCGGCGAGCGGAATTCGCGGTTGAGCCCGGACACCACGCCGGCGGAAACCGACGGCCCGATGCCGAACGGGAACCCCACCGCCACCACTTCGTCGCCCGGCTTCAGCCCGGCGGTCGAACCCAGCGTCGCGGCGGGCAGGTCGTCCGGTATGGTCTTCGCGCGAATCACTGCGAGATCGTTTTCCCGGTACGCCATCACCAGTTCGGCCTCCGACTCCATGCCGTCGAAGAACGTGACCGTGACGCGTTGCGCGCCGGCAACGACATGCAGATTCGTCAGGATGATGCCGCTGTCGACAATGACGACGCCGGAGCCGACGCCGCGCTCCTTTTCCTCGCGCTTGCGGTCTTTGGGATCGACGGCGAATCCGCGCACGCGCACCACTGACTGGCGCACTGCCTCCGCCGCCTTCGCGGCCCGCGACGGCAACGTTCGATTTTCCAGCGTATGCAACACGGCCGAGTCGATGTCGTCCTGAGCGAGTTCCCGCGGCCCGTCCCGCAACAGATCGCGCGCGGCAAGCAGTGCGAGCGCGACGATCAGGCCCGCCGCGAACATCCCGATCCGCTCGTGCCGGCGGATCCGGTCCTTCCAGCCGCCGCGTGACGCCGGTACGTCGGCACCCGGCATCGCATCGGTGTCGCGCGGCGCCGCCGCGCCCGGCGCCGTGGCCGTGCGTGTCGCGCCGCTGTACAGGGCCGCCCTTTTCATGGATCGGTCTAACGTGATTGCCCGTGCCGAAACTGAAACGGTATCATGCTCGCGCAATCCCCGATACCTCGGCGACGGTGCCGGCAATGCCGCGAAGGGGCCGCTCGCCGCCGCGCACGATCTGGACTTTGCTTGGAGCACGCATGCGATTCCTGTGGCCGGAAATGCTGTGGCTGTTGCTGCTGATTCCCGCGCTCGTCGCGGCGTACGCGCACGCGCTGCGCCGCCGCAGGAAGGCGGCGATCCGTTACGCAAGCCTGATGATCGTGCGCGACGCGATCGGCCGCGGCAGCGCGTGGCGGCGCCACGTCCCACCCGCGCTGTTCCTGGTCGCCATGACGGCGGCGATACTGGCCGTCGCGCGGCCCAGCGCCGTGGTGGTATTGCCTTCCGAGTCGCTTACGCTGATTCTCGCGATGGACGTCTCGCGCAGCATGCGCGCGGAAGACGTCGCGCCCAACCGTATCACCGCCGCGCAGACCGCCGCGAAATCGTTCATCGACGCGCTGCCGCGCAACGTGCGCCTCGGCATCGTGTCGTTCGCCGGCACCGCGTCCGCGGTGCAGACGCCCACCGAAAACAGGGAAGAGATGCACGCCGCCATCGACCGCTTCCAGTTGCAGCGCGGCACGGCGACGGGAAACGGTCTGCTCATGTCGCTCGCGATGCTGTTGCCCGATGCGGGCATCGACGTCGAGTCGATGGTATACGGCAGTTCACTCGCGCGGCGCGGCACCGGCGCGGTGTCCATCGAGCGCGCCTACAAGACGGAAAAGGGCGACAAGCGCGATTTCAAGCCGGTGCCGCCGGGCTCGCATACGGACGGCGCCATTATCTTGTTGAGCGACGGTCGCCGCACGACCGGCATCGACCCCATGGAGGCCGCGAAAATGGCGGCAGACCGCGGCGTGCGCGTACACACCGTCGCGTTCGGCTCAAAGGACGGCGGCCTCATCAACGCCGAGGGATGGTCGTTCTACGCGATTCCCGACGAGGAAACGCTGAAAGCCGTCGCACACGTAACGGGCGGCGAGTTTTTCCATGCCACGAATTCGGCCGACCTCGGCAAGATCTACCAGAGCCTCGGGTTGAAGTTCGTGATGGAGCGCCGCGAGACCGAAATCGGCGCGCTGTTCAGCGCCGCCGCGTCTACGCTGCTGCTGGCCGCCGCGGTATTGTCGCTGCTTTGGTTCCGTTACCGGAACTGATCCGGGTGAGGTTGCAACACGTTCCGCGCAGCCCCGCGCCGCAACGCTGAGGGCTTCATGGGCGGAGGGCCCACCATAGGCCGACGATGATCTACTACCTGACGGCCGCGAGGTCCGCGGGCGCGATGGGTTTGTTCCTGCAAACGTGGGGCAAACCGCTCGCCAGCCGCATCCAGATACTCACTTACGAGCAGATATTTTCCGGCGCGCCGACAAGGCTCGCGCGCGGAACGTATATTTTTACCTCGCTCGGTCAATCTCTCGGCAGTCACGATCCTCCCACACGTGAGCGGCGGATGGTTGCCAAACTGCGGGACGATCTCGTGCAGAGTTGCGGTGCGGAACGCGTGCTCAATAATCCGATGTCATCGTTGCCGAGGCTGCCGCTGTTGCGTGCGTTGCGCGAGCGGGGCATCAATGGCTTCGGCGCCTATGCCGCAGGAGCACTCCCGGACTCGGCACGCTTCCCCGTTTTTCTGCGCGAAGCATACGGCACGAAATACGATCAACCCCCACTGCTGCGCAATCACGAGGAATACCGAAAGGCATATGCAACCGAAACGCCGCGCAACCGGCTGATCGCCATAGAGTATTGCGATACCGCGGACGCCGCGGGCATTTATCGCAAATACGGCGCGTTTGTTATCGGCAGGCGCATCGTCCCGCGCCACCTCTTCTTCAGCCGTCAGTGGCTGGTCAAGGCAGCGGATCTCACCGGCCCTGAACAACTCGCCGAGGAACTGGCGTACCTGGAATCCAATCCGCATGCGGAACAACTGTACGAAATTTGCCGGCTAGCCAACATAGGATATGGGCGCATCGATTATGCGTTCCATCAAGATCGCCCGCAGATATGGGAAATCAATACCACGCCGACGATTGCGCATCCTCCCGGCGCCCAGGACACTTTGCGGCACCAGGTACACGAGCGCTTCGCCGAGATGTTTTCGGCAGCGCTGGACGCGGTAGAAACAGGCACCGATTAATTTATTTTCCGGTGCGCTCAGTATCGCGGAGTCAACGGGCTGCAATCGAGCCGCGCGGGTCGTGACCTCTCAAACCCGCTGCATGTCGCGCAGCTTGAGTCTGACGAGGCAGTGATCGAGCCACTCGGCGGTCAGTTTTTCCTGCGTCGAGTTCTGCTTCAGGCGCTGGTCGAGCGCCTTCCAGTCCACGCAGTCGAGCGGCTGGTCCTGGTTGAAGCACGAAAACACATGGCGAACCTTGCCGGTCTGCGGATCGACGTGCGGCTGCAGGCATTGCGCGCACACCTCTTTCATCATGCACTGCATCGGCGAGTTGATCGAGCCGATCGCGCCGTGGCCCTGCTTCAGGAACGGCTTGAGCACCGTATGGCGTGCCTGCGCGACCGCGGCCATCATGCGATCCGAACCGATCGCGATGACACGGTCCGCGTCCGCCAGCGCGATCACCGGTTCGCCCAGCCCGCCCGTCGCGTAATTGTGCATCGCCTGCACGATGTTACCGACGAAGGTCCGGTCCTGCGGCCGCCCGGGTGTGAATCCCGGTTCTTCGTCGCAGCACCAGACCACGACGTCGGCTGCCGCCTCGATGTCGGCGACCTTGTAGCGGTCGGTCATTTTCTTGTAGCCGGCGAAATACAGCACGCGGTTGCCGGCCCGGCGCATGGCCTGCCCGATCGAGAACAACACGGCGTTGCCGAGTCCGCCCCCGACCAGCGCCACCGTCTCGCCTTCCGGTATCTCGGTCGGCGAACCGGTAGGTCCCATCAATACGATGGGCTCGCCTTCCTTCAGTTCGACGCAAAGATCGCTCGACCCGCCCATCTCCAGCACGATTGTCGAAACGAGCCCGCGCTGCGCATCGACCCATGCCCCCGTCAACGCGAGTCCTTCCATCGCGAGCCGCGTGCCTTCCGTTTTCGGCGCGGCCGACTCGAAATTCTGCAGCCGGTAGAACTGCCCGGGCCGGAAACATCGCGCCGCGAGCGGCGCATGCACGACGACTTCCACAATGGTCGGGGTAAGCCGGTTTACCTCGTGCACGGTCGCGCGCAGTTCGCCGTTGAGCCCGGCGAGAAACGCCTCGTTGGACATCGCGGCGGCCGGTGCAACGGCGGCGAGCATGCGCGTCACGACCGGATGACCCTGCTTCGCGCTGCCGATCGCCTTCACGACATTGCCGAAAAACGATGGATGCACGTCGCCGAAATAACTCATGCAACGGCCGTCCGCACGCTTTGACAGTAACACATTGATTTCATTAGGTTTTGAGATCGACTTCTCGACGGAAACCGGAACACCGTCGGCATCGACCGCCTGAAAGTAGCGCCCATCGAGCCGGAAATGCGCGGCGTCTTCGCGCGCGAGCACCGTGTTGGGCTGAGTTCCTGCGGCGATCAGCAACGTCCGTGCCGGCAGTTCCGCCCGACCCGATTCGCTCCACGTGCCGTCGTCGGCCCGCTGCTGCACGGAAACCTTCAGCGCACGCGCGTGGCCGTGTCCGTCGAGCAGCACTTCGATCGGCGTCAGGCCCTCCGCGAACCGGATACCCTCCTCCAGCGCCTTATGCACTTCCTCGTGGTTCAGCGTGTAGGACGGGCTGTCGACGAGCCGGCGACGGTACGCGATGGTCGCCCCACCCCACGACTGCAGCAGTTCGATGATGCGCGGCGCGCGATTGCCCGCCGCTGCCGCTGCACGCTCGGCGCGAATCGCGCGCGCGTGCGACAGAAACTCGTCGGCGATTGCCCGTTCCTCCTCGTTCCAGGCAAGGCGCGCCGCCATCTCGCCGTGCTCGCGCGCCATCGCCTCGTAACGCGACAGGAATTTCTCGACCTGCAGCGGGTAGTACGCGAGCGATTCGGTCGCCGTGTCGATCGCGGTCAGCCCCCCGCCAACGACCACCACGGGCAGTCGCAACTGCATGTTGGCGATGGAGTCGGCCTTCGCTGCGCCGGTCAGTTGCAGCCCCATCAGAAAATCCGAGGCCGTGCGCACGCCGCGCGCGAGCCCGTTCGGCATGTCGAGCACCGTCGGCCGGCCCGCGCCGATCGCAAGCGCGATGTGATCGAATCCCATCGCAAAAGCCGATTCGGCGGTGATCGTGCCGCCGAACCGCACGCCGCCGAACAGGGCGAA
Source organism: uncultured Streptomycetaceae bacterium (assembly GCA_964564295.1). GTDB lineage: Bacteria > Pseudomonadota > Gammaproteobacteria > Burkholderiales > SG8-41 > CAZMBS01. Next base: position 5,578 of record CAZMBS010000217.1, read on the forward strand.
CTCGCGCCGGCGCTCGATCAACAGCCGGATGATCTTCAGAAAATTCTTGTCCCAGCGCACGGTGATGCCGTACTCCGCAACCCCGCCGAAACCCGCC
>CAZMBS010000218.1:0-5627 GCA_964564295.1 uncultured Streptomycetaceae bacterium
GCGTTGATCGGGCCGAGCCCCATCGACGCGTTCGGAAACTGCCAGAAATCCGGCATCAGCCAGGGATGCGGGTACGACGACAGGCCGCCGCCACGCGTCTCCTGCCGGTAGCGGTCGAGCGCCCGCTCATCGAGCCGGCCTTCGATGTAGGCGCGCGCGTACACGCCGGTCGCGCAGTGCGGCTGAAAATAGACGAGATCGCCGTCGGGGCCGCCGCGGAAGAAATGATTGAATCCGACCTCGAACAGGTCGGCCGCGGACGCATAGGTTGCGATGTGGCCGCCGAGTTCCGGATGCTCGCGGTTCGCGCGCACGACCATCGCAAGCGCGTTCCAGCGCACGAGCGCCGTGATGCGTTCTTCCAGCGCGAGATCGCCCGGGTAGGGCGGCTGCTCGGCGAGCGGTATCGTGTTGCAGTACGCGGTCGTCGCGTTGAACTTGAGCCGCCGGCACGAGCGCCGCGCCTTGTCGAAGAGCTGCTGCAGCAGGAATTCCGCGCGCGCCTCGCCCTCGAGATCGATCAGCGATTCGAGCGCGTCGAGCCATTCCCGCGTTTCCTGCGGATCGGGGTCGGATACGAAGCCCATGGATGCCTCCGGATGAGGCCTCATGGTACGCCGGACGCATCGGCCCGGTATTGCGTAATGCGCTTGCGGATCGGTCTATTACGCAATATTATTGCTTAATATTAATAATAACTGGCACATAATGGCTAGAACACTGCTGGACGAGACCGACTGGCGTATCCTGGCGGCTCTGCAGGACGACGCGCGCATCGCCAACAGCGAACTCGCGGAGAAGGTGTTCCTGTCGCCGTCGCCGTGCCTGAGGCGCGTCCGGGAGCTCGAGCGCGACGGCGTGATCCGGCGCTACGCGGCGCTGCTCGATCCGCTCGCGCTGGGACTCACGGTGTCGGTGTTCATCCAGGTGAGCCTGGAAAAACAGGTGCGGGCGGCGCTCGACACCTTCGAAAAAGCCATGCAGTCGCGCCCGGAGGTCATGGAGTGCTACCTGATGACGGGGGACGCGGATTACCTCGTGCGCGTCGTGGTGCCCGACGTGCCGTCGTTCGAGCGTTTCATCATCGATGTGCTCGCCAAGATTCCCGGCGTCGCGAGCATCAAGTCGAGTTTTGCGCTGAAGCAAGTCAAGTACAAGACCGCGCTGCCGCTGCCCGTGCCGGATGCGAAAGCAAAACCGGCGCGGCGCTGACGTCCGTCTTGCCAAGCCGCGGGCTTTACCCTAGCCTGTGAATTATCCGATCTTCTCCGGGAGTGCCATGAACGACATCAACCGCGAACTGTACAAGAACTCCGATCTCTTGAGCCTCGATTCCGGCAAGGCAGGATGGACCCGGCGCGAATTCGTCGTGTCCTCGCTCGCGACCGGCTTCGCGCTCGCCGTGCAGCCGGTATCCGCGCAAACGATATCCACGGACGTGCAGGGGCTCAACGCGGGCGAGATGAAAATCCCCGCGCCGGGCGGCGCGATGCCGGCCTACGTCGCGATGCCCGCGCAGGGGCAGTTGTTTCCGACCGTGCTCGTCGTGCAGGAGATTTTCGGCGTCCACGAGCACATCAAGGACGTGTGCCGCCGGTTCGCGAAAATCGGCTATCTCGCGATCGCGCCGGAGCTCTATGCGCGCCAGGGCGATGTATCGAAGATGACCGACGTCAAGGCGATCATCTCGACCGTCGTCAGCAAGGTGCCCGACGCACAGGTGATGGCGGACCTCGACGCGGTCGTCGCATGGGCTCACGGCTCGGGATTCGGCGATACGAAGCGGCTCGGCATCACGGGATTCTGCTGGGGCGGGCGCATCACGTGGCTGTATGGCGCGCACAACCAGGACGTGAAGGCGGGCGTCGCGTGGTACGGCCGCCTGGTCGGGGACAAAACCGCCATGACGCCGTCGCATCCGATCGACCTCGTTTCGCGGATCAACGCGCCCGTGCTCGGACTGTATGGCGGTGCGGACGCCGGCATTCCGAACGACACGGTGGACCGCATGAACGCGGCGCTCCGGCAGGCCGGCAAGAAATCCACGATTCACCTCTATCCGAAAATGCCGCACGCGTTTCACGCCGACTACCGGCCGAGTTACCGCAAGGAAGCCGCGGACGACGGCTGGCGCCGGCTGCGGGAGTGGTTCAAACAGCACGGCGTGGCGTAGGCTGCGCATGGGGTTTTTCGAGCCGCCGCAGCGCATCGAAGCGGAAGTCTTCGCGCGGGTTCCGGATCGGCTGCGCAAGGGCGGCGCGGCCTCGAGCTGGATCGACGCCAATCATCCGGGCTCGCGGCTCGACTGCTTTCTCGAAGGTCCCGCCTTCGACCGCGACGGCAATCTCTATGTCGTCGACATTCCGTACGGACGCATCCTGCGGATGTCGCCGACGGGCGACTTCGACGTCGCGGCCGAGTACGACGGCTGGCCCAACGGGCTCGCGATACATCGCGACGGGCGCATCTTCATCGCCGATTACCGGCGCGGCATCCTCGCGCTCGATCCGAAGACCGGGCGCATCGACGAAATCGTCACGCACTGCCATTCGGAAAGCTTCAAGGGCGTCAACGATCTCACGTTCGCGAAGAACGGCGATCTCTATTTCACCGATCAGGGCCAGACCGGCGTGCACGATCCGACCGGGCGCGTGTACCGGTATGGCGCGAACGGGCGGCTCGACTGTCTCATCACCAATGGACCGAGCCCCAACGGCATCGTGCTGGATCCCGCCGACAAGGTGCTGTTCGTCGCGATGACGCGCGCGAACTGCATGTGGCACTGCCCGTTGAAGCCGGACGGCAGCGTGTCGAAAGTCGGCGTGTTCGCGCAACTGCCCGGCATCCACGGTCCCGACGGCCTCGCGATGGACGAAGCCGGCAATCTGTCCGCCGCTCACGCGCGGCCCGGCATCGTCTGGCTGCTGTCACCGATCGGCGAGCCGCTGTTCCGGGTGCAGGCGAAATCCGCGGCCGCGCGCATGACCAACATGGCCTACGGCGGCGCCGACGGCAAGACCCTCTACATCGCGGAGTCCTACGGCGGCACGATCCTCGCCGCGAAGATGCCGGTTGCGGGAAAGATGCTCTACTCTCATCTGTGAGATTGACCGATTCGCGGATTCGTCATGAGCAATGAATCGATCGCCCAATCGCGCCCACGTAGGGCGGATGAGCGCAGCGTAATCCGCCGGTCGGGTCATTGCTGGCGGCGGAAGGCGTTTCACTTTTCCGCCCTGCGGCCGTAGCGTGAGGGGTGGCGTGTCTCCGCTCGCGCGGCGCATGCACGACATCGCGCCGTTCCGGGTCATGGAAGTGCTCGCGCGCGCGAAGGCCCTGGAAGCACGGGGCCGCGACATCGTGCACATGGAAATCGGCGAGCCGGATTTTCCGACGCCGCAACCGATTTGCGACGCCGGCATCGACGCCATCCGGCGCGGTGACGTGTTCTATACCGCGGCGCTCGGTTTGCCGCCGCTGCGCGAAGCCGTCGCGAATTTTTACCGGACGCGCTACGGCGTGACCGTGCCGGCGGATCGCATCGTCATCACGACCGGTTCCTCGGGCGCGCTGCTGCTCGCGATCGCCGCGATCGTGAATCCCGGAGACCGCGTGCTCGTCGCCGACCCGGGCTACCCCGCGAACCGGCATTTCGTGCGCATGATGGAAGGCGAAGTGCTCGGCGTGCCGGTGGGCCCGGACAGCCGCTATCAGCTCACGTCCGAGCTCGTCGAGCGCCACTGGGACAGCCGCACGGTCGCGGCGCTGGTCGCAACGCCTTCCAATCCGACCGGCACGCTGGCCGCGCGCGCGGACCTGAAGGCGATGGCGGCGTTCGCGGCTGCGCGCGGCGGCACGCTGATCGTCGACGAGATATATCATGGCCTCGTCTACGAAGGCGATGCGGTCACCGCATTGGCCGACAGCGAAAACATTTTTGTAATCAACAGTTTCTCGAAATATTTCCAGATGACCGGCTGGCGTCTCGGCTGGATGGTGGCGCCGTCGCGCTACGTGCCGGAACTCGAGAAACTCGCGCAGAACGCGTACCTGTCGGCGCCCACACCCGCGCAGCACGCCGCGCTGGCCGCATTCCAGCCCGAAACGCTCGCGATACTCGACGAACGCCGCGATGCCTTTCGCGCACGCCGCGACTACCTCGTGCCCGCGCTGCGCGAACTCGGATTCGGCATTCCGCACCCGCCGCAGGGCGCGTTCTACGTGTACGCCGATTGCTCGCGGTTCACGCGCGACAGCCACGCTTTCGCGCTCGATCTGCTGGATCGGGCCGGCGTCGCGATCACGCCGGGCGTGGATTTCGGCACGCATCGCGGGCGGGAGCACGTGCGATTCGCGTATACGGCAGCCCTCGGCCGGCTCGAGGAGGGCGTGCGGCGTATCCGGAACCATCTTGCGGTTTGAGCCGGCGGCGACGGGATGCGCGTTGCCGGTCCGGGAAAATCGGCATACAGTCGCGGCAGGGGAAGTGTGTCGGGTGCAATGCGGCTCAACCTATCGGGAGGGGACATGGACACGCCGGCGTTATCCGAGAAGGACAAATCCGTCAAAAATCTGACGACGCTGATTTACGCGCTGTATGCCGCGTCGTTTCTGATCGGGATTACCGCGATCGTCGCGATCGTGATGAATTACGTGAAGCGGGAGGACGTGGCCGGCACCGTCGCGGAAAGCCATTTCCGGTGGCAGATACGCACCTTCTGGTTCAGCCTGCTGTGGGGCGTGATCGGCGCCGTGCTGACGATCGTCGTCATCGGTTTCGCGATCATTGCCGCCGACGTGATCTGGGTGATTTACCGCATCGTCAAGGGCTGGCTCCGGTTGAACGACGGGAAGCCGATGTACGCGGCCTGATCACGACGCGGCGCGGACCAGCAGCGACGCGCCGCTCGCCATCAGCAGTCCGCCGATGAAGCGGACGAGATGGTCGCGGTTCAGCCGGCCGTGCAATTTCTGGCCGATCCACAGCCCGAGGAACATGGCGGGCAGCAGCAGCGCCGCAGTCAGGAAAATCTCGGTGCTGAACAGTCCCGCGAGCGCGAACAGGATGATGCGCGTGACGGTGGAGAACACGAACAGCACCGCCATGGTCGCGCGGATTTCGGTCGGCGTGGCGCCGCGGCCGGTCAGGAAGAGGATGTACATCGGCCCGCCTACCCCGAACGTGGCCGAACACGTTCCGCCTGCAAGTCCCAGCGGCACGGCGGTCCAGCGCGCGAGCCGCACCGGCGCCTTCCGTTTTATCGCGTACACGAATCCGTAGGTCAGCGCGAAAATGCCGAGGCCCGCGAGCAGCAGGTCGGCGCGCAGGCGCACGAGCAGGAATGCGCCGAGCGCGAGCCCGATCAGCGTGAACGGCAGCAACGGCGCGAGCTCGCCGCGGTTCACGTCCGCCCGGTGCCGGATGCCGAGGCTCACGCAGCCCACGCAGTCGATCAGCACGACCATCGGAATCACGAATTTGAGCGGCATCAGATGCGCGAGCAGCGGCACGGCGATCAGCGTGAGGCCGAAGCCCGAGATGCTGAAGATCACGTTTGCCGTCAGCACGATCAGCGGCGCGAGCACGAGCACTTCGATGGGCGGCAGGGAGATCATTTCTCGGTCGC
>CAZMBS010000219.1:0-5602 GCA_964564295.1 uncultured Streptomycetaceae bacterium
CCAGTCGTCGATGCAGAGAAACGTGAACGGCTCGTGGCTTTTGAAATAGCTGCGCACGTGTTTGCCGCCGTTCCCCGCGTCGACCACGCAGATGCCGTTCTTCGGGAGCGCCTTGCGGATTGCATGCGCGACGAACTGCGACTGGATCGGCACGGCGTCGGGCTTGAGCGCGGCGTCGAGCTCCGCATCGAATTCCGCGCGCGCCTTCGCCACGTCGACCCAGGGCTTTCTCGGCGCCGACCCGGCGGCGCGCCCGGCAAGTCCGTCGACGAAACTCGCCGAGGAACCGGCCACGCCGAGCGCCACCGGAAAGACGATGCCGATCTGCCCCGGCGCGCTCGTGTGATGGATGATTTTCGCCGATTCGTCGAACACGCCGTACCGGTACATCGTTGAAAACACGTCGAAGTGCGAGCCGACGGCGACGATGACGTCAGCCTTCGGCGCGTTGCGGTTCGCGCTGGAAAAGCCGTTGCGGCCCAGCGGCCCCAGCGCGAGCGGATGCGTGGCGGGAAATCCGTCCGGCGAATACTGCAGCACCGCGACGGGAATGCCGGTCGCGTCGGCGAGCCGCTCCATCGCGACCACGGCGTTCTCCTTCATGACACCGCGGCCCACGACGAACAGCGGACGCTCGGCTTTTTGCAACAGCGCCCAGGCCGCGTCGAGCTGCGCGGGATCGCATACCGCCGGAACGGTGTTCCGGTACGCGGCAGGCGCGATCGGCTCGGATTTCACGGCCTGCAGCAGGACTTCGTTGGGCGCCTCGATGTGCGTGGGACCCTGCGGTTCGGCAAGCGCCACGCGAAACGCCTTGCGCACCATTTCCTGAACGCGTTCCGGGTACGGAATGCTGTGCGCCCACTTGGTGATCGGGCGCATGAACGGAATCTGGTCGAGGTCCTGCGTGGCGTCGCGTTCGCGCATGTCGCTTTCCTGCACGCCGCAGATGCTGACCAGGGGGACGTTGCCTTTGTGCGCGGCGGCGATCGCCGTGACCAGATTGGTGAGTCCCGGTCCTTCCGTCGCGGTGACGACCGCCGGCGCGTTGCGCACGCGCGCAAAGCCGTAAGCCATGAACGCGGCGCCCTGCTCGTGGCGCGTCAGGATGAAGCGCACCGCAGGCGTGTCGCGCAACGCATCGAGGAACGCGAGATTCTGCGTGCCGGGAATGCCGAACACATGATCGATGCCTTCGCGCAGCAGCGCGTCGACCAGCGCGCGCGCGCCGGTGACGGTTCCGGCCGTCGTGCGTTGCGTGGTGTCCATGCCCGGTATCCTTTACAAAAATGCAATAAAATCAATTGGTTAGATTAGGACGGCGTGCGGCCCACGTCGTGGCCTGCTCGTACGCGTGCGCAACGCGGTAGAGCAGCGCCTCGCGAAACGGCGCGCCCACGAGCTGCATCGCGAGCGGCAGGCCCTGCGCGCTGAATCCCGTCGGCACCGACAGCGCCGGACTACCGGTGACGTTGAACGGCGCGCGGGCCTGACGGCCGTAGGTGTACTCCAATGCTTTCGGATCGTCGATGCGGCAGGCCGGATCCATCGAGCTCGCGGTTACGATCACGTCGACCGTCTCGAACAGCGCGTGGAATGCCGCCGTGAGCTTGCGCCGCAGCCGCGTCGCATTCACGTAATCCGCGGCGCGCACGAACGCGCCGGCCATGATGCGTTCGCGCGCGAGCGCGCCGTAGTCCTGCGCTCGCTCGCGCATCCACTTTTCATGCACGGCGTAGGCTTCGCTCGTCAGTATGGTGCGATTCACCGCAATGTAATCGCCGAGCGGGGCTGTCGTCACCTCGCGGACCTGCGCGCCGAGCGCCGCGAACTGCTGCACCGCGGCCTCGATGCCGGCCGCGATTTCCGGATCGGCCTGCATGTCGCGTGTGTAAAAATGCCGCAGCACGCCGATGCGCAGGCCCTTGACCCCCTGTTCGAGCGCCGCCGTAAAACCGCCGGTCGCGCCGCGATCCGGACCCGCCGCGCTTCCGGGATCCAGCGCGTCGTGGCCCGCGATGACATCGAGCATCAGCGCGTTGTCGCGCACGGTACGCGTCAGGCAGCCCACGTGGTCGAGCGAATACGCAAGCGGCAGCACGCCGCGCCGGCTTACGAGCCCGTACGTGGGCTTGATGCCGACGACGCCGCACATCGACGCGGGATTGCGCACCGAGCCGCCGGTATCGGTGCCGATGGCCGCCGGCAGAAAACCCGCCGCCGTCGCGGTCCCCGAACCGCTCGACGAACCGCCGCAGAAATGATCCCGGTTCCACGGATTGCGCGCGGGCGGCCACGGCAGGTCGAACGACGGCCCGCCAATGGCGAACTCGTGCGTGGAGAGCTTGCCCATGAAAACACCGCCCGCGTCTCGCAGCTTCCGGGTCACCTCGGCATCCGCGGCCGTGACGTTGTCCCGGAGTATCTTCGAATGCGCGGTGGTCGGCAGGCCCGCATAGTCGACGATATCCTTCAGCCCGTAAGGCACGCCGTGAAAAGGCCCGCGCCATTCGCCTCGCAGGATTTCGGATTCCGCGCGTCGCGCGTCGCGCAGCGCCTGGTCCGGGTTGGCGGCGAGGTACGCGTTGAGTCCGCCGTCGTACCGTGCCGCGCGATCGATGAGCGCCTGCGTGTACTCGACCGGCGACAGCTTCTTCGCCCGCAGCAGCGCCGCCGCCTCCGCCACGCTCAACCAGGCGAGGTCGGTCACGAGCGCGCCTCCGCGGTAAGGCTGTACACATGCGCGGGTTCGTCGCCCGGCGCGAGCGATGCCGTGGGCAGCGTATCGCGCCGCGCATGGGCGACCCGCGTCGCGCGCAGCAGCTCGTCGAGTTGCGGCTCGGAAAGCCGCGTAAGACCGATCTCCCCGGCCATGCGCCGGATTTCGTCCCGCGTCAGGTTGTCGCTCGCCATGATTGCGCCTTTGCAGACAGGTATCCCCCCCAAGCGTATCGCAACTCGTCCGTGCCCGGTATGTGAAACGCACCCGGCGGGCCGTCGCCATGGACGCCACCGAACGGCGGGTGCCCGCGGCGGGCGGAAACGATACACTAGCCCGTCCCCGACATTGTGGAGGCAGACATGGCGACTAACGTTCGAAGCAACCGCATCGGTCGCGGCGCGCTCGCGCTGCTCGCCGGGCTCGCCGGGCTCGAAACCGGCATCGCGGTCGCGCAACCGTACCCGAATCGTTCGGTCGAACTGATCGTGCACACTTCCGCGGGCAGCGGGGGCGACCTCATATCCCGCACCGTCGCGGAGATCGTGCGTCGCGAAAAACTCCTGCCGCAACCGCTGATCGTGAACAACCGGGTCGGCGGCTCCGGCGTCACCGCGTTCGGATTCTTCCGGACCAAACGCGCCGATCCGTATTACCTGCTGTCCGTTACCGGCACGCTGCTCGCCATGGCGTACCGGCCCGACACGAACATCGGGCTGGAGAATTACACGCCGGTCGCGCTGTTTGCGATCGATCCGCAGACGATCATGGTGCCGGCGGATTCCCCGTACGCGACGTTCCGGGATCTTGCGGAGGCCGCGCGGCGCGAACCCGATACGCTGGTGGCCGCGACGACTTCCGTTCAGGGCACCGGGCGCATGGTGGTGCACCTCATCGAAAAAGCGGTGCCGGGCGCGCGCTTCAAGTTCGTCACGTTCAAGGGCGGCAGCGATGCCGTGACTTCGACCGCGGGCGGGCATACGACCTTTACCACCGAAAATCTCGGCGAGGGACTGGGCTTCGTGGAAACGAAGAAACTCCGGGTGCTTGCCGTGGCGGCCGACCGGCGGCTGCCGCAGATTCCGGACGTGCCGACGCTGCAGGAACTCGGCTATCCGATCGCGGCCGGCACCATCCGCGGTTTCACGTTCACCGCGGGCGTGCCGAGGGAAGCCGTCGTGACCATGGAGGCCGCGCTCGCGCAGGCGCACCAGTCCGCGACGTGGAAGGAACATGCGAAGCGCAACATGTACGAGGACATATTCCTCGGCAGCGCCGAATTTACCCAGTTCCTCGCGAAGCGCATGGTCGAATACAGCGAGTTCTACAAGGCCGTCGGGCTTGGCCGCAAACCCTGACCGCCCGACGGCAACGCTGACCCGGCTCGCCGAGTGGCGTGCGCTCGCGGCGCACCGCGCGGCGATCGACGGCTTCAGCCTGCGCGACGCATTCGCCGCCGACGCCACGCGCTTCGAGCGGTATTCGGCCGAACACGCAGGCATGCTCGTCGACTGGTCGAAGCATCTCGTCACCGACGAAACCGTGCGGCTGCTCGCGGCGCTCGCGCGGGTACGCGGCCTGCCGGCGGCCATCGAGAACCTCTTCCGCGGCGCACCGGTCAATTTCACCGAGAACCGTCCCGCGCTGCATACGCGGCTGCGCGCGGGCGACGACCCCGATGTGGAAGCGGTGCTCGCCCGCATGCGGCGATTTTCCGACGAACTGCGCGCCGGCCGGATTACCGGCGCCACCGGGAAAGCCATCACCGACCTCGTCAATATCGGCATCGGCGGTTCGGATCTCGGGCCGGCGCTTGTCTGCGAAGCCCTGCGCGGCACCGGCGGCCCGGGACCGAACGCGCATTTTGTGTCCAATGTGGACGGGCACGCGATGGCGGGCACGCTCGACGGACTCGATCCGGCCGCGACGCTGTTTATCGTCGCGTCGAAAACCTTTACCACGCAGGAAACGCTGACCAATGCGCGCACCGCACGGGACTGGATCGCGGCGCGCCTCGGAGCGTCGGCCGTACCCGCGCATTTCTGCGCCGTCAGCGCGAACCCGGCGCGCACGGCGGAATTCGGCATCGCGGCGGCGCGCACGTTCGAATTCTGGGACTGGGTCGGTGGACGCTATTCGCTCTGGTCGGCGATCGGCCTGCCGATCGCGCTCGCACTGGGCATGGATGCATTCGATGCGCTGCGCGGCGGCGCGCGCGAAACCGATGCGCATTTTCGCGCGGCGCCGCTCGAACGCAACATTCCCGTGCTGCTGGGCCTGTTGAGCGTCTGGTACGCGGGCTTTCACGGCGTGACCTCGCGCGCGGTGCTGCCGTACGACGAGCGGCTTCGGCTGCTGCCGCAGTATCTGCAGCAGCTCGAGATGGAAAGCCTCGGCAAGCAGGCGACGCGCGCGGGCTCGTTCGCCGACTATGCGACGGCGCCCGTCGTGTGGGGCACGCCCGGCACCGACGGCCAGCACGCCTACTTTCAGTTGCTCCATCAGGGCACGCACCGGATTCCCGCGGATTTCATCGCATGCTGCCGTCCCGCGCACGCGCTCGCCGGCCATCACGACAAGCTGCTCGCCAATTTTTTCGCGCAAACCGAGGCGCTTGCGATGGGGAAAACCGCGGCGGAAGCCCGCGAAGACATGCGCGCGCAGGGACTCGCCGAGGCGGAAACCGGGCGGCTGGCGCCGCATCGCGTGTTCCCGGGCAACCGGCCCAGCACCTCGATTCTGATGCCCGCGCTCTCGCCGCGCGCGCTGGGCGCGCTGATCGCGCTCTACGAGCATCAGGTGTACGTGGAAGGCGCGGCCGGGGTCCTCACCCCGTTCGATCAATGGGGCGTGCAGCTCGCAAAACGACTGCCAGACCGCATT
>CAZMBS010000220.1:0-5599 GCA_964564295.1 uncultured Streptomycetaceae bacterium
GCGGCGAGTTCGCGCACGCAGTCCACACCGCTCATGCCGGGGAGGTGGATGTCCATAAAGATGACGCGCGGCTGGAGGGCGGGGATTTTTCGCAGCGCGTCTTCGGCGTTCGCAAACTGCCCGACACACTCGATGTCCTGCGCAGTGCCAAGCATGGTGGCGAGGCTCCGGCGGATGCGCGGGTCGTCCTCGACGAGGGCTACGGTGATGGGCATGTGACAGTCAGTTGGGGGAGGCGAGCGCCAGCGTGACAGAGATGGTGGTTCCTTTGCCGGGGTCGCTCGTGCGCTCGAGCGCCCCGCCGATGCTCGCAATGCGTTGCTGCATGTTGGTCGTGCCATCGCCTGCCGAGGCGGATTCGGCGATGCCGCGCCCGTTGTCCTCGACGACGATGAGGAGCCGATGGTTGTCAGTGCGGATGCGCAGCCAGGCTTCGGTCGCGTGCGCGTGCTTCACGATGTTGTGCAGCGCTTCTTTCACCGTGAGGAAAAGGTGATGGCGCTGCGTGGAGGAGAGTGGTGCGTCGGGGATTGCGGCGGGGATGTCGAGCCGGCACGGAATGCCCGCCGCGCAGAGGTAGTTTTGGGCGTGGTTGCTGAGGAAAGGCACAAAGCCCTTGAGCGAGTCGTTCGCGGGATTCACGGCCCAGACCATTTCGTCCACCTGTCGCGTGAGTGTCTGCGCGAGGTCAAAGATTTCATCGAGATGCTTCGTTGCCTTGGCCGGGTCGTTCACGTCGCCCTGCGCGAGGTCGCTGAGGAGCGCGAGGTGCGTGAGGTCGGCCCCGAGGTTGTCGTGCAGGTCGCGCGCGATGCGGCTGCGCTCGCGCTCGATGGCGCGTTCGCGTTCGAGGGCGTCAAGGCGGCGTTGCATCCGGCGGCGCGTGAGCTGGCGCACCAGCCCTGCGGTCAGCGCCGCGCCCCCGAGGACCGCGAGCGTCCAGAACCAGCGCGCCTCGTAAAACGGCGGCACCACGACGATGCGCGTGGCGGTCACGTCGCCGGCGGGCTTTCCCTCGACGGTGAGCGGCTGCAGGCGCATCCGATATTCGCCGGCGGGGAGATAGGGATAGGATTGCCGGGCCGAGCCGCCCCAGCCGATCGAATAGGCCTCCTGCCATTCGATGACAATGCGCCCGACCCCCTCGAGCGGCGCGGATCTCTCCGTGGTGGTCAGCCAGCCGCCGAACGCGTCGGGCCGGTCATCGCGCATGATGATGAACGGCGGTTTCCCGCTGCGCGGCGTGATCTGCGCGATGCCGAGGCTCGTGCCGTGCCGCGCCCAGCCCGCAGGCGTGCCGGCGAGTTGGTCCACGAGCGAGCCGGTGACCGGGACCAGTTCGATCCGCTCCGGCCCTCGCTGCGGGTCGCGCGGAATCAAGGTGACGGCGAGCGCATCCAGCGCATAGACACCCATGGTTTGCTGCGGCCCGGCGCTGCTGAGCCAGACTTGCATGCGGGCCGCGCCTGCGGGCACTTCGAGCGTCTCGCGCCGGGCGATGAAACGCGCGGTCTCGGGGTTTCCCGTCCATCCCGGTGTTTCTCCGTGCGCGTCAAACTCCTCGCCGGACACCGCGTTTCCCTTCGCGTCGTTGAAACGCACGGTGAAACGCATCAACCCAATCGGGTCGCGCCAGCCCGCGTCCGCGCCGTCGAGCTGGAAGCGATAGCGGAACGGCGGCGTGGCGGGCGGCAACTGCGGGGCAAAATCAATGTCGAGCATCCGCGTGTGGGCGCGCACCCGCACGGCAACGGCGGCATCAGCGGGGAGCGGCAACGGCACGCCGTCCGCCGCGATCTGGCCGATCACGATGGATGCGTCCGCCAGCGCGGCCCGAGCGCCGAGCAGCAGGAGCAACGCGAACGCCCCTGCCCGGCGGCGGGCAAGCCGGTGGTGCTGCGCGAGCGGGTGGTGGTTCGAGCCGGGCATCTGGCGCCATTGACGCGGCCCCATCATACCCGAATGCGGCCTCGAGTTGTCGATGAAACGGAGCCGCGCTCGTGTCGGAAGTTTTACCGACACGCGAATGCGCGGCGATGTCGGCACGTTACATACCCATCATGAAACCCATCCGTTTCCCGCGAAGCCTTCTGCGTTTCATTCTCCTCGCCTTGCCGTGGCTGGTCGCGACGAGCCTCCGCGCCGCCGACGCGCCCTCGCGCATCGAGCCGCTTTCGCCGGAGCAATCACTCACGCGGATTCGCGTCCCGGCGGGCTACCGCGTCGAACTCGTCGCCGCCGAGCCGATGATTGAGGAGCCGGTGATGTGTGCGTGGGATGCGGACGGGCGGATGTATGTCGCGGAGATGCGCGGCTACATGCAGGACACGGCGGGAACGGGGCGGGATGAACGCAACGGCCGCGTGAAGCGGCTCGAGGACACGGACGGCGATGGCAAGATGGACAAGGTCACGGTGTTCGCCGACGGACTGCTGCTGCCGCGCATCATCACGCCGCTCGACGACCGCATCATCATCCGCGAGACGCACAACGCCGCCTTTGTCAGCTTTCGCGACACCGACAACGATGGTCGTGCCGATCAGCGCATCGAGTTGGGCAAGGGCACGGACGCAAACGACTCCGTCGAGCACGAGGACAGCGCGCTGACCTGGAACCTCGACAACTGGCTCTACACCGCCGGGGGCGGCTGGCGGTATCGGTTCACGCGCGGGAAGTGGGAGGCGGAAAAGTGCGAGTCGCAAATGGACAACCAGTGGGGCGTCGGCATGGACGACGTGGGCACGCTGTTCTTCTCGCACAATTCGTTTCCCGGACGCGGCTTTCAACAGCCGTGGTATGCGTGGTCGCTGCTGCCTGCTGCGAAACCCGGCGTGCCTCACATGCGGCCGCGGCTCGGACCGGCGGACACGGACGCGGAGTTCCATCGCATTTTTCCCGTCTGCAAAACCGGCGACCGGCAGGACACGCCGGACCGGTTCTTCACCAGCGCGTGCGGCATCAGCATCTATCGCGGCGATGCGATGCCGGATTTGCGCGGCGACATGTTCATCTGCGAACCGTGCAGCCATCTCGTGCGCCGCGCGAAAGTGGTCGTGACCGATGGCAAGCGCACGCTGCGCAACGCGCACGAGGAGCGGGAATTTTTCGCCTCGGAGGATTTCTACTGCCGCCCCGTGTGGACGGCGACCGGGCCGGACGGCTGCCTCTACGTCGTGGACATGTATCGCGGCATCATCCAGGACAAGCCGTGGGTGGACGCGGCGTTTGCGAAGCGCATCCAGAGTATGGGCGCGGACCAGGTGAAACGCCGCGGGCGCATCTGGCGCATCGTGCCGGACAATTTCCACCGTCCGCAGCCGAAGCGTCTGCTCACCGCGAAGACGACGGAGCTCGTGACGCATCTCGCCGATGCCAACGGCTTCACGCGCGACACGGCGCAACGGCTCATCGTGCTGCGGCAGGACCGCGCGGTGGTGCCGTCGCTCGTGGCGATGAGCCGGGAAAATGCCGGGCCGCTCGCGCGCTTGCACGCGCTGTGGACGCTCGAAGGACTCGATGCGCTGGAGCAGCCGGTCGTCTTCGCCGCGCTGCAAGACCGCGACCCGCGCGTGCGCGCCGCGGCGGTGCGATTGACGGAACCGTGGTTGAAGCAGGGCGATGCAGGCGCGCATGAGCGCCTCGCGGCGATGACGGCGGACCAGGACATCGAGGTGCTGCGGCAGTTGATTCTCTCGCTGGGATGGAGTTCGCGCGCGGAGGCGGTCAAAACGATCGAGTCCATCGTCGCCGCGCGGCTCGACAACGAGGTGATTTATCTCGCGACCATGACGGCGCTGTGGGGGCGGCGGACGCCGCTGATGGAGCGCTTGCTCGCCGCCGGGGAATTTCAGCGCATCGCCGACCCCGCGCAGCGCGATGCCGTGCGGCAGCGGTGGAAAAACGGCATCATGGCGTGGTCCGGCACGACCGCCGCGCCACGCGCTCTCGATGCGGAGGGCATCGAGTTGGTGAGTCGCGGCGCGACGGTTTACGCCGGGGTGTGCGGCGCGTGTCACGGACCCGACGGCAAGGGTCTGCAACCGCCCGGCTCGTTGCCGCTCGCGCCGTCGCTCGATGGCTCGGAGCGGTTGCGCGGGCAGAAGGAGCGGCTCGTGCGCATCGTGTTGCACGGCATCAAGGACACCGTGAACGGCGGGCGATTTGCCGGCGGCCTGATGCCGGCGCTCGCCGCGATGGATGATGCCTCGATTGCCGCCGCGCTCAGCTACGCGCGGCAGTCGTGGACGAATGACGAGGAGCCGGTTCGCGAGGCCGATGTCGCCGCCGTTCGCCGCGCATCCGCCGGACGCTCGGAGCCGTGGACGCCGGCGGAACTCGACCGCTACGCCGCGCCGGTGCTCGCCGATTCCAGCGTGAGCGCGGCGAAGAACGAGCCTTTTCCGCTGCCCTGCTATCGCGGTTATCAGCAGAACAAGGAACTCGGCCGCGCGATGGAACGCGAAGGCAAAAAGCGCGGGCCGTGGATTCACGGCCAGATGACGCCGGGCCATTGGTTCGCCGTGGATTTGCTCCAGCCCGCCGAGATTACCGCCGTCGTGCTCGACGCGCGCGAGGCAAACTGGTTTCCGCGCGGCTGGGAGCTGCGGCTTTCCAACGATGGGAAAAATTGGAGCGAGCCCATCGCGTCCGGCCGCGGCACGAGCCGGCACACGGCAATCACGTTTGAGCCGGTGACGACGCGCTTTTTCAAGCTCACGCAGACCGCGCAGGGCGAGGCGCGCGACAGCAGCGGACGCCGCGCGGACTTGTGGCAGGTGTTCGACTTCCGCGTGCATGGCCGTCCCGCCTCCGCGCGGCAACTGACGGCTGACAAGGAACTGGAGCGGCTGGTGTCATCGTCAGCGCCTGCTGCACCACTCGTCGCAGACAAACCGACGACGCCACCCGTCGCGCAGGCATCACCTGCGTTGAAATCAAAACCCTTCGCCGCTCCCAAACAGGCCGCGCAGAAGCCCGAGCGACTGCGCGCGCTCATCATTGACGGACAGAACAACCACGACTTCCGCGGCACGACCGAGGCCATTCGCGCCACGCTCGCGACGACCGGACGCTTCGGCGACTGGTCGCAGGTGAAATTCAGCCGTTCGCCGATTTGGTGGGAGCAGCCCGAGCCACGGAAGCCGAAGGACGGCGACGCTGCCGCGCAGGCGCAGTTTGAAAAGGACATCAAGGCCTTCAGCGAGGCACGGCTCGCCTTTTACAAGCAGAGCGCCCTCACCCAGGCGATTTGGCGTCCGCCCTTCGACGAAGCCGATGTCGTCATCGTGAACTACAACGGCAATTCCTGGCCGGAGCATGTGCAGACGGCGTTCGTCGAGTTTGTCCGCAACGGCGGCGGCGCGGTCATCGTCCACGCGGCGAACAACAGTTTTGAAAACTGGCCGGCCTACAACGAAATGCTCGGCATCGGCTGGCGGAGCGCAAAGTTTGGCCGCTGGATTGCCGTGGACGACGCGACCGGCAAACTCATCGAGGTGCCCGAGGAAAAGCCCGCCGCTTCATCACACGGCGACTTCCTGCCCTTCGTCGTGAAAACGCGCGCGCCGGAGCATCCCATCATGGCCGGCCTGCCCGCCGA
>CAZMBS010000221.1:0-5548 GCA_964564295.1 uncultured Streptomycetaceae bacterium
CCGCCACGACGGGTGCCGCGCCGGTGCCGGTGCCGCCGCCCATTCCCGCCGTCAGAAACAGCATGTCGGCGCCGCCGATCAGTTCGGCGATGCGCTCGCGGTCTTCGAGCGCCGCACTGCGGCCGATCTCGGGATTCGCACCCGCGCCGAGCCCCTTGGTGATGCCCGAGCCGAGCTGCAACTGGACCTTCGCCTTGTTGCGCTTCAGCGCCTGCGCGTCCGTGTTGGCGCTGATGAATTCCACGCCTTCGACGCCCTGCGCGATCATGTGATCGACCGCGTTTCCGCCGCAGCCGCCCACGCCGATCACCTTGATCACCGCTTCCTGGCTTTGTGTATCGATAAGTTCAATCATGCCGACCTCCTTGGTTGAAAATAATCCGTGCGCCCGTCCTGAATTTCCCGATCCCTGCTGATCCGTTCACGTGTTCCCCTCGCCGTTTCCTAGAAGTTGCCCTTGAACCAAGATTTCATGCGCCCGAGCACCTGCTGGAACGAACCCACCTGCAGGCGTGCGATTTCGGCGCTGCGATACTGTTCGAGCCCCGCGAGCAGCAGCCCGACACCGGTCGAATAGCGCGGGTTGCGCACGACTTCCGAGAGCCCGCCCGCGTAGTGCGGCTGACCCACACGCACCGGCATGTGAAAAATCTCCTCTCCCAGTTCGACCATGCCCTGCATGGCGCCCGAGCCGCCGGTAATCACGATGCCGGACGACAGCAGTTCCTCGTAGCCGCTGCGGCGCAGTTCCGCCTGCACCAGCGAATAGAGTTCCTCGACCCGCGGTTCGATCACTTCGGCCAGCGTCTTGCGCGACAGCTGCCGCGCGCCGCGTTCGCCCAGCCCCGGCACCTCGACCATTTCCTGCGGATCGGCCAGTTGCGACAGCGCGCAGCCGTGCCGCTGCTTGATGTCCTCCGCATCCTTGGTGGGCGTGCGCAACGCCATTGCGATGTCGTTGGTGATCTGGTCGCCCGCGATCGGGATGACCGCGGTGTGGCGGATCGCGCCGTGCGTGAACACGGCCATGTCGGTGGTACCGCCACCGATATCTGTGAGCGCCACGCCGAGGTCCCGTTCGTCTTCCGAGATCACCGCCGTCGCGGATGCAAGCGGCTGCAGGATGAGATCGCGCACCTCCAGCCCGCAGCGGCGTATGCACTTGACGATGTTCTGTGCGGCCGACACGGCGCCGGTCACGATGTGCACCTTGACCTCGAGCCGCACACCCGCCATGCCGAGCGGCTCGCGCACGTCTTCCTGCCCGTCGATGATGAATTCCTGGTTGAGTATGTGGAGAATCTGCTGGTCGCTCGGGATCTGCACCGCCTTGGCGGTTTCGATCACGCGATCGATGTCCATCTGCGCGACTTCCTTGTCCTTGATCGCGACCATGCCGGTGGAGTTGAAGCTGCGGATGTGGCTGCCGGCGATACCGGTATAGACCTCGGTGATCTTGCAGTCGGCCATGAGCTCCGCTTCTTCCAGCGCACGCTGAATGGCATTCACCGTGGTTTCGATGTTGACCACCACGCCTTTTTTCAGGCCGCGGGACGGGTGGCTGCCCATGCCGATGATTTCGAAGCCGCCGTCCGGTTTGACCTCGGCCACGATCACCGCGATCTTCGAGGTCCCGATGTCGAGGCCCACGATGAGTTTTTTCGTTTCCCGGGCGCGGCTCATGTTCGCGCCTTTCCGCCCGCACGACGGCCACGGGGCTTCGTTTCGGCCGGGTCCTGCCGCAGTCCCGGCACGCGAGCGGCAAATCCGTTCGCGTATCGCAGATCCACGTACTCGATGCGGCGTCCGACCCGGGCCACCGTGCGATCGTAAGCCGCGACGAACCGCGCGAGCCGCGATTCGACATCGGTACGACCCAGTTCGACCACCAGCCCGTCGTCGAGGCGAATCTGCCACGCGCGGCGCGGCGAGACCTGCACAAACACCGGCGTGCGCCCCGCCGCCGCGAGCGTGCGGCGAAAATGCTCGTATTGAATCGCGATTTCGGTTGCGCTGCCCGCAGGCCCGACGAATACCGGCAGCGGATTCGCGTAGTCCGCCCGGAACACCTCGCCCTGCGTGTTGACGAGTTCCGCCTCGCCCCAGCGGGCATACGGCACGTGCTCCTCCAGCGTCACTTCGAGCCGGTCGGGCCAATGCCGGCGCACCTGGGCCTTGCGCACCCAGGCCACGCGTTCGAATGCCGCGCGCAGGGCCGCGATATCGAAGGTGAAAAACGTCCCGTGCAAATGCGCGCGCACCGCGGACTCGAGTTCGACGGCGGAAACGTGCCGCAGCGCACCGGCAATGCGTACTTCGCGCAGCAGGAACGCCGGCTGGTGCACGGCAAACATCACGAGGCCGTAAAAGGCGATCAGCACCGCGATGCCGTACAGCGCGCTCGCAAGCGGATTCAGGACATGCGGCTTATCCCACATGCGCCGTCTCCAGAATGCGTATGACAAGGGCCTCGAAGTCGAGGCCGCGCGCGCGCGCCGCGATGGGCACGAGGCTGTGGTCCGTCATGCCCGGTACGGTATTGATCTCGAGAAACCACGGCTTGCCCGCACGGTCGAGCATCAGGTCGAGCCGGCCCCAGCCGGCGCAGCCGGTCACGCGAAACGCCTCGAGCGCCAGCGCCTGCACCGCGCGTTCGGTCGCCGCGGGCAGTCCGCACGGGCAGTGATACTGCGTGGCGTTGCCGAAATACTTGTTCTGATAATCGTAGTTGCCGTCCGGCGCCTCGATGCGGACGAGCGGCAGCGCCTCGTCGCCGAGTATTCCGGCCGTGAATTCCGGGCCGTCGATGTACTGCTCGGCAAGCACGGTGTCGTCGTGCTCGCGCGCGGCGAGATAGGCGGCGTCGATCTTTTCCGTCGATGTCGCCCTCGTCACGCCGATGCTGGAGCCTTCGCGCGCCGGCTTCACCATCATCGGCAATCCGAGCGTCTGCACGAGCGCGATGTGATCGGTCTTCGCGTCGATGACCTGATACCGCGGCGTGGGAATTCCCGATGCCTGCCAGATCAGCTTGGTGCGCGACTTGTCCATTGCCAGCGCGCTCGCCATGACACCGCTGCCGGTGTACGGAATGCCGAGATACTCGAGCGCGCCCTGCACCGTTCCGTCCTCTCCGAAACGACCGTGCAGCGCAATGAATGCGCGGTCGAATTTCTGCGCGATCAGCTGTTCCAGCCCCTGGTGGCGCGGATCGAATGCGTGCGCGTCGACATCGCGTTTGCGGAGTGCCTCCAGCACGCGGCCACCGCTGCGCAGCGAGATTTCGCGTTCCGCGGAACGCCCGCCCATCAGCACCGCGACTTTCCCGAATCGGCTCAACGGCGTTCTCCGACGATACGCACCTCGTGTTCGAGCGCGACGCCGAAGCGCGCCTGCACCCTGGAATGCGCAAGTTCGATCAGCGCCTCGATATCCGCGGCACGCGCGCCGCCCGCGTTCACGATGAAATTCGCGTGCATCTCCGAAATCACGGCGCCGCCGATCGCGGTGCCCTTGAGCCCGCAGGCCTCGATGAGGCGCGCGGCGTGATCGCCCGGCGGATTGCGAAACACCGAACCGGCATTGGCCTGGCTCAGCGGCTGGCTCGCGATGCGGCGCGCGAGCAACGCCTTGATTTTTTTTCGGGATTCGTCCCGGTCTCCGCGCGCAAGGCGCAAGGTCGCGGCGACGAACCATTCCTCGCGTGCCGGCACCGCGTTCACGGTGCGATAGCCGATCGTGTAGTCCGCCGCCGACCGGCGATGCAGCTCGCCGCGCCGGTCCACCGTAGTCACGCCGGCCACGATTTCCCAGGTTTCACCGCCGTAGCAGCCGGCGTTCATCGCGAGCGCGCCGCCCATCGTGCCCGGCACTCCCGCGAGGAATTCCGCGCCGGCCAGCCCCTGCAGCGCGCAGAACCTCGCGATTTTCGGACTCGCCACGCCGGCGGCGACGTGGAGCTCGCCGCCCGCGTCATCGGCGGCGACCATGTGCATGTCCCGCAGCGCCCGGTGCGTGAGGATGACCGTGCCCTGCCACCCTCCGTCGCGCACCAGGAGATTGCTGCCGAGCCCGACCATGAGCACCGGTTCACCGGCGGGCAGCGTGCGCAGATACGCCTGCAAGTCGGCTAGATCCGCCGGAACATAGGCGCGGGACACGGACCCGCCGGCCCGCCAGCTCACGTGTTTCGCCATCGGCTCGTCGCGCCGCAATTCGCCGCGCAGCCGGGCTGTGAAGGCTGAGTCGAAGTCCGCCATGTTCATGCTGTGCCGTTCGCCGTTTTCTTCCCGCCGTCCATCAACTGGCCCGCGACGCCGCCGATCGATCCCGCGCCCATGGTCAGCACGACGTCGCCGTCGCGCGCGAGCGACGCGATCGCCGCGGGTAGCCGCGTCACGTCATCGACAAACACCGGCTCGACGCCGCCATGCAGCCGCAGCGCGCGGACCAGAGCACGCCCGTCAGCGGCCACGATCGGCTGCTCGCCGGCCGCGTAGACCTCGGTCAACAGCAACGCATCGGCGCTCGACAGCACGCGCACGAAGTCCTCGAAGCAGTCGCGCGTGCGCGTGTAGCGGTGCGGCTGAAACGCGAGCACGATGCGTCGGCCGGGATAGGCGCCGCGCGCGGCCGCCAGCGTCGCGGTCATTTCCACCGGATGATGTCCATAGTCGTCGATCACCGTCGCGGCTCCGCCTCCGGCGAGGCGCAGTTCGCCGTAATGCTGAAACCGGCGACCGACGCCCTTGAATTCGGCCAGTGCGCTGACAATCCGCGCATCCGGAACCCCGACTTCCATGCCCACGGCGATTGCCGCCAGCGCGTTGCGCACGTTGTGCTCGCCCGGCAGATTGAGCGTGATCGCAAGGTCGTCGAGGCGTTTGCCGTTCTCGCGCACGACGCGAAAAGTCATGCGCCCCGCCGCCGCGGCCACGTCGACCGCGCGGATCTGCGCGCCCTCCTGCAGGCCGTAAGTGACGACGGTTTTCGTGAGCAGCGGCATGATGGCGCGCACACCGGCATCGTCCGTGCACAGCACCGCGACACCGTAGAACGGCAGCCGCTGCACGAAGTCCACGAAGGCCTGGCGCAATTTTCCGAGCGAATGCCCGTAGGTTTCCATGTGGTCCGCGTCGATGTTCGTGACGACCGCCAGCGTCGGCTGCAGGAACAGGAACGACGCGTCGGACTCATCGGCCTCGACGACGATGAATTCACCGGCGCCGAGCCGCGCGTGGGCACCCGCGCTGTTCAGGCGCCCGCCGATCACGAAAGTCGGGTCCATCCCGCCTTCGGCAAGCACGCTTGCCGCGAGACTGGTCGTTGTCGTCTTGCCGTGCGTGCCGGCGACCGCGATGCCCTGTTTTAGACGCATGAGCTCCGCGAGCATCAGCGCGCGCGGCACCACCGGTACGCGCTTCGCGCGCGCGGCGACGACTTCGGGGTTGGATTCCTGGACCGCGGTCGAGACCACCACGGCGTCGGCCCCGGCGATCTGCGATGTCGCATGACCGCGAAAAATCCGCGCGCCCAGCCCGGTCAGCCG
>CAZMBS010000222.1:0-5534 GCA_964564295.1 uncultured Streptomycetaceae bacterium
CCGATCCGTCGCGCCAGATCGCGTGCTCGATCGGCGGCAACGTCGCCGAGAACTCCGGCGGCGTGCACTGCCTCAAGTACGGACTCACGGTTCACAACGTGCTGAAAGTGCGTCTGGCGACCGTCGAGGGCGACATGGTGGAAATCGGCGCCGATGCGCTCGACAACGCCGGATACGATCTGCTGGCGCTCGTGACCGGTTCGGAAGGGCTGCTCGGTGTCGTCACCGAAGTCACCGTGAAGCTGCTGCCGCGACCGGAACGCGCGCAGGTGGTCATGGCGGCGTTCGACGACGTCGGCAAAGCCGGCGACGCGGTGGCGAACGTCATCGCGGCGGGCATCATACCCGCCGGCCTCGAAATGATGGATCGCCCGTCGATCCACGCCGTCGAGGAATTCGTGCGCGCCGGCTATCCGATGGACGCGGCGGCGATCCTGCTCTGCGAATCCGACGGCACGGACGCCGAGGTTGCCGACGAAATCGCGCGCATTCAGGCGGTGATGACGGCGAGCGGCGCGACGGCGCTGCGCACGTCGCGGGACGAGGCCGAGCGCCTGAAGCTCTGGGCCGGGCGCAAGGCCGCGTTCCCGGCCGTGGGGCGCCTGTCGCCGGACTACTACTGCATGGACGGCACCATACCGCGGCGCCGGCTCGGCGAGGTGCTGCGCGGCATCGCGGCGCTCGAGCGCCAGTACGGGCTGCGCTGCGCCAACGTGTTCCATGCGGGCGACGGCAACCTGCACCCGCTCATCATGTACGACGCCAACCAGGGCGACGAATTGCAGCGCACGGAGGCGTTCGGCGCGGAAATCCTGAAGCTCTGCATCGACGCCGGCGGCACGATCACCGGCGAACACGGCGTCGGCGTCGAAAAAATCAACCAGATGTGCGTGCAGTTTCGCGCGCCGGAACTGGAGGCCTTTCACGGCGTAAAACGCGCGTTCGACGCGCACGGGCTGCTGAATCCCGGCAAGGCGGTGCCGACGCTGCATCGCTGCGCGGAGTTCGGGCGCATGCACGTGCACGCGGGGCAGGAAAAGTTTCCCGAACTGCCGCGGTTCTAGCCCGCGCACATGCAGAACGTGATCGATCAGCTCGCGCAGACCATACGCGATTCGGCGGCGGACAGGACGCCGCTGCGCATCCGCGGCGGCGGCACGAAGGATTTCTACGGCGGACCGCTGCGCGGGGAATCGCTGAGCCTCGCGGCCTATCGCGGCATCATCGACTACGAACCGACGGAACTCGTGCTCACCGCGCGCGCGGGAACCCCGCTCGCGGAAGTGGAGACGGTGCTGCGCGCGAAGGGACAGATGCTCGCGTTCGAGCCGCCGCATTTCGGGCCGGCGGCGACCCTCGGCGGTTGCATCGCATCGGGGCTCTCCGGACCGCGGCGCGCGGCTGCCGGATCGTTGCGGGACTACGTGCTGGGCGTGCGCATCCTCGACGGCAACGGCACGGATCTCCGATTCGGCGGACAGGTCATGAAAAACGTCGCCGGATTCGACGTGTCGCGCGTGATGGCCGGAGCCCTGGGCACGCTCGGCGTGATTCTCGACGTGTCGCTCAAGGTGCTGCCGCTGCCGCGCGCCGAAATCACGCTGCACCAGCAGCGCGACGAGACGCAGGCGCTGCGGGTCATGAACGAGTGGGCCGCGCTGCCACTGCCGGTATCCGGCACCGCGTGGCGCGACGGCGCGTTGCGCATCCGGCTCTCCGGCTCGGAATCGGCCGTGCAGGCCGCGCAGCGCAAGCTCGGCGGCGACGTCGTCGAACCCGCGCAGGCGCAACAGTACTGGAACGGAATCCGGGAGCAATCCGATCCGTTCTTCCCGGGGGCCGCGCCGCTGTGGCGGCTCTCCGTCCGGTCGACGGCCGCGCCGCTCGGGCTGGAAGGCGACCGGCTGATCGAATGGAACGGCGCGTTGCGATGGCTGCGTTCGACGGAAGCGCCGGCGCGCGTTCGCGACATCGCGGCGAAGTCGGGCGGCCATGCAACGCTGTTCCGTGGCGGCGACAAGACCGCGGGCGTGTTTCATCCGTTGCCCGCCGCGCTCGCCGCGCTGCACCGACGGCTCAAGCACAATTTCGATCCCGCGGGAACGTTCAATCCCGGCCGGATGTATCCCGACTACTGACATGCAAACCCATCTTGCGGCGTTCGTGAAGGACACGCCCGAAGGCCGCGAAGCCGATGCGATTCTGCGCAAGTGCGTGCACTGCGGTTTCTGCACCGCCACCTGCCCTACTTATCAATTGCTCGGCGATGAACTCGACGGGCCGCGTGGACGGATATATCTTGTAAAACAGATACTTGAAGGGAACTCTCCCACCCGGAAAACGCAACTGCATCTCGACCGCTGTCTCACGTGCCGCGCGTGCGAGACGACGTGCCCGTCGGGCGTCGAATACGGGCGCCTGCTCGACATCGGGCGCGGCATCGTCGAATCGCAAGTGGGCCGCGGGCCGCTCGAACGCATGCAGCGATCGATGCTGCGCGAAATCATTCCGCAACGCATGATGTTCGAGCCGCTGCTTGCGCTCGGCCGCCTTGCGCGGCCGCTGCTCCCTGCCGCGCTCCGACGCAAGGTGCCGCCCGCGCCGACGCCGGCGCGGCCCTGGCCCGTGACCCGGCATGCGCGGCGGATGCTGCTGCTCGAAAGTTGCGGCCAGACCGGGTTGTCGCCCGCGACCAACGCGGCGGCGGCGCGCGTGCTGGACCGCGTCGGCATCACGTTGGAGCGCGTGCCGCAGGCGGGCTGCTGCGGCGCCGTGTCCTTTCATCTGAACGCGCACGACGAAGCGCGCGCGGCCATGCGCCGCAACATCGACGCGTGGTGGCCGCTCGTCGTCGACGGTGCCGAAGCACTGGTCATGACGGCCACCGGCTGCGGCGTGATGGTGCAGGACTACGGACACGCGCTAGCCGCCGACACCGTCTACGCCGAAAAGGCGAACCGGATCGCCGCGCTCGCCGTCGACGTGAGCGAGGTCATCGCCGCGGAATCGGCGAAGATCAAGTCGCTGCTCGGCGCCAACGCTTCGCGCGCCGCCGGCCCGGTCGCCTTTCACTCGCCCTGCACGCTGCAGCACGGCATGAAGAAGAAAGGCGCCGTGGAAGCGATGCTCGGCGACTGGGGATTTCAACTGACGCCGGTGGCGGACGCGCACCTCTGCTGCGGATCCGCCGGCACCTACTCGCTGCTGCAGCCGGCACTCTCGCAACGCCTGCTCGCCAACAAGCTCGCGGCGCTTCGCGACGGCGCGCCCGCCGAAATACTCACGGCCAACATCGGATGCCAGGCGCATCTGCAAAGCGCGGCTGGCATCCCGGTCCGCCACTGGATCGAGGCGCTCGACGACAGGCTGGGTTAGGACCGGCGCGCGGCGCTACATCTTGACGCCGCGCAGGAACGACGAGCGCTCCTTCGCGCCGGCGACCATGAAAGACAGATCGGCGCCGGACAGTATGAACCGCATGCCGTAACCGATGTACTTTTCCATGAGTTTCGGTTCGTACACGCCGCCCATGCCCGGGTGCTTGCCGTGCCGGCCGCACGCCGCGACGACCGCGCGGTACGCGGCCTCGACGCGTTCGTGCGCGAACTGTCCGTGGATTCCCATTTCGGCGCACAGATCGTTGGTGCCGATCAGCAGCACGTCCACGCCCGGAACGGCCGCGATGGCATCCGCGTTCGCGATGGCCGTCGGCGTCTCCAGCATGATCGACAGCAGTATCTGCTCGTTCACGAGCCGGGTCGCGTCGGCCGCGGGGTACGTTGCGTAACCGAGTTGCGGCTGCATGCCGCCGACCGAGCGATGGCCGACCGGCGGGTACTTGCAGTGCGCGACGGCGCGCTGCGCCTCCTCCACGGTGTCGACGTGAGGCACGACGATGCCCTGCGCTCCGGAATCCAGCAGCCGCGACGCATGATGATGTTCCTTGCCCGGAACGCGCACGATCGGCGTGATGCCCGCGAGCAGCGACGCCGACGCGATCTGCGCGGCGTTGTCGACGTCGAGCGGGCCGTGCTCCATGTCGATGAACAGCCAGTCGTAGCCGCACATTTTCGCGATCGGCGCAATGTCGACGGTGCGGGACTGCCGCAATCCGAGGCCGAGGGACAGTTGGCCCGCCTTCAGGCACTGCAACGCGTGGTTCGGAATGGCGCTCATGGACGGCTCCTTGTCGCGTGAAAAGGCCGCATTGTATCCGTTGAAACGCGATCGGCGGTGCGGCGCGGGAACGGACCCCGCTCGCAAATTCGCGGGCCGGCAGGCACAATGACGGCACGCGCGACGCCCGCCACGCACCGCGGCTGCCGTTCGCGGCACACAGGAGCAATCATGACAACGATCCGGCTGCTGATACCGCTGTTCGCGGCATTGCTTGTCGTGCCGCAGGGCGCGAGCCTCGCCCAGTCCTACCCGTCGAAGGCGGTGCGCATCATCGTCGGGTTCGCGCCCGGCGGCTCGACGGATCTCACCGCGCGCATATACGCGCAGGAGCTCAACAAGCTGTGGGGCCAGCAGGTGGTCGTGGACAATCGCGCGGGCGCGAGCGGCCTCATCGGCGCGGAACTCACGGCGAAAGCCGCGCCGGACGGCTACACGCTGCTCGTGTCGCCGCAGACGAGCATTGTCGTCGCGCCGCTCATCCTCAGGAAGGTGCCGTACGATCCCGTCCGTGATTTCGCGACGGCGGGCGTGATCGGCTCGACGCCGCAACTGCTGGTCATCCATCCGTCGGTGCCGGCGAAGAACTTCCGCGAGTTTGCCGCGTTCGTGAAGGTGAACGCCAGGACGCTGTCGTTCGGATCGGGCGGCATCGGCTCGACGCCGCACATGGCGGGCGAGCTCTTGAACACGTCGCTCGGCGTACGCGTCACGCACGTGCCCTACAAGGGCGAGAATCCGGGCGTCGCGGATCTGCTGGGCGGGCAGATTCCCTATATGTTCTCGAATTTTCCGGTCGTGCTCCCGCACGTGCAGGCCGGCAAGCTGCGCGCGGTCGCGATCACGAGCCCGCGGCGCTCGCCGCTCGCGCCAGAGTTTCCGACGGTCGCGGAGTCCGGCGTGCCGGGATTCGACACCGCGACGTGGAGCGGCCTCTATCTCCCGTCCGCGGCCGCGCCCGAACTCGTACGGCGCGTGAGCGGCGACTTCCAGAAAATCCAGAACGCGCCCGATTTCCGCAAGCGCATGCTGGAACAGGGCATCGATCAGAGCACCGACAACACGCCCGAAAAGCACGCCGCGTTCCTCAAAGCCGAGTTCGCGCGCTGGGGCAAGGTCATCAAGGACGCCGGCGTCAAATCGGAGTAGGCGCGGGGGCGCGGCGCCACTGCCCATGGGCAGCCGCGGAGGGGCGAGAGCGCTGCCAAGAAAGGAAAATAATACCGCAAAAACAAATACTTAAGACTATATCGAGTCTGACCCCATTTTTCCCCATTTTTCCGCGGCGTCCTAATGTTGCACACTAACAGGCCGTTGAAGAATGCATCGTGAAGCAATCTTTTCGAGCATTTGTTGAG
>CAZMBS010000223.1:0-5531 GCA_964564295.1 uncultured Streptomycetaceae bacterium
AGGTGAAGCGTGACCGACTGCTTGCCGCGGTTCGCGCACAGGAAGTAGGCGGACTCCTGCGTATCGCGCCCTGCGCGGTCCTTCAGAAACGGCGGACCCCAGGTGCGCGTGTCGTCGCCCGCGCCGGGGCGCTCGATCTTGATGACGCTCGCGCCGAGGTCGGCGAGCAACTGACCGACCCACGGGCCCGCGAGGATCCGGCTCATGTCGAGCACGCGGATGCCCGCGAGCGGGCCGGCGTTTGCAGTCATTCGAGAAACCTTCCCTCATCCCCGACCCTTCTCCCGGAGGGAGAAGGGGGAAAAGCCCCTCGCCCCCCGGGAGAGGGGTTGGGGTGAGGGAAGGCGGGCGATTCCCGCATGCAGCCCGGGGCTAGACACGCCCACGCTTTGCAGACGCTTCGAGGTAACGGAAAATCGCCGTGTGATCGGACGTGAAGCCCATGCCGGTTTCGGCATCGTTCCAGATGGCCGCGGTGTGCCGCGCCATGACGTCGCCCCCGCCCATCGCCTCGGCGAGTTCCATCGCGGTGCGCACGTCCTTCGCCATGAGCCCGGTCGAAAAGTTCGACCCGAAGGTGCCGGAAAGCATGTGCTGCTTCACCTTGTTCTTCGTCGTGTTGTTCATGCCGCTAGACGCGTTGAGGATGTCGACGACCACGTTCGGATCGAGTCCGAAACGCTGCCCCGCGACGACGGCCTCGCACGCCGCCACGAGACCCGCGGCCGACACGTAGTTGTTGAGCGCCTTGATCGCGTGCCCCGCGCCGAGCGGGCCCGAGTAGAAAATGTCCTTGCCGAGCTTCTCGAACAGCGGCTTGCAGCGCTCGAACAGCGCCCGGTCGCCGCCGACCATGATCGACAGCGTCGCGTTGGTCGCGCCCTTCACGCCGTTCGACACCGGCGCGTCGATGAAGTCGATGCCGCGCTGTTTCAGCACCTCCCCCAGCGCGCGCGTGCCCATCGGCGAGGACGAACTCATGTCGATCACGAGCGAACCGGGTTTCAGGCGCGCGCAGACGCATTCCGCGAATCCGTCCGCGTTGCCGCACAGCACCTTGCGCACGATCCTGCCGTCGGGGAGCATCGTTACGACAGTGTCGCTTTTGCCGCCCAGTTCGTCGAGATCGCGCGCGACTTCGACCTCCAGCGTGGATGCCAGTGCCGCGGTGCGGGACGGATCGGTGTCGTAAACGACAAGCCGATGGCCGTTTTTCGCGAGGTTGGTCGCCATGGGCGTGCCCATGGCGCCGATGCCGATGAAGCCGATGGTGCCGAAAGTCGCCGTCATGTCGCCATCCTACATGTCGAGTGGAAGATCGGTGCCGACGTTGCGCTCGCGCGCGAGTTGCAGCAGTTTCGCGCAAACGTAAAGATCCTGTATGCCCATGCCATGCGACTCGTACAGCGTGATCTGCGTGTCCGACGTGCGGCCGGGCGCCCTGCCGGTGATGATCTCGCCCAGTTCCGGCAGCGTCTCCCAGCGCAGCAGGCCGTCCTCGATCGCGGGCAACAGGTCGCCGCATTCGTTTTCCGCGGTGCCGCGGGAGTCCACGACGATGCGGTCGCAGCGTTCGACCGCAGCCTCGTCGAGTTCGCGCCGCGCCAGCGCGTTCGATCCCGCCGCGTTGATGTGCATGCCGGGCTCGAGCCATTCCCCCAGCAGCACCGGGGTGGCGGACTTCGTGATGACGTTCACGACGTGCGCGCCCTTCAGGGCGGCCTGCGGCGATTCGGCCGGCACGACTTCGATGCCGAGTTTTCGCGACTGCGCATCGCACCACGCCACGAGCTTGTCGCGCGTGCGCGAGTAGGCCCGTACGGTCCGGATGCCGAGCGCGGCGCAGACGCCCTCGATCTGGCCCATGCCCTGCCGCCCCGCGCCCAGGTGGGCGAGCACGGATGCGCCCGCGCGCGCTAGGCGCCGCGACGCGACGCCGCTCGCTGCGCCCGTGCGCACGATGCCCATCAGGTTGGCGGACACGATGCCCTCGAGCTTCGCCGTCTCGATGCTCATCAGGTGCACGTACATGCTGCGGCCCCGTGAATGCGTGTAGTAGTACTTGAATCCGACGAGGCCCAGCTCGGGCGCTGCGGCCTGCAGCACGTGCTGGGTGCCTGCCGGCAGATGTATGCGTTCGCGCGGGACGTCGATGGCGCGGCCGAGCGCGCGTGTCTTCAGCGCGAGTTCCACCTGCTCCAGCGCGAGCGGCATCGAGATCAGCTGCGCCACGTCTTTTTCGTTGAGATAGCGGGTCATGATTTTTTCGCCTTGATGGCTTCCTCGCGGATCGCCGAGAGCGACGCGCGCGGCGATATCGCGTCCGGATCGACGCGGATCTCGATGAGCGCCGGGCCGGCCGCGGCCCACGCCCGATCGAATGCGGCGGCGAAGTCCGCGGTGGTCTCGACCGTTTCGCCGTGCAGTCCGTAGGCCCGCGCGAGCGCCGCGAAATCCGGATTGCGGAGCGTCGTCCCGCTCACGCGCCCGGGAAAGTGGCGCTCCTGGTGCATGCGGATCGTGCCGTACATGCCGTTGTTGACGACGATGAAGATCACCTTGCGGTCGTATTGCATCGCGGTTGCGAGTTCCTGTCCGTTCATCAGGAAATCGCCGTCGCCCGAGAACGACACGACGGGCCGGTCCGGATGCACGAACTTGGCCCCGACGCCCGAAGGCACGCCGTACCCCATCGCGCCGCTCGTGGGCCCGAGCTGCGTGCGAAATCCCGTGTAGCGGTAGAAGCGGTGCACCCACAGCGAGAAATTGCCCGCGCCGTTCGTCACGATGGTTTCCGGCGGCAGCCGCCTGTTGAGCCAGCCGACGATTTCGCTCATGTTGACGTTGCCGGGCACCTTGACCGGCTGCTGCCAGGCTTCGAAGTCGGCACGCGCGGCGCGCGTCCATTCGTCCCAAGCGGGCTTGAGCGGCGGCAGGCGGCGCGCGGCCGCGGCGAATTCCGGCATGCCGGAATTGATCAGCAGTTCGGCCTGATACACGCGGCCGAGCTCTTCCGCGCCCGTGTGCACGTGCACGAGCGGTTGCGCGGGGCGTGGAATGTCGATCAACGTGTAGTTGACGGTCGTCCATTCGCCCAGCCGCGCGCCGACGACCAGCAGCAGGTCGCAGCCCTTGATGCGCTCCGACAGTTTCGGATTCAGGCCCACGGCGACGTCGCCGACGTAATGCGGGTCGCGGTTGTCCATCAGGTCCTGCGAGCGGTACGCACACGCGACCGGCAGGTTGAATGCGGTCGCGAACGCCTGCAGATCCTCGCACGCCTTGCGGTTCCAGCCGCCGCCGCCGAGGATGACCATCGGCTTTTTCGCCTTCGCCAGCATGTCCCGCAGCCGGTGCATGTCCGGCTCGCCCGGATGGGCGGCGACCCTCTGGTAACACGCGAGGTTCACGGCATCGGCGACCTGGTCCTGCATGTCCTCGGGCAGCGCGAGCACCACGGGCCCGGGACGGCCGGACGTGGCCACATGGAACGCGTGGCTCACCATTTCCTGCACGCGGTCGGCGCGGTCGATGCTGGCGACCCATTTCGCCATCTGGCCGTACATGCGCCGGAAGTCGACCTCCTGGAACGCCTCGCGCTCGACGACCTCGCTGCTGACCTGCCCGATGAACAGGATGAGCGGCGTCGAGTCCTGGAACGCGGTGTGTAGCCCGACGCAGGCGTTGGCCGCGCCCGGGCCGCGCGTGACGAAACAGATGCCGGGCCGGCCGGTGAGCTTGCCGTACGCGTCGGCCATGTTGGCCGCGCCGCCTTCCTGGCGGCAGATCACGAACGAAATCGGCGAATCGTGCAACGCGTCGAGCACCGACAGAAACGATTCGCCGGGCACGCCGAACGCCATGTCCACGCCATGGACCTGCAGCGCGTCCACCAGCAATTGCGCGCCGGTGCGCGCGAGTTTGGAATCGTTGGGCTTCATGCAATCCTCGGAGGGAAAACGCACCGCGGACGATGCGCGGAGGTTGCAAGACTATCATGAGAGCGCGGGTCCATGCAGCGGTCGCCGACCGCGTATACTGCTCCGAAAAGTGCGATGGGGGCATGCGATGGCGGTACTGGTGACCGGCGGCGCGGGATTCGTGGGACTCAATATCGTCGAAGCGCTGCTGGCGCGCGGCGAACGGGTGACGGTGTTCGATTCGGGCGCGATTCCCGGGCCGGCGTCCGCGATGTTCGCGCGTTCCCCGGGATCCCTGAACGTCGTCCAGGGCAGCGTGCTCGATCCCGCCGCGCTCGCGCAGACGATCGCGCGCGACAGCATCGATCGCATCGTGCACACGGCCGCGGTCACGTCGGGACCGAAGCGCGAGGCGGAAAATCCCGCGTCGATCGTCGACGTGAACGTGAAGGGAACCATCCACGTGCTCGAAGCGGCGCGGCGCGCCGGCGTGAAGCGCGTGGTGCACCTGAGTTCCGGCGCGGCCTACGGCGAGACGCTGTACCGGCTCGACCGCATCTACGAGGACAGTCCGTCCGCGCCGGTCACGCTGTACGGCATCACCAAGTATGCGGGCGAACGCACGTGCCTGCGGCTGAAGTCGCTTTGGAACATCGACGTCGTCTGCGCGCGGCTCGGCACCGTGATCGGGCCTTGGGAGCGTGTGACCGGCGCGCGCGACAACTACGGCACGCACACGCAGCTCGCGGTCATGGCGCGCGAAGGCCGCGCGGCGATACTGACGCCGCGCGAAGTGCGGCGCGACTGGGTGTACAGCCGCGACGTCGCGGCGGGCCTGCTCGCGCTGCTCGACGCGCCGGTGCTGCATCACCACGTCTACAACCTCACGCACGGCGCGGACTGGCCGGGCGCGATACAGGCATGGTGCGAGGCGCTGAAGGCCGCCTATCCGGAGTTCGACTACCGCGTCGCGCGCGAGGCCGAGACCCCCAACATCTGGTACACCGATCGCGACCGCGGCATCATGGATGCCGGCCGGCTCGCGCAGGACACGGGGTTTGCCGCGCGCCACGGCATGCCCGAGGCGTACGCCGCGTTCATCGACTGGATGCGGCGCACGCCGGCGAACTGAGTCGCGATGTTGCGGACCGCGATGCAGTCCAGCGCGATATCCGTGCGGCAGTCTCGCCGGCGGGCGTACCAGGCTGTAACATAAAACGTTGTTTTTATTGAACTAATTTTCCGGTATTCTTGCGTGGATGCTTGTTGATCGTTCGACGGAACAAGACGGACTGGCCATCATGGAAGCCGCACATCCGGCAGTGGAGCCGGCGTTGTCGCTGAGCCGCTTCCCGGCGTGCGTGCTGCCGGCGATCCTGGCGGCCGCCATCGCTGCGCCGACCGCCATCGCGGCGGATGCATACCCGATCCGGCCGATGCGCCTCATCGTGCCGAGCGGCGCGGGCGGCGTCACCGACATACTCGGGCGCGTGATCGCGCAGAAGCTGTCCGACGGTTTCCGCCAGCAGGTGGTGATCGACAACCGTCCCGGCGCAAGCGGCATCGTCGGCTCGAACATCGTGGCGAAGGCGGCGCCGGACGGCTACACGC
>CAZMBS010000224.1:0-5516 GCA_964564295.1 uncultured Streptomycetaceae bacterium
CTTCGCGAGCGCGATGAACTCGCGGATGTTGCGCACCGGCAGCGACGGATGCACCACCGCAAGCAGCGGACCGCGCGCCATCATGCCGATGTACGCAAAATCACCCATCGGATCGTACGGCATTTTCGCGCGCATGGCGGCGTTCGCCGTGAACGACGCCTGCACGTTGACGATCGAATAGCCGTCCGGCGCGGACTTGGCGACGTTCTCGGCGCCGATCATGCCGCCGGCGCCGCCGCGATTGTCGATCACGACAGGCTGGCCGAGGCCCGGGCTCATCGCCTGCGCGGTGATGCGCGACAGCACGTCGTTGCTGCCGCCGGGCGGATAGGGCACCACGAGCCGGACCGGTTTCGCGGGATACGGCTGGGCGTCCGAAAACGACGGCAGCGCCAGCGCGAGCAGCAAGAACGACAACGCACGCAGGGTGTCCGTCATGGAAATCGAACCGAGCGGGAAACGGGGCGCAAACGATAGCAGCAAGCCCCGGCCCGCGCAAATGGGCTACGCGCCGCTCGCGAGCTGCTTTTCGATCAGCCGGACTTCGTTTTTCACCATCACCGCGAGATCGAGTATGCGCTTGTCGTTCATGCGGCTCGAAATCGCCGACACCGACAGCGCCGCGAACGGCATGCCGTTCTGATTGTGCACGGCGTAACCGACCGATCGCACGCCGGCGAGCGAGGGCACTTCGCGCACGGCGTAACCGAGCTTCTGCGCGCGCTTCGCCTGCGCGAGCAGCGTGGATGGCGTAAAGCCGTACTCTTCGAGGCGCGGCGCGTTGCTCGTGATGATGCTGCGCACCTCCTCCTCCGGCAGCGCGGCGAGTATCGCCATGCTGCCCGTTCCGACGCCGAGCGGCCTGCGCATGCCGACTTCGAGCGTGAAGGTCTTGATCGGATAGTTGCCTTCGTGACGGTCCACGCACACCGCGTCGAGCCCGCTGCGCTGCGTCAGGAAAACGGTATCGTTCGTGGCCTCGGCGATGCGCGTGAGCGCCGGGTGGCAGATTTCGCGCAGATTGAAGCGCGGGGCCGCGGTCAGGCCCAGCTCGAACACCATCGAGCCGAGAAAATACCGGTGGCTGTCGGAGTCCTGCTGCACCATGCCTTCGGCCGCAAGGCATTTCAGCATGCGATGCACGGTCGGGCGCTGCAGCCCGGTTCGCGTGGCCAGATCGAGCAGGCGCGAGCCGCCGCGATTGTGCGCGGCGATTTCGCGCAGCAGCAACAACGCCCGTTCGATGCTCTGGGTACCGGAAAGACGCCCTTCGGAAGGCATGGCGGAGCGGGGTGGTGACATGGCAGTCCGTATTATGGGAGGGAGACGTTCATATTATGCCACAGCCCGCATTGTGGCGAAACCATAGGAATCATGCTATATTTTCGGCAGGTTTGGAGTAGCCGATTTTCAATTAAGTCCATAATACGGTCGCATTTGTGCGGCCATAGTCCACGCCGTCGGCACGTGCCGGCGCATCATCCACAGGAGCGCAATGCCATGAACGATCTCGCCAATCCCGCCGGCGCCGCGCTGGCCTCCCCGGGCGCGCGGTTTCGCGCGGCCGTGGCCGCGGAAAAGCCGCTGCAGATCGCCGGAACGATCAACGCCTATGCCGCGCTGATGGCCGAGCGCACGGGCTTCCGGGCCATCTATCTGTCGGGAGGCGGCGTCGCGGCGGGGTCGCTGGGATTGCCCGACCTTGGCATCAGCACGCTCGACGACGTGCTGACCGACATCCGGCGCATCACGGACGTGACGCGATTGCCGCTGCTCGTCGACGTGGATACCGGCTGGGGCGGCGCGTTCAATATCGCGCGGACCGTGAAGTCCCTGATCAAGCACGGCGCGGCCGCCATGCATATCGAGGACCAGGTGCAGCAGAAGCGCTGCGGCCACCGTCCCAACAAGGAAATCGTGAGCAAGGACGAAATGGTCGATCGCATCAAGGCCGCCGTCGACGCGAAAACGGACCCGGCGTTCGTGGTCATGGCGCGCACGGATTCGCTGGCGGTCGAAGGGCTCGATGCGGCGGTCGAGCGCGCGTGCGCGTGCGTCGAGGCCGGCGCCGATATGATTTTCCCGGAAGCGATCACCGATCTCGCGATGTACCGGAAATTCGCGGATGCCGTGAAGGTGCCGATCCTCGCCAACATCACCGAGTTCGGCAAGACGCCGCTGTTCACCACGCAGGAACTCGCCGGCGCGAACGTGGCGATGGCGCTCTATCCGCTGACGGCGTGGCGCGCGGCCAACGCGGCGGCGCTGAAGGTCTACCAGGCGCTGCGCAAGGAAGGCACCCAGAAAAGCGTCGTGGGCACCATGCAGACACGCGACGAACTCTACGACTTTCTGAACTACCACGCGTTCGAAACCAAGCTCGACGCGCTGTTCTCGCGCGACAGGAAGTAATGCCGCGCGGCACGGGCACGCCGTGAGCCCTCCGGCATCGAAGGTCGGGCGCCTCATCGGCCGGATGCAAACCGGCCGGCCCGTCATCGGCACCATGGCGATGACCGCCAACGTCGAGATGGCGGAAATCCTCGCCCACCTCGGACTCGATTTCCTGTTCGTCGACCAGATGTTCACGTCGGTCGACTGGCGGCAGATGGCGGACATCGTGCGCGCCGCGCAGGGCTCGGACATGGCCGTGATGGCGCGCATCGAGAACGATCCCTGGCACAGCGCAGACGATCCCGGCATCACCGCGCGCATCGGCCGCGCGCTGGCGGTCGGCGTCGACGGCGTCAAGGTCAACGTCTATTCGAAGACGGAGGCGGACTGGTCGATCAAGGCCGGCGCCGGCTGGCATCGCCGGCCCTACATCGCGCCGTTCGCGGGCGACGGCTCGGCGCCCGAGCGGTTCGCGCAGTTCAGCGCCGAGAAAACCGCCGGCACGCTGATCATTCCGTCGGTCGAGAGCGAACTCGGCATCCGGCAGGCCGACGACATCCTCGAACTGCCGGGCCTGCGCGCGTTCGGCATCGCGCTGACCGACACCGCGATCATGCTGGGCCATCCGATGGACTACGAGCACCCGGATGTCTGGCGCTTCGTCGACCGGGTCGCGCAGCGCTGCAAAGCGCGCGGCGTGCACCTCGTCGGCGGCACCGGGCTCGCCGCGAAGACCTGGGACGACATCGCGGGGCGCGTCTCGCGCATGCGCGATCACGGCTTCGACATGATCTTCCTTCAGACGCCCGAATTCCTGTTCCAGCTCGCGATGACCGAACTGCTCGGCAAAGTGCGCGCAACGCTCGCCCGGTAGCGCGCCCGCGCCGGCCCGCGGCGACGGCAAAACGCGCGTAAGTATATAATATCGCGTTACTTTTTCTGCATCGCGCGCCCGTGCAACTGTTTGCCTTTGGCCTCAATCACCAGACCGCGCCGCTCGCCGTGCGCGAGCAGGTGGTGTTTCACGCCGAGCAGCTCGCGCAGGCGCTGCGCGATCTCGTCGACCGCCGGCCGGTCAACGAGGCCGCGATCATCTCCACGTGCAATCGCACCGAGGTCTATTGCAACACCGCCGAACCCCGCGCCGCGATCGACTGGCTCGCGGGCTATCACCGCCTGAAGCCGCAGCAGGTGGAGCCGTACCTGTACCGCCTCACGCAGGAAAAAGCGGTCAAGCACGCGTTTCGCGTCGCGAGCGGACTCGACTCGATGGTGCTCGGCGAGCCGCAGATACTCGGCCAGTTCAAGGACGCGGTGCGCACCGCGGAATCCGCGGGAACGCTGGGCCTCGTGCTCAACAAGCTGTTCCAGCGCACGTTTTCGGTCGCGAAAACGGTGCGCAGCGAAACCGAAATCGGCGCGAGCGTCGTATCGATGGCCTCGGCGGCGGTGCGGCTCGCGCAACGCATCTATCCGAGCGTCGCCGGACAGACCGTGTTGTTCATCGGCGCCGGCGAAATGATCGAGCTCGCCGCAACGCATTTTGCCGCGCACCATCCGCGCCGCATGACGTTCGCGAACCGCACGGGCGAACGCGCGCAGCAGCTCGCCGACCGGTTCCTCGGGCGCACGATGTCGTTGAACGACCTGCCGGCCCAGCTTGCCCTGCACGACATCGTCGTATGCTGCACGGCGAGCCCGCTGCCGATCATCGGCAAGGGCGTGGTTGAATCCGCGCTGAAGGCGCGCAAGCATTGCCCGATGCTGGTGTTCGATCTCGCCGTGCCGCGCGACGTCGAGGCCGAGGTCGGCGGGCTCGACGACGTTTTCCTGTACACCGTGGACGACCTCGGCAAGATCGCGCGCGAGGGCATGGACACGCGTTCCAACGCGGTCGCCCAGGCCGAGGTCATCATCGAGAATCAGGTCACGGACTTCATGCACTGGCTCGACAACCGCGACCTCGTGCCGACGATCCGCGCGCTGCGCGACGCGGCGGAACGCGCGCGCCGGCACGAGTTCGAGCGCGCCCGGCGCCGGCTCGCGCGCGGGGAAGACCCGGCGCGCGTGATGGAGGAACTTTCGCAGGCGCTGACCAACAAGTTTCTGCACGCGCCCACGCATGCACTGAACCACGCGGCAACCGAAGAACGTGACGCGCTCGCCGCGATGCTCGCGCGCCTGTACCAGATACCGCGGCAGGACTGAATCCCGCCGCGGTTCGCCTGCCGATGAAACCCAGCATCGCCGCCAAGCTTGCGCAGCTCTCGCTGCGCCTGAGCGAACTCAACCAGATCCTGTCGTCGGAGAAAGCGACGGCCGATCTCGATGCCTACCGCCGGCTCACGCGCGAACACGCCGAAATCGGCCCGGTCGTCGAGCTGTACCAGCACTACCAGCGCGGCGAAGACGACCTCAAGGCCGCGCAGGAAATGGCCGGCGACCCGGAAATGCGCGCGTTCGCCGAGGACGAAATCCGCGAAACACGCGAGCGGCTGGAAAAACTCGAGGCCGAACTGCAGACGAAACTCCTGCCCCGCGATCCCAATGACGACCGCAATATTTTCCTGGAAATCCGGGCCGGCACCGGGGGCGACGAATCCGCGCTGTTCGCGGGAGAACTCTTCCGCATGTACGCGCGATATGCCGAACGCCGGCGCTGGCAGGTCGAGGTCGTGTCGCAGAGCGCATCCGACCTCGGCGGTTACCGCGAAATCATCGCGCGCATCCTGGGGCAGGGCGCGTATTCCCGGCTGAAATTCGAGTCCGGCGCGCACCGCGTGCAACGCGTGCCGGTCACCGAAACGCAGGGGCGCATCCATACCTCGGCCTGCACGGTCGCCGTGATGCCGGAAGCGGACGAGGTGGCCGACGTCGTGCTCAATCCCGCGGATCTGAAGATCGACACGTTCCGCGCGTCCGGCGCCGGCGGCCAGCACGTCAACAAGACCGATTCCGCGATCCGCGTCACGCATCTGCCCACGGGCATCGTAGTCGAATGCCAGGACGATCGCTCGCAGCACAAGAACCGCGCCCGCGCGCTCGGCGTGCTCGCGGCGCGCATCAAGGACAAGCAGGTGCGCGAACAGCAGGCGAAAGAGGCGGCGACGCGCAAGTCGCTC
>CAZMBS010000225.1:0-5505 GCA_964564295.1 uncultured Streptomycetaceae bacterium
GTGCAGGGCGAGGAACCCGCGTGGAGCACCCCGGAAGAATTCGGCCGCATGATCCGCGACGATTACAACCTCATGGGCAAGATCGTGAAAACCGCGGGCGTGAAGCCGGAGTAATGTCGCGCTTCGAAACGTAGGGCGGATGAGCATAGCGTTATCCGCCGTAGGGAACTTCGCTTGCGGCGGAAGGCGCTGCGCTTTTCCGCCCTACGATCGTGCCGCTTGCTCGTCGATTGAATGTGTGTTCCGGGGAAAAATGACTCAGGGTACCCGGCGGTTTCAACCGCGCCAGTTGTCCGCGGCGCCGTTCCTGTCGACGTGGGCCTCGAGGGCCGGCGTGGAGCACACGCCGGCGTAGCGCGCGTTGCCGCCGTTCGCGACCTTCCAAGAATAGGCTTTCCCTTTCGGCGCGTGGATCACGTCGCCCACGCCCGCGCGCTTCTTCTCGCCGTCGACCTCGGCCTCGAGCGCGCCCTGGATCACGTAGAAAAAATATTCATGCGGCGCCGCATCGCAGCGCGTTTCGCGGCCCGCAGGGGATTCGGCGAATCCGAACGCGAGATACATCCCCTCGACCCAGCGCTCGTTGTGCCCCGATGCGGGCGGCGCATCGAGGCTTTCGATCATCGGGTAATAGCAGTTGCCCAGGCCCTCGATGATCGCCTTCGACTTCGCGGCATCCTTCTTTTCGCCGGGGTACTTTCCGGCGGCCATGTCGCGCGCGACCTCCGTCGCCGACCTTGCGCGGTCCGGCAGCGCCTCGTCGGCCGCGGCACCGATGAGCGTCCAGGTCCGGTCCTTGATGTACAGATAGCTGAGATCCCCGTCCTCGGTCGCCGTAAAGCCGTGGCGCGCGTTCGGCGGAATGTGCACGAACATCCCGGGGCGCACGATGCGGCGTTCCTTGCCGACCACGCAATTGATCTTGCCGGACAACGGAAACGCCATCAGTTCGTTCGGGTGATAGTGCAACTGCGACCCGGTGCCCGCGCGTTTCGTATTGATGCGGAAGTACAGGTAGGCGCCTTCGATGACCGGGCCCTCCCCGCTCGACAGGTGCGGGTTGAGGTGATGCGACGTCAGGTTTTCCATGCGGTAGAACGGCATGCGTGCTCCTCGTGTATTCCGGCAAACGGTGTTTGCGACAATTTTACCGTGCCGTCGCGGTCGCGGCGCGGGTCCGCCACGAAAATGCGGCGGTCTATAATGCCATTTTTCAATGCGCAATCCGAAAGACGAGAAACGATGACGACCGATTTGCATGACCTGGGCATCGCCGAAGCCGCGGACCTCATCCGGGCGAAAAAACTTTCGCCGGTCGAACTCACCGATGCGCTGCTCTCGCGCATCGCGTCCCTCGACCCGCTGCTGAACGCGTTCATCACCGTCACGGCCGATCGCGCGCGCGGCGCCGCGCGCGAAGCCGAGGCCGACATCGCCAAAGGTCGCTACCGCGGGCCACTGCACGGCATCCCGTTCGCGTTGAAGGACATCTACAACACCGCGGGCATTCTGACCTCGGGCGGCTCGAAAGTCTGCGCGGACAACGTGCCCGCGACCGATGCAACGACGACCCGGAAACTGCAGGAGGCCGGCGCAGTGCTGCTCGGCAAGCTGCAGACGCACGAGTTCGCGCACGGCGGGCCGTCGTTCGATCTGCCGTGGCCGCCGGCAAGAAACCCGTGGAACCTCGCGCATTTCACGGGCGGATCGAGCAGCGGCTCCGGCGCGGCGCTCGCCGGCGGACTCGTGCCCGCGGCGCTCGGCTCCGACACCGGCGGCTCGATCCGCGGACCGGCGTCGTTCTGCGGCATCACCGGATTCATGCCGACCTACGGGCTCGTGAGCCGCGCCGGCGTGATTCCCAACTCGTTCACGTTCGATCACTGCGGGCCGATGGCGCGAAGCGCCGAGGATTGCGCGATCCTGTTGCAGGCGATCGCGGGCTACGACCCGGCGGATGCCGGCAGCATCGAGCAGGCCGTTCCCGATTTCCGGGCGGCGCTGAATCCCGATGTGAAAGGACTGCGCGTCGGCGTGCTGCGCCATTACTGGGAGAAGGACCTGCCCGCGCACCCGGAGCACCGCGCGGCACTCGACGAAGCCATCGCGACGTTTCACAAGCTCGGGGCGCGGGTCGAGGACTGCCGCGCGCGGCCGATGATGGACGGGCTCGACATCAAGGTCATCATTGCCGAAACCGAGCTGTTTTCGATACACCAGGACAACCTCATCGCGCGGCCGGGCGACTTCGGCCGGGATTTTCTCGGGCGCGCGCTGCCGGCTTGCCTGTTTCAGTCGGCCGATTATGTGCAGGCGTTGCGCGAGCACCGTCGTTACATGGCGGAAATGAAGCCGCTGTACGAGAACTACGACATCCTGCTCACGTGCGGCTTCGGTCCTGCGCCGCGGCTCGACGCGCACAAGACGCTGAATTTCTGGCAGCGCTCGAATGCATTCACGCCGTCCAACGTCGCGCGCAGCCCCGCGCTCGTGCTGCCCTGCGGTTTCTCGACGAACGGCCTGCCGTTGGGGCTCCAGTTGCTGAGCCGGCCGGGCAACGATGCCCAGGTGTTGCGCGCGGGCCACGCGTATCAATGCGCGACCGACTGGCACCGGCGGCGCCCCGCGCTCTCGACCGCGACGCCGAAGCCGTCGCTCGATGCCGGCGCGAACGAGCCGGTGGCCGCGGAACTGGATGCCGCGACGCGCGCGCACGTCGAGACGATGGCGCGCCGCGCGGGACTCCGGTTGAACGACCGGCAGATGACGATCCTGCTCGAGACCGCGCCGTACGCGCTCGCGATGGCCGAGCGCGTGCGCAAACCCCGCGACCGCATGGAAGAGCCGTCGCTCGTTTTTAGATTTAATTAATTTAATCAACCACCTGGAATATCGACATGGACACGACTACGGCACCGCTGTGGGCCGGCGAGAAAGAGGGCCGCTCGTTCCGGCGCATCGACGTCACGACGATGCTGAACGGCGCGACGCTCGCGATACCGCTGCACGTCATCACGGGACGCGGGGCCGGGCCCACGTTCGGCATCATCACGAACACGCATGGCGACGAATTTCTCGCGACGATGGCGATTCGCGAATTCGTCAACGCGCTCGACACCGCGCAACTGCGGGGCCGCATCGCGCTCGTGTCCGTCGCGAATCCGATGGCGACCGCCGGATTCGGCCGGCTGACGCCGGAACAGCACGGCCGCACCGACCTGCATGAAGTGTATCCCGGCAACGCGCGCGGCAACACGACGCAGATGATCGCGGCGGCGATCACGGCCAACGTGCTGCATCATGTCGACGCGCTGATCGATTTCCACTCCGGCGGCAGCGGCGGCCGGCTGCAGGCGCGCGTCGACTACAACAGCAAGGCGCCGCCCGATCTGAAGGCGAAGAACCTCGCGCTCGCGCGCGCGTTCGGCGCGCCGTTCGTGCACGAAAACGAGTTTGCCGGCGCGGCGGCGGAATACCTGAATACGCGCGGCGTCGTCGCGATCAATCCGGAAGTCGGCGGCTGCTACCTCGGGCCGGGAACGTCGAAGTACTACACGGACATGATGGTGAACGGGCTCGCGGGCATGCTGCGGCATCTGGGCATGCTGGACGGCGCGGCAAAGCCCCCCCGGCAGATCCGGTTCAACACGAAGGCGCGCCGCGAACTGCGTCCGAAAAACAGCGGCTACCTCGTTTCGCACTACGAGCAGCCGGAAGATCTCGGGCAGATGATCAAGGCCGGAACCCGGCTCGGCGAAGTCGTCGACCTGTACAGCTACAACGTCATCGAGGAAATCGACGCTCCGTTCGACGGGTACCTGTTTTTCTCGCGCTACTCGGGCATGGTCGGCGGCGGCACGCAGGCTTTCGCGCTCGCGGAGGCC
Source organism: uncultured Streptomycetaceae bacterium (assembly GCA_964564295.1). Taxonomy (GTDB): domain Bacteria; phylum Pseudomonadota; class Gammaproteobacteria; order Burkholderiales; family SG8-41; genus CAZMBS01. Next base: position 3,885 of record CAZMBS010000225.1, read on the forward strand.
GCGGGTTCGACGTGGCTGGACTGACGGTCCACCTTCAGCAGCGCGAAACGGGCACCATGCCCAAGGCTGCGTTGCTGCTGTTGGGCCTCGTCGGAGCAACGGTGCTCGCGGACCCTGCCCGGTCGCAGGCGTATCCGGCCAAACCGATACGGCTCATCGTTCCCAACGCGCCCGGCGGCGGCACCGACACCATGGCGCGGCTCGTCGCGGATCGCGTCGGGCCCGCGATCGGCCAGCAGATCGTCGTCGACAACCGGGCGGGCGGCGGCGGACGCATCGCCGGCGAACTCGCCGCGCGCGCGCCGAAGGACGGGCACACGCTGCTGCTCGGCAGCAACAGCGTGCTCATCACGGGACCGGCCGCGTCGAAACTCGCCTACGACCCGATTCGCGACTTCACGGGGATTTCGCTGCTCGCGCGAACCGCGTACATCCTCGCCGCGCACCCGTCGGTGCCCGCGCGCTCGGTGAAAGACATCGTCGCCATCGCGAAGTCACGCAAGGCGAGCCTGGCGTACGGGTCGACGGGACCGGGAAGCGCCGCGCATCTGGGCATGGCGCTGGTCGAGGCGATGACCGGGGCCACGCTCGTGCACGTGCCGTTCAAGGGAAGCGTCCCCGCGATGCTGTCGATCACGCAGGGTGAAATCGACGTGATGTTCGGCAATTACCAGGCGACGCTGCCTCTGATCCGCGCGGGCCGCCTGCGCGCGATCGGCGTGTCGAGCCCGACGCGCTCGGTGCTTGCGCCGGATCTGCCGACGCTGCACGAAACCGGCCTTTCCGGTTTCGACATGCAGCAGTACTACTCGATCGTTGCGCCCGCGGGCACGCCGCAAGAGGTCATACAGCGGTTGAACCAGGAAATCGTGAAGCGCCTGCCGGGCGACGATGCGGCGCGGCGCCTGTCGGCGGAAGGCATCGAGATTGCCACGTCGACACCGGTCGAACTCGACCGCCTGAACGCCGCGCAGCTCGCGATCTGGACCAAGGTGATCCGCGTCGCCGGCATCAGGCTGGATTGACCGGCGAGGCGGCGGCTCACACCTTCGGCGCGATCAGCCCCTCCTGCTCCAGCAGCGGGTAGATGCCGCCCGCGGCGACGATCGCGGCGAGCTGCGGCGGCAGCGGCCGCCCCTTGAGCTCCGTCCCGCGCGTCACGTTGCGAACGATGCCCTGCTCGAATTCGACCTCCGCGACATCGCCTTCCTCGAAAGCTTCATGCACGCCGGGACACTCGAGGCCGGGGAATGCGAAGTTCACGCAGTTGCGGAAAAATAGCCCGTTGATCGAATGCGCGACGAGGCAGCCGAGGCCCAGGTTCTTCAGCGAGCGCGCGGCAGGCCGACTCGAACCCATGCCGAAATTCTTTCCGCCGATCAGGATGTCGCCTTTTTGCACCTGCCTCGACCAGCCGGGGCGGTTTGCGCTGAACACGTATTCGGGTTGCTCTTCCAGCGACAGCAGAAACGCCCGGTTCGGCAGGATGAGATCGGTGTTGATGTTGTCGCCGACTTTCCAGGTGCGCGCATGGAACTTCATGACAGAAACTCCCGCGGGTCGGTGATCGTGCCCGTCAGAGCCGACGCCGCGACGGTCGCGGGCGAGGCCATGTAGACCT
>CAZMBS010000226.1:0-5496 GCA_964564295.1 uncultured Streptomycetaceae bacterium
AACTCCATGCCGATCGCATTGAGCTTCTGGCGCACCGACTTGCGGCGGATGCCCTGCCCCGGCATGATGAACGTGCGGCCGATGTAGCGGTTTTTGATGAACCCCTCGCGATACGGCACGTTGAGATGCTTGGACAACTGCATCGCGGCCGGGCGGCTGGAATCCGGAATCGGAATCACGACGTCGATGTCGAGATTGCTGTGCACGCGCTTGATCTTGTCGGCGAGGCTCTCGCCCATCCGCAGCCGCGTTTCGTAGACCGAGATGCCGTCGATCACCGAGTCCGGGCGTGCCAGGTACACGAACTCGAAGATGCACGGATTGAGCGACGTTTTCACCGCGCACTGCTGGCTGTAGAAACCGCCGTCGTTGTCGACGAACACGGCCTCTCCCGGCGCGATGTCGCGCACCACCTCGAATCCCAGCGCATCGAGTGCGACGGATTCCGATGCCACCATGTATTCGAAGCCCTTGCCGGTCTCCGCGCGGCCGTAGACGAGCGGCCGTATGCCGAAAGGGTCTCGAAACGCGAGCAGGCCGTAGCCCGCAATCATCGCCACCACCGAATAGGCGCCGCGGCAGCGCCGATGCACGCCCGAGACGGCCTTGAATATCGTCGCCGGATCGAGTTTGTAGTTGCTGGCCGCCTCCTGCAGTTCGTGCGCGAGCACGTTCAACAGCACCTCCGAATCGGAGTTGGTGTTCACGTGCCGCAGATCCGTGCGGAACAGGTCGTTTTTCAGCTGCTCGGTGTTCGTGAGATTGCCGTTGTGGCCGAGCACGATGCCGAACGGCGAATTCACGTAGAACGGCTGCGACTCCGCCGCCGACCACGCCGAACCGGCCGTCGGATAGCGCGTGTGCGCGATGCCCGAGTTGCCCGCGAGCGCGCGCATGTTGCGCGTGCGGAAGACGTCCCGGACCATGCCGGGTCCCTTGTGATCCCGGAAATTCGCGCCGTCCGCCGTCACGATCCCCGCGGCGTCCTGCCCGCGATGCTGGAGCACGAGCAACCCGTCATACAGGATCTGGTTGACCGGGTTTTTCGCGACGACGCCGATGATTCCGCACATGATTCCGTGCTCAGTGGTATCGAATGTGTTGCGACCAGTCGTGCGGCAGAAACGTCCGAAGCTTCAGCGCCAGCCATTCCAGCGGCGGGCTGACCCACGCCTGCGTCCAGACCGGCTGGCGCGGCAGCGCGGTCAGGCCCGCGAGCAGTGCAAGCACCACGACCACCAGCAAGCCGCGCGCGAAGCCGAACACGGCGCCGAGCAGACGGTCCTCGACCGACAACCCGGCGCGCTTCACGAGCCGCGATACCGTGACCGCGATGAGGCTGCTCGCCATCAGCACGCCGAGGAACAGGATCAGAAAGGCCGCCAACAGGCGCAACGGCTCGCCCGGTATGTCGCCCGACAGGCGCGGCGCGAGGTCTCCACTGTACACGCTCGCGACCACGAATGCGGCGATCCATCCTGCAATCGCGATGAGTTCGCGCGTGAGTCCGCGGATGATGCTGAGCAATACCGAGAAACCGACGATGGTGATCACGGTGTAATCTATCAGCGTCATTTCGGTACGACTTTGCCGTCAAGCCCGATGCCCTTCAACTGCTCACGGGCCTTCTCCGCCGCCTCCCGGGATGCGTAGGGACCGACGCGCACGCGCGTGACGTTGCCCTTTGCGATCGCAACCACTTCCGTATAGGTCTTGAGTCCCGTCCGGGCGATGGTGTCCTGCAATGCCTTCGCCTTGTCCACATCGGCCAGCGCGGCGACCTGCACGACGAACGCTTCCGCTGCCGGAACCGCCGGAGACGGATCGCCCACGGCGGGCTTTGCGACCGGCTTGGCCGGTTCCTTCGCGGCGGGTTTGGGCGGCTCCTGCGGCACTGGCCGCGCCACATCCTTCGCCGCCGGCTTTGCAGCAGCTGGGGGCTCGGGTTTGGGCGCCGGCGCGGTCGCCACTTTCGGCGGCGGCGCCACTTCGGGTTTTGCGGCCGGCCTGGACTGCGGTTTGCTGTCCGGCGCGAGCGGCACGACTTTCGACTTGAACGCGCCCGACTCCGGCGACGGAATCTGCACGCTGATTTCCTGCCCGACGGACTTCGGTTCGTGGTCGAGAACCATCGGCAGGCCGACGGCCACCGCGGTAACGACGACGATGGCACCGATCAGGCGGCGGCGCGCGCGTTTTCTGAGCTGCAGTTCCTCGTCGCTGACCGGTCGCGCCATGCTGGGAAGCTCGTTTCCGCCTTCAACGATGCAAACTGTTGATTTTCAAGATATTTTCACTACGGCAACCGTTCCGTGGCCGCCCGCGCCGCCAAAGCATCGGCGACGGTGTGAAACGATCCGAAAACAAGAATTTTATCATCTCCGGCCACCTGCTCACAGGCGCCCGCATAGGCCGCTGCCACATTCGGATGCGGCGTGATGGCGTCCCTCGCGACGCCAGCCGATGCAAGTGCCGCCGCCAGCTGCACCACGCTTGCGCCACGCGGCCCGGCGAGTCCCGTCACGTGCCAATGATCGACATGCGCGGCGACCGCGGCCGCCACGCCGGCGACATCCTTGTCCTTCAGCATGCCGAACACGGCGCGGGTGCACCCGCGACGCGGCATCGCTTCGAGATTGGCGGCCAGCGCTCGCGCGGCATGCGGATTGTGTGCGACATCGAGGATGACCAGCGGCCGGCCGGGCAACACCTGAAAGCGCCCTGGATTTTCTGCTGTCAGCAGTCCCGCGCGCAGGTCGCCCATGGTGACCGGCAGGCGATCGCGCAGCGCATCGAGCGCTGCGACGCATGCCGACGCATTCGCCAACTGGAACGCACCGCGCAGCGCCGGATGCGGCAAGCCGTGCCGGTCGCCGCCCGGCCCCCAGTAGCGCCACTGGTTCGGACCGGCCGCAAACCCGAAATCCCGGCCGAGCACGGCAAGCGGCGTGTCGATGCTTGCCGCATGATCCAGCAGGGATTGCGGCGGATCGGCGTCCGCGCAAATGCCCGGGCGACCGCCGCGATAAATGTGCGCCTTCTCCCAGCCGATCTTCTCGCGTGTATCCCCGAGATAGTCGATGTGATCGAGCGCAACGCTCATGACGATCGCGCAGTCGGCGTCCCAGGCGTTGACCGCATCGAGCCGCCCGCCGAGTCCGACCTCGAGCACGGCGACATCCACGTTTTCCCGGTCGAAAAGCCACACCGCCGCGAGCGTGCCGAACTCGAAGTAGGTGAGCGGCCTGCCGGCGCGGCCCGCTTCCACCGCCGCAAACGCACGGCACAACGCCTCGTCGCTTGCCGCCTTCCCGCCCACGCAAACGCGTTCGTTGTACCGAGTGAGGTGCGGCGACGTGTAGCAGCCGGTCCGGTAGCCCGCGGCGCACAGCACCGCCTGCAGCATCGCGCAGGCCGAACCTTTGCCGTTCGTGCCGCCGACCGTGATCACCGGGCAACGCAGCCGCAGGCCGAGCGCATCGCGTACCGCGACAACACGGTCGAGCCCCATGTCGATGGAGTGCGGATGCAGCAGGTCGATGTGCTCGAGCCATTGATCCAGGGATGCGGGTTGCACGGCGCGCGAGCCCGGCTCAGGCATGACGCTCGCGGCCGCGTTGCGAAATCAAGCCGCGGGCGGCAGCTTGAGCAGCATCGTCAGCAGGCTTGCGAGCTTGTCGCGCAGCGCCCGCCGGTCGACGATCATGTCGATCGCGCCATGCTGCAGCAGAAATTCCGACCGCTGAAATCCGTCCGGCAGGGTCTCGCGCACGGTCTGCTCGATCACGCGCGGGCCCGCGAAGCCGACGAGCGCGCCCGGCTCGGCGATCACGACGTCGCCGATCATCGCGAAACTCGCGGAGACGCCGCCCATCGTCGGATCGGTCAGCACGGATACAAACGGCAGGCGCTCTCCCGACAACTGCGTCAGCGCGGCGCAGGTCTTCGCCATCTGCATCAGCGACAGCACGCCCTCCTGCATGCGCGCGCCCCCGGTTGCGGTGACGCAGACGAACGGCAGCCTCTGCTCGACGCAGACCTGCACCGCGCGCACGAAGCGTTCCCCGACGACCGAACCCATGGAACCGCCGAGAAACCGGAATTCGAATGCCGCGGCCACGAGCGGTATCGTCTTGATGCTGCCCTGCATCACGACCAGCGCATCTTCTTCCGAGGTTTCGTTGCGCGCCTCGTCGAGGCGTTCGGTGTACTTGCGGCTGTCCCGGAATTTCAGCGTGTCGACCGGCACCACCTCGGCGCCGATCTCGTAGCGCCCTTCGAGATCGAGCAGGTAATCGAGCCGTTCCCGCGCGGAGATGCGGTTGTGATGGCTGCATTTGGGGCAGACGTAGAGATTCTTCTCGAGGTCGGTGCGATACAGCACGGCTTCGCACGCGTCGCACTTGCTCCACAGTCCTTCCGGCACCGCCTTCTTGATGGCGCCGGCATCGCGCTTGATGCGCGGTGGGAGCAGTTTGTGTAACCAGCTCATCGGTGCGGCCGCCGCACGCTAAGCCGTCGCAGGTTCGCCGGCCGCATCCATTGCCCCGCGCACGCCGGAGAGGAACGCGCCGGCCCTCTCGGCGGCCTTGCCGGGAGGCGCCTGCTCTATTTCCTGCACGAGCCGGCTGCCGATGACAACCGCATCGGCCACGCCCGCGACGCGGCGTGCCGTTGCGCCGTCGCGTATTCCGAAACCCACGCCGACGGGAAGCGGCGTATGCGCGCGGATTTTTGCGATGCGAGCGGCCACATCGTCCAGATCGATGTTCGCCGCGCCGGTGACGCCCCGCAGGGATACGTAGTAGAGGTAACCCCGCCCCAGCGCCGCGATGGTTTTCAGCCGCTCGTCGCTGGTGGTCGGTGACAGCAGGAAAACCATGTCGATGCCGCGCGCGTCGAGCAGCGCCACGAGCTCCGCGGCCTCCTCCGGCGGATAATCCACCACCAGCACGCCGTCCACATCCGCCGCCTTCGCAAGATCGGCAAACCGCTCGCGGCCGATCGCCTCGATGGGATTGGCATATCCGAACAGCACCAGCGGCGTTTCGCGATTCGATTTGCGAAACTCCATCGCGTACCCGATGACATCCTTCAGCGACACGCCGAAGGCGAGCGCCCGCTCGCTCGATCGCTGGATGACCGGGCCGTCCGCCATGGGATCCGAGAACGGCACCCCCAGTTCGATCACGTCGGCGCCGGCGGCCACAAGCGCGTGCAGGATCGGCACCGCGCTCGCGGGGTCCGGATCGCCGGCGGTCACGAACGGAATCAGCGCCTTGCGGCCCTGCTTCCTCAACGCGTCGAAGGTCGCGGCGATGCGGGACACTAGAACCGGATTCCCGATTTTTCCGCGACGGTATGCATGTCCTTGTCGCCGCGGCCGGACAGATTGACGAGCAGCACCTTGTCCGCGCCCATGCGCGGTGCGATTTTTTTCGCGTACGCAAGCGCGTGGCTCGACTCCAGCGCCGGAATGATGCCTTCCAGCCGGCA
>CAZMBS010000227.1:0-5482 GCA_964564295.1 uncultured Streptomycetaceae bacterium
CCCGAACGAATACTTCATTGACTGGGTGCCGATGCCGATGCCGTCGGTGATGGTCGGGACGCCGAACATCTGCGGCATGGCGCCGGACTCGCGCAGCGAGGCGATCGCGCGGTCCACGAGCGGCTGGATGCCCGCGTTGCACGGGTTCATCGTCGAATGCCCGTTGGCAACGCCCACGATGGGCTTCTCGAAGTCGTCGTCGCCGAATCCCACGGCGCGCAGCATCGCGCGGTTGGGCGAACGCGCTACGCCCTGCGTAATGCGCTGGCTGCGTTTGTTGAGCGGCATGACGGTTCTCCGGCTGGGCGCACGTATAATGGGAGCGGTATTCTAGCGTATCCCCTCGCGCATCCGCATGTTCGTACACCCGCAGTTCGACCCTGTCGCGTTCGCGTTCGGCCCGGTTGCCGTGCGTTGGTACGGGCTGCTCTACATCGTCGGTTTCGGACTCTTCTGGCTCGCGGGCCGGTCCCGCATCGCGCGCGATCCCGGCGGCACATGGACGCTGCGCGACCTCGAGGACATGCTGTTCTACGGTGTCCTGGGCGTGATCGTCGGCGGGCGTCTCGGCTACGTGTTGTTCTACAAGTTCGCGGACTACGCCGTCGCGCCGTGGAAAATTTTCTTCGTGTGGGAAGGCGGCATGTCGTTCCACGGCGGATTGCTCGGCGTCGTGATCGCGATGATCGTGCTCGCGCGGAGCCGCCGCCGCCACTGGCTCGCGGTCACGGATTTCATCGCGCCCCTCGTGCCGCTGGGACTGGGCGCGGGCCGCATCGGAAATTTCATCAATGCCGAGCTCTGGGGCCGGCCGGCGGACGTGCCGTGGTCCGTCGTGTTTCCGAACGTCGACCGGTTGCCGCGGCACCCGTCGCAGCTCTACGAATTTGCGCTCGAGGGCGTGGTGCTGTTCGCGGCGCTGTGGTGGCTGTCGTCGACAGCGCGCGCGCGCGGCGTGATTTCCGCGTGGTTTCTGATCGGCTACGGCGTGTTCCGGTTCGCCGTCGAATTCACGCGCGAACCCGACGGATTTCTGGGGTATCTCGCGCTCGGCCTGACCATGGGACAGTGGCTGTCCCTGCCCATGGCGGGCGCCGGCATCGTGCTGCTGGTGTGGTCGAAACGCGCCGCCGACGCGCCGTCTCCGGCATCGCGCGGGTAGCGCGCCAGACCCGCGTCAATTGAGTTTTTTCGGGTCGATTTTTTTCGGCGCGGCGGGCTTCTTCGCGGCGGCCGCGTATCGATCCAGAAGCCGCGTGAAATTGCCGAGCGACGCGAGATGGACGTACACGCGCCCGAGCACGCCGGTTTGCGCGAGTTCCTTCAGCTTGTCGCCGGGAAGATCGTTCAGTTTCGCCTCGGCGATGCGGAACATGCCCGTCATCGCGAGCGGCGCGCCTTCGTTGGGCACGGCCTGCATCGTGAACGGTTCCAGCAGGCCGAGCCCGGCCAGCATGCGGCACATTTCCTCGGTGCGCGCGAGATCGGCCTCGAACTCGAACAGCAGTTTGCGCCGCTCGTCCCACACCGCGAGCGGCTCGCCCTTGTCGTCGTAGAGCGCCTCGCCGCGCTCGCTGATCGCGCGTTTCTCGACGCAGGCGATGCGCTCCGGCTGCTCCTTGCCGTCCACGGTGACCTTGGTCATGCAGAACGGATAGCGCCGCACGTAGGCCGGGATGTAGATGCCGGCATCCCACGTGCCGTCCGCGGTCGCGAAGAGGTTCTGCTGGTTCTCGAGGCCCAGTATCGCCATCGCGACGAACGACTTGCCGCCGTCCCCGCTGACGAACGTGAGCGGATAGTCGCGCGCGGCCGTGGTGAACTCGCTGTACGACAGCGGCAGCGCGGTCAGGTTGCGAAAAATCAGCGGCAGCTTGCGTTCCTCCGGCAGCACGACCTTGTGGGTCTTCGTGAGCGGAACGATGTCCTGGTATCCGTAGGGGGCCTTGATGTCCATGGCGGCGGGTTCCGGGTGATGGTACGCCGCAGATTATATAGCGCGGGGCCGTGCCGGGGGCGGCGGCGGATTGTCCCGGCGCGCCAAGCCGTTGTAAAATAACGGTTCCGTGGGGACGTAGCTCAGCTGGGAGAGCGTCGCGTTCGCAATGCGAAGGTCGAGGGTTCGATCCCCTTCGTCTCCACCACCATCCTGTCCCTTTGCGTTCCGTTCTCCGAGCCGAGGAGCCATCATGTTCGCCAAACTGATGCCGCGCGAAGGGAGGTTTTTCGACCTGTTCAACGCCCACGCAGAACAGATCGTGGAAGGCGGCCGTGCGCTGGTCGGCCTCGTGGCCAACATCGCGACGCCCGACGAACACGCGCGCGTCATCGATGAAGCGGAGCGCCGGGCGGACCGGATCACGCACGAAACCATCACGGTGCTGCACAAGACCTTCATCACGCCCATCGACCGCGATCAGATCCACGAACTCATCACGAGCATGGACGACATCCTCGATCTCATCCAGGACGTGGCGGAATCCATCGTGCTTTACGATGTCCGCCGCGCGTCCGCCGAGGCCACGCAGCTCGCGCAGATCTGCCAGATGACCTGCGAACGCGTCAAAGCCGCTGTCGGCCTGCTCGGGAACATGAAGGAATCCGCGGCGATCATGAAGACCTGCGAGGAAATCGACCGGCTCGAATCCGACGCGGATCGCGTGCTGCGATCGGCCATGTCGCGGCTCTTCCGCGAGGAAAAAGACGCGAAAGAGGTGATCAAGCTGCGCTCCATATACCTGCTGCTCGAAGAAATTACCGACCGCTGCGAGGACGTGGCAAACATCGTCGAAGGCATCGTGATCGAGCATTCCTGAGCCGGCCATGGAGGCAGCCCCGATCGGACTCTGGGTGGTCGTCATGCTGGTGCTCATTGCGCTGGCGTTCGACTTCCTGAACGGCTTTCACGATGCCGCCAACTCGATCGCCACGGTCGTGTCGACGCGCGTGCTGAAACCGTACCAGGCGGTCGCCTGGGCCGCATTCTTCAATTTCATCGCGATTTTCATATTCAAGCTGAAGGTCGCGACGACGGTGGGCCAGGGCATCGTGGACCCGGTCGTGGTCGATCACCACCTCGTATTCGGCGCGCTGATCGGCGCGATCGCGTGGAACATCATCACCTGGTACTACGGCATTCCGTCGAGTTCCTCGCATGCGCTGATCGGCGGCATTTGCGGCGCCGCGGTGGCGAAGGGCGGGCTCTGGGCGCTTCAGTCGAGCGGCGTGATCAAGACGCTGGTATTCATCGTGATTTCGCCGACGCTCGGGTTTCTGCTTGGCGCGCTGCTGATGCTCGCCGTGTCGTGGTTGTTCGTGCGTGCGACACCTGCGCGCATCGACCGCTGGTTTCGGCGCATGCAGCTCGTTTCCGCCGCCGCCTACAGCCTGGGTCACGGCGGCAATGACGCGCAAAAAACCATGGGCATCATCGTGATGCTGCTCATCGCCGCGGGATACATGGGCGCCCGGGACGCGATTCCGATGTGGGTCATCCTGTCGTGTTACGCCGCGATCGCGCTCGGCACGCTGTTCGGCGGCTGGCGCATCGTGAAAACCATGGGCCAGCGCATCACGAAACTGAAGCCGGTCGGCGGGTGCTGCGCGGAAACCGGAGGCGCGATCACGCTTTTTCTCGCGACGGGGTTCGGCATTCCGGTGTCCACCACGCATACCATCACCGGTTCCATCGTTGGCGTGGGCGCCGCACAGTCGGTGGCGGCCGTGCGCTGGGGCATCGCCGGCAACCTCGTGCTGGCGTGGATATTGACCATTCCGTGCTCGGCCTTCATGGCGGCGATCGCCTGGTGGCTGAGCCAGTTTCTGTTCTAGGATTACGCGTATGACCGCCACAACCGATGAACGCGCGCTGCTTGCGGCGAGCGTGAACGATTTCGTCCAGCGCGGAACCGGCGTCGCGCGCGTGCGGCAATTGCGCGAGACGCACGCCGAATGCGATCGTGCCGTGTGGAAGCAGCTGGCCGGACTCGGCTGGCTCGGCGTGCTCGTGCCGGAAGATTGCGGCGGCTCCGGGCTGTCGCTGGCCGAGGCGGCCGTGGTCGCGGAGGGCGTGGGACGCGCGCTGCTGCCCGAACCGTACACCGCGTGCGCGGTTCTGGCTGCGCGCGTGCTGGAGCGATCGGAAAACGCGGCGCTGCGGCGCGCGCAACTCACGCGGCTTGCGGCGGGTGACGGCGTGCCGGTGGTCGCGTGGCAGGAAGAGGCCGGCACGCTCGACGTGGCGGCTTCCCGGACGGTGGCGGCGCCGTTCGAGGGTGGATTGCGCATCAGCGGAGAGAAGCGTTTTGTCGTGGGCGCGGCCGGCGCGGACGGATTCATCGTCAGCGCCGTCGACGGCCCGGCGTTTCACCTCGCGTGGGTGCCGCGCGAATCCGCCGGCTGCGCGGTGGACTGCGCGCTGCTCGCCGACGGCCGTTGTTACGGCACCGTGCGGATGAACGATGTCGTGGTACCGCGCGAAAACATGGTTGCCTCGGGCGCCGCCGCGCGCGAGGCGCTGGCGCGCGCCGTGGACCACGCCGCCGTGGTCGCCGGCGCCGAGCTGTGCGGCGTGATGCGTCGCGCGCTCGACTTGAGCCTCGACTATCTGCGCACACGCGTGCAATTCGGCAGGCCCATCGGCAGCTTTCAGGCGTTGCAGCACCGCGCGGTCGATGCCTACCTGCAGCAGGAGCTTGCCTCCGCGGTGCTGGACGAGGCGCTCGTTGCGCTCGCCACGGAACCGGCCGCGCCGGCGCGCAGCGTGAGCGCGAGCCGGGTCAAGGCGCGCTGCTCCGACGCCGCGCTGCACATCACGCGGCAGGCGATCCAGTTTCACGGCGCGATGGGTTTCACCGAGGACTGCGACGTGGGTTTGTACGTGAAGCGCGCGATAACGGTGTCGGCCTGGCTCGGGAACGGCACCGTGCACCGTCGCCGCTACGCGCGACTCACCGCGAAGGAGGGCGCATGACCGACTGGAATGCGATGGCCGACGAGGCGTTTCGCGCCGAACTTCGGACGTTTTTCGAGCAGGAATATCCGGACGCCCTGCGCTTTCTGCCGCGCCGCCTGCGCTGGTCGGAGTCGCGCGACTGGTACCTGAAACTCTCGAAAAAGGGCTGGATCGCGCCCAACTGGCCGCGCGAGCACGGCGGCATGGGGCTCACGCCGTCGAAATTCATCATCTACCTCGAGGAAACCGAACGCGCGGGCATCGGCCGGATGCCGGACCAGGGGCTCACGATGGTCGGACCGACGATCATCCGTTTCGGAAACGACGCGCAGCGCGCGCAGTACCTGCCGAAGATCATCGCCGGCGAAAACGTCTGGTGTCAGGGATATTCCGAGCCGAATGCCGGCTCCGACCTCGCGAGCCTGCAGACTTCCGCGGTGCTCGACGGCGACCACTACGTCATCAACGGCAGCAAGATCTGGACGTCGATGGCGCACGACGCGACCAACATCTACGTGCTGGCGCGCA
>CAZMBS010000228.1:0-5387 GCA_964564295.1 uncultured Streptomycetaceae bacterium
CGCGGAATCGTTCGAACGCATTCACCGCTCGAATCTCGTGGGCATGGGTGTGCTGCCGCTGCAGTTCAAGGCAGGTGCCACGCGCAAGACGCTCGCGCTCGACGGCTCGGAAACGATTTCCGTCACCGGCCTCTCCGGCGTGCCGACGCCGCGCGCGACCGTGCCGTGCACGATCACGCGGAAAAACGGACAATCCCTGAAAATCGACCTGTTGCTGAGACTCGACACCGCGCAGGAAGTCGAGTACTACCGGCACGGCGGCATCCTCCATTACGTCCTGCGACAACGGCTGAAGGGATGACAGCATGAACGCGCGCAAGAAATTCCGGCAGTTGATGGCTTCCGGCCGCTACGTGATCGCACCGGGATCGTACGACGTGCTGACCGCGCGACTGGTCGAGGTCGCCGGATTCGACGCGGTGTATCTCACGGGCGGCGGTTTTTCGCGGTCGAACGGTTATCCCGACATCGGGCTGCTGACCATGACCGAAATCCTGCCGTGGATCGCGCGCACGGTGGAGGCGGTGGAGATCCCGGTCATCGCCGACATGGACACCGGGTACGGCAACGCGGTCAACGTCGTGCGCAGCATGCGCGAGTACGAAAAGACCGGCGTCGCCGCGTTTCACCTCGAGGACCAGGTCTCGCCGAAGAAGTGCGGACACTACGAGGGCAAGCAGGTCGTCTCCACCGCTGAAATGGTCGGCAAGATCAAGGCGCTGGTCGACACGCGCACCGATCCCGATCTCATGATCATCGCGCGCACGGATTCGCGCGCGATCGAAGGTCTCGACGCGGCGATCGATCGCATGAACGCCTATCTCGACGCAGGTGCGGACCTGGGTTTCGTCGAGGCGCCGCAGTCGCGCGACGAACTCGCGGCCCTGCCCGGCCGTCTCGTGAAGCCCGCCGTGGCGAATATCTTCGAGGGTGGAAAAACGCCGCCGATACCGGCGAACGAACTGGAGCGGATGGGGTTCCGGCTCGGCATTTATCCGTCACAGACGCACCGCGCCGCCATCGCGGCCGCCAGGAAGGTTCTGGCCGTGCTGAAACGCGACGGCGACACCGCCGCGGTCGAACACGAACTCGCGACATTCAACGACCGGGAGGAAGCGGTCGGCACGGCGCGCTGGCGCAGGATCGAGCAGCAGTACATGAAAGACGTCTGAGTGGAAACACGCGCATGAGCTGGAAACCCGAAGCCGACGAAATCGCGGCGCGTCATCGCGCGGCCGAAGCGCTCGGCGGACCCGAGTCCGTGCAGCGTCACCACGCGCAGGGCCGCCTGACGATACGTGAACGCATCGCGGCGATGCTGGATACCGGCTCCTTTCAGGAGGTGGGGAAGCTCACCGGCAATGCGACGCGTGATGCCGCCGGAAAACTCGAAAAAGTGGTACCCGCGCCGTACGTGATGGGGCTGGGCAGGCTCAACGGCAGACCGGTCGCGATCGGCGGCGAGGATTTCACGGTCCGCGGCGGCACGAGCTGGGGGAGCCAGCGCCGCAAGGGGGGCCAGGGCGGCTTCGTCGAGGACCTCGCGTTTCAGTACCGCATTCCGCTCGTTAACCTGATCGACGGCGCGGGCGGCACGGTGGCTTCCGCCAAGCGACGCGGCTATTCGGTGTTTCCCGGCGTGCACGGATTCGAACGCTCGGTGGAACTGCTGGGCATCGTGCCGGTGGTCAGCGCGGTAATGGGAACCGCGGCAGGAGGGCCCGCCGGGCGCGCGATCCTGTCGCACTGGTCGGTCATGGTGCAGGGCACGAGCCAGATTTTCGCGGCGGGTCCACCGGTGGTCGAACGCTCGCTCGGCGAAAAGGTGACCAAGGAACAGCTCGGCGGTCCCGACATTGCGGTCGACGTCGCGGGCACGGTCGACAACGTCGTGGACACCGAGCCGGCCTGTTTCGACGCCATCAAGTCGTTTCTGTCGTATCTGCCACAAAACGTGTGGGAACTGCCGCCCGCGCTTCCCGCGACCGATCCTGCGGACCGGCGCGAGGAGGCACTGCTCACGATCATCCCGCGCAACCGCCGCCAGCCCTACAACATGCGCAAACTCATCCAGCTCGTGGTGGACCACGGCTCGGTATTCGAGATCCAGCCGACCTGCGGCAAGTCGATCATCACGTGCTTTGCACGCATGAACGGCCGCGTCACCGGCGTGATCGGCAACAATCCGATGGTGCTCGGCGGCGCGCTCGACGTGAAGGCCGCGCGCAAGATCGCGCACTTCATGGAACTCTGCGACACGTTTCATATCCCGATGATTTATTTCGTGGATGTGCCGGGATTCATGGTGGGCACCGCGGCGGAAGCCGCGGCGACGTTGCGCGAGGGCATGCGCTCGGTCTACGTGGGACTGCAGGTCACCGTGCCGCTCATCACCGTGGTGGTGCGCAAGTGCTACGGCATGGCCGGCATGGCGACCACGGACAAGAACGGACTCGATCTCAAGCTCGCCTGGCCGTCCGCCGAGTGGGGATCGCTGCCCATCGAAGGCGGTGCCGCGGCGGCATTCCGCCGCGAGATTGCCGCCGCGCCCGATCCGAAAAAGCGCATGCAGGAAATCGAGGACGAACTGCAGCAATACGCATCGCCGCTGCTGACCGCCGAAGCGTTCGCCGTCGAGGACGTGATCGATCCGCGCGATACGCGGCTGTATCTGTGCCGGTTCCTCGACGCCGCGCAGGGAAAACTCGCGACGACGCTGGGCCCGAAATTCAAGTGCGGCGTGCGGCCGTGAGCGACAACGGATAACCGGGGAGTTTCGTGTGACCGACAATTTCGACCATCTCAAGCAGTGGATCGGCAAAACCGAATCGAAACGGGACGTGGCGACAGCGTGGCCGGTCGCCGCGATGACGGCGACGCTCGACCGCACCGATCCGGATCCCGCCGCGGGCGACGCGATTCCCCTGGGCTGGCACTGGTTGTATTTTCTCGAAGCGAAGCCCGCATCCGAACTGGGGGTCGACGGGCATCCGAAACGCGGCGGGTTCCTGCCGCCCGTCCCGCTGCCCCGCCGCATGTGGGCGGGCGGCCGCATCGCGTTCGAGCGGACGATCCGCGTCGGCGAGCAACTGCAACGGGACTCCGAAATCCGTTCGGTCGAAGCCAAGCACGGCAAGACCGGGACGCTCGTGTTCGTGACCGTGAGTCATACGATCCGGGCCTCCGGCGACGTGGCCGTAACCGAGGAACACGACATCGTCTATCGCGAAGCCGCGAAACCGGGCGACGCGGCGCCGCCCGGAAAACCCGCACCCGCGAATCCGGCCTGGCACCGTGAGATACGGCCCGATCCGGTGCTGCTGTTCCGGTTCTCGGCGCTGACGTTCAACGGCCACCGCATCCACTACGATCTGGATTACGTGAAAAACGAGGAGCACTATCCGGCGCTCGTCGTGCACGGTCCGCTGCAGACCATGCTGATGCTCGATCTCGCGCGCAGGCACTCGGCGAAACCGGTGAAAAAACTCGACTACCGCGCGATGAGCCCCGTGTTCCACACGGACCGCTTCTCGGTGAACGGCAGCGTGTCGCCGGATGGATCGTCGGCTGATCTGTGGACCGCCAACGCTGCCGGCAACTTCGCGATGTCGGGAAAAGCGACGTTCTGATCCACGCGTGCCGCCGCCGATGCGCCCGGCACAGACCCGCGACGCTCAGATGATTTCGAGCACCCCCGTGCCGTCGGGAACCACTTCCGTGGCAAGTTTACGGTCCATGGTGGCGAGTCGTCCGCCGTTCGCCCGCGCGAGCGCGAGCAGGTAGGCATCCGTCACACGCGCCGGGCTGGTAAGCCGCGCGTGATCGATGTGCGTGGTCTCGGCGATGCTGATGCCATCGGGCCAGAATCGGTGTCCCGGCAGCGACCGGATCGCCGACAGCAATTGCACGACGGTTCCCGGCGGCCCCGGCGAGTTCGGGTACCTGGGATGCCCGAGGATGCGGAGCAACCCGTTTTCCGTAATCGGGCAGGTCGCGAAGCGCTCGCGCCCGATGCGGGAAAACCAGTCGTGCGCCTCGTCGTGCTGCACGTGCGCCGGATCGACAAGCGCGATGAGTACGTTGACGTCGAGCAGAAAAGCATTCACGGCTGCTCGTCGCGCAGCTGGTTCACGAATTCGAGCGTGACCGGTCCGGCGCCGCGCCGCACGGGCACGAGCGGAACACCGTTGCGTTCGGACCGGCCCGCGCGCGTTTTCCGGGCAAGGCCCTGCCGAGCCAGCGCGGAAACAACTTCCCCTACGGTTTTTCCCTCGCGATCGGCCAGGTGCCTGGCCGCAGCCAGCACGTCGTCGTCGAGCGCCAGTGTGGTTCTCATGATCCGGATCGTCCATCGATTTGATGCAAAACATCATACATCACGCATCAATCATCACGCAACTCGCGCGCGGATGAATCGAGGAATAACAACTCAAATAATTGATTTATATAACTTATTCAAGAAAATGACACTCGGCATCACAATGCCGCGTACGGGACCGGGCGCTAGCGCTGCAGCAGTCTGATCGCGTTGCCGTAGCAGAAGTGCGCGGCACCATCGAGCAGCATGCCGCCCGACAGACACTGAACGTTGACGAGCCCGTCTGCACCAACGCGGTTCGCCGCGTCGACGAGCGCCTGAAACGCGGCTGCGGGGTCGTCGTAAGACGGCACGCGAAACGCCGAGCGCCAGGAATCCACCCACAGTCGTTGCAGTACCCGGTAACGGTCGGGTGAAATTTCGCCGGGCGCATAGACCCGGATCGGCGCGACGGCGGCCGCATCCTGCGCGCAAACCGGCGCAGTCAGAAAAAACTGGGCAGCGATCAACGGCAGCAGCAGGCGCGAAGCAGTCATGGCGGCGGTCCTCGATGGCATCGGGAGAACGCCGCCTATTCTACCGGCAACGCCCGCCCTACCAGCCCGTCTCGCGCTCGGGGCTCGAACCGATCTTGTGGATCGTGATATCCGAACCGTTGAATTCCTCCTCGGCATCGAGCCGGATGCCCATCGTGGATTTCAGCAATCCATAGACGATCGCCCCACCCGCGAGCGCCAGCGCGATGCCGATGCCGGTGCCGACGAGCTGCGACAGGAACGACACGCCGCCGAGCCCCCCCATCGCCTTGGTGCCGAAGATGCCGCACGCGATGCCGCCCCATGCGCCGCAAAGGCCGTGCAGCGGCCACACGCCGAGCACATCGTCGATTTTCAGCCGGTTCTGCGTCAGCGTGAACATCACGACGAAGAGCGCCCCGGCCACGGCGCCGGTTGCGAGCGCTCCCAGAGGATGCATGACGTCGGAGCCGGCGCACACGGCAACAAGCCCCGCGAGCGGTCCGTTGTGCACGAAGCCCGGGTCATTGCGGCCGGCAACCAGCGCGGCGATG
>CAZMBS010000229.1:0-5363 GCA_964564295.1 uncultured Streptomycetaceae bacterium
TGCCAGTGCAACCGCCAGGTTGACGCTCACGCCCGATGCGGCATCGTTGTAGGCGGCGATGTCGGCGGTCCCTGCGCCGGCATCCAGAACATCGTTGCCCGCGCCGCCGATCAGGACGTCGTTTCCGGCGTTGCCCCACAGTATGTTGTCGTTGCCGTCGCCCACCAGCGTGTCGTCAAAACCGCTGCCCGATACACGTTCGAGCCCTAGCAAGAGGTCGTTACCGGCGCCTCCGCTCGACTGCCCGGCCGCGAGGTTGGCCGTCACAGATGATGCAGCATCGCTGTAGGTCGCAACGTCGGCAGTCCCTGCTCCGCCATCCAGCGTGTCGTTGCCTGAACCGCCATGGAGAATGTCGTCGCTTCCGCCGCCGATAAGCGAGTCGTTTCCTTCCAGCCCGGTAAGCAAATTCGCAGAGTGGTTGCCGGTCAGAACATTGTCCAGGTTATTACCCGTCGCGCTGAAGTTGCCTGCCCCCGGAAGATCCAGCGACAGATTCTCGACGTTGTCGGGGAGCACATACTCGACATTGCTCAGGATCGAATCGGTTCCCTGTCCCGCATTCTCGATCACAATATCGCCCGCGTTATCGACGAAGTACGTATCGTCCCCTGCGCCACCCGACATCGAGTCGGCACCGCCGCCGCCGTTCAGTGTGTTGGCGACATCGTTTCCGACAATCGTGTCGTTGCTCGACCCGCCGATCGTGTTTTCGATCGCGGCATTAAATGCAATCCCCGTCCTGGCGCCGAGTCCGCCACCGAACCCGCTCAGTTGTCCGCCCCGCAAATCAAGCACCATCGCTAAAGACTGGGCCGATGCATCGAGCGTGTCGATCCCACCGGCATCCCAGATCGCCTGAAACGAACTGCTGCTGAAGGTGTAAGTGTCGTTACCCGTGTGGTACGACATGTTGGCGCCGTAGATATACTGAATTGCGAGCATGTCCGCCAACATGGGCGTTATCGCAAAGGGCCCAGGCCCCAGCGCAGCGCCGCTCATCAGTGTGTAGGAAGGATTGTCGTTGCCGGCTATGCCCAACTGCGCGAAAGTCGGCCGGCCGCTCTCGCCGTCGTCATTGGTATGCTTCAAACCCAGCGCGTGGCCGATTTCATGCAGCATCACCTCGTAGCCGGCTGACCCCGGCGCAA
The DNA here is from genome assembly GCA_964564295.1 of uncultured Streptomycetaceae bacterium. Lineage (GTDB taxonomy): Bacteria > Pseudomonadota > Gammaproteobacteria > Burkholderiales > SG8-41 > CAZMBS01. Next base: position 1,152 of record CAZMBS010000229.1, read on the forward strand.
ACGAACCGAGCACGAAATCGTCGAACGCGACGTCTCCCTCGGGATTGGGATACGTCGCGCGGTCGTAGGGATCGAACGGGTCTTCAAGCAGCAAATTGACGAATACAGGGTCAGGAAAAATTCCCAATCCGACCGCGCCAACGCTGAACGACAGCTCGTTTCCCGTGAGCATCGCCGCAATGTCGGCAGCGCTCGATGTAAATACGCCACCCGAGCCCGACTCGGTAAACGTTATGTTTGCAATGTTCGACCAGGCGGTCAGCGCCTGTACGAAGGCTTGCTTCTGGCCATCATTCCACGGTGAAACGAGGGTATCGTTCAGACTGAACGAGTAGGTGATTACCCGCGGCCCGCCACCGAACGACCACGCGCTACCCTGCACGAGCCCACTGATGAACTCGTCGGTGAGGGTTCCGTTGTTGTTGTTGACGATCGTCAACGACGAAACAACGTTGGAGACCGCTGTCGCCATATGCCCTCCAAAGGCGGCGCACGCGCGCCGTGGCAATAGCGCCGGATTTTACTCTACGAGCCGGCGAGACAACCAACCGAGAGTTTCACCCTGTGTTCGGCTGAACGTCGGAAAATCAAAAAGTATCAGATACTTGGCACTTTTTTCGGAGTACAGGAAATCAGGGCTCGCCCATCGAAGCAGGAAAGCGCCGGTACAGCGGTCGCAGCAGATACACGAGCAGCGTGCGCTCGCCCGTCTTGATCACGACGGTGCCCTGCATACCCGGTTGTATGCGAAGAGCACCGAGCTTCTTGAGTTCCGTACCCGGTACCGCCACACGTATTGCGTAATACTGCACCCCCGAACGCTGGTCCGACAGCGCATCGGCGGAAACGACCAGTATTTTGCCGGTCACCACGGGCAACGCGACATGGCCCTGGTAGGAATCGAAATGCACCTCCGCCGGCAACCCCGCATGCACGCGGTCGATGTACTGCGGCGAGACCTGCGCTTCGACGATGAGATTGTCGTCTGCGGGAACGATGTCCATTATCCGGTCACCGGGCTTGATGATGCCGCCAATCGTATGGAACGCGAGATCCACGACCGTACCCGCAACGGGTGCCCGCAGTACCAGCCTCGAATACGTGTCGCGCTGCGCCTTGAGCCGCTCTCCCAGATTGGCCACATCCTTTTGCACTTCCGTAAGCTGGGTCTCGACCTCGCGCCGGTACTCGATTTCACGCTGTGCGCCACGCATGCGAAACTCCGCAAGACGCGCGTTGACTCCGGCGACGTTGGCCAGGTCTTCGCTCTGTTTGGTCAGCACCTCGGCGAGCTGGCGCTCGATCTCTATCAGTTGATTGCGGGAAACAAACTTCTCCGTGTGCAGCTTGCTGAAGGAGGCAAACTGCTCGGTGAACAGTCGCACCTGCTTTTCCCTTCCGGCAGCGAGCGCATCCAGGCTCAGCAGCTGGCGTTCCAGCCCCAGGACGGACTCCCTGACGATCGCGAGCTCGCCCTCGATCGCGGCGCGACGCGATCGAAACAACTCCTCCTGACCGCGCATTACCGCGGCGATATCCGGATCGGACCGCGCGCCCGTCAGTTCCTCTGGAAACCGGATCGCCTTGAGCCCGGCGCGCTCGGCCTGCAGGCGCGCCGCAATCGCGACCGCCGTGCGCCACTGGCTCTCGATCGCATTCAACGCCGCCAGCGCCTGTGTTTCGTTGAGAACGATCAGCGGATCGCCCTCGCGAACCTGCTGCCCTTCGCGCACCGGGATTCTTTCGATGATGCCCCCGGTCAGGTGATCCATGCGCTTGCGCTTCGATTCCACGGCAACCACGCCGGGCGCGGGAACCCCCTCGTCCAGGGGCGCCAATATCGCCCATGCGAGAAAACCGCCGAAGCCGATCCCGAGTATCCACAGGCCGTGCCGGATCGCCCTGCCGTAGTCGGCGTCCGGCAGGGACACGGCGTCGACGTTCGGGCGTGCCGTGGCACCGGGAAGCGCCGTGTCCGCCACGCTGTCCCCGGGGCGCGACGGCGCCATCATGAGGCGTCCTCCGACCGTTGCTGCGTGGCGCCTTTCGTTTCGGCCGAAAGCGCGGCCTTTTTTGCCGCGATCGACTTCAATATCGCATCGCGTGGCCCGTAGGCCTGTATGGTGCCGCCAACGAGCACCAGGATCATGTCCGCGACGTTCAGCACATTCGCCCGATGCGTCATGACGACAACCGTGCGGTTTTCGGCCTTCATGGCCGACAGCGCCGCCATCAAGGCCGCATCGCCTGCGTCGTCGAGGCTGGCGTTCGGCTCGTCCAGCACGATAAGCGCCGGATCCCCGTACAGCGCGCGCGCCAACGCGACGCGCTGGCGTTGCCCGCCTGAAAGGGTGGTGCCGCCCGCGCCGATGGACGTGTCATAGCCCTGCGGCAGATGCAGCAGCAGGTCGTGCACTCCGGCGCGCTTTGCCGCATGCACAGTCCGTTCCGGGTCCCGTTCGCCGAAGCGCTCGATATTCTCCGCGATCGTTCCCTCGAGCAGCTCGACATCCTGCGGCAGATAGCCCACCCAGCGACCGAGCTCTTCCTTGTTCCAACCGTAAACGTCGGCGCCGTCCAATCTGACCGATCCGTTGAGCGGCCCCCATACCCCCACAAGGGCGCGCGCGAGCGTTGACTTGCCCGCCGCACTCGGCCCGATCACGGCGACGAGCGTGCCTTGCGATACGCGAAACGTGATTCCTTTCAGGATCGGCTCACGTTTCCCCGGCGCTCCCAGCACGAGATTTTCCACGGTCACCGAGCCGGCCGGGCGCGGCAATGCCAACGTATCGTTGCGGGCGGGGTGGGACTGCAACAGTTCGTTAAGCCGCGCGTACGCGCCCCGAGCGGAAACAAAGCCGCGCCATGTGGCGATTCCGAGTTCAACCGGCGCCAGCGCTCTCCCCAGCAATATCGAAGCGGCGATCATGCCGCCCGGCGTGAGCTGGTTCTCAATCACGAGGAGCGCTCCCAGGCCCAGAATGCCCGATTGCAGGGTCAATCGGAAAAACCTTCCGCACGCACTGATCGATGCAGCACGGTCGCTGGCCCTGGCCTGCAGCGCGAGAAAACTGCCCTGGCGCGCGAACCAGCGCCGGCGCAATCGCCCGAGCATGCCCATCGCATCGATCGCCTCCGCGTTGCGCAGGTTGCTCGCCGCGTACGTGTTCGCCGTCGTCGCGATCCGGGACGCTTCGGCCAGCATCGGACCCGTCATGCGTTCGTTCAGAAACGCCAGCGCGACCAGCACCAGCGCCGACACCAACGCAAACACGCCCATCCACGGATTCAGCAAAAAAATCACCGCGATGTAGACCGGTGTCCACGGCGTGTCGAAGAACGCGAACAATCCCTGGCTCGTAAGAAATTGTCTGACGTTTGTCAGATCGCCGAATGCTTGCCCCGCATTGCCGCCGGATCCGCGCAGGCCGCTTTCGAAAGCCGCATCGAACACGCGCGGACTGAGTTTCATGTCGAGCGCGGCGCTCGCGCGCACCAGCACGCGTGAGCGCACCAATTCGAGCGCTGCTTCAAGCACGTAGAGACCTACCACGATCAGGGTAAGCATCACGAGCGTAAACTCGTTGCGGCTGATCAGCACCCGGTCGTAGATCTGCAGCATGTAGATCGCCGGCGCGAGCAGCAGAAGATTGATTGCAAAGCTGAAGGCACCCACGACGTAGAATACGTTGCGGAAGCCCAGAATAACGCCTCCCAGTTCGCCGGGGAGTGTTCTCGATGCGGAAGAGATCACCGTTTCATCTTACCCCAAGACGGCACGGCGGCTGCGACGCGGAGAAAGTCCGCGGCCGGATGAATCCGATCCGGGTTATTGCGCTTGGTGAAACGACGGAAGCGTAGTATCTGCCAACCGGAAGACCCGACTGGCGGAGAGGGTGGGATTCGAACCCACGAGGGCCTTGCGGCCCTGCCGGTTTTCGAGACCGGTACATTCAACCACTCTGCCACCTCTCCGATAATGCAATTGCGCCGGCGTCACGAAGACGGCCTCCGCTTTCGATCCCGCCCCGGGACGGGGCGGAAAACAGTTCCGCCGGCGCGCGCGATTGTACCAGCGCGCACCATGCCCGACTAGCCGGCCGCTATCCGCGCGTCGCCGCCCATGTAGGACCGCAGCGCCTCCGGCACCGTCACGCTGCCGTCGGCGTTCTGGTAATTCTCCAGTATCGCCACCAGCGTGCGGCCGAC
>CAZMBS010000230.1:0-5351 GCA_964564295.1 uncultured Streptomycetaceae bacterium
TGATGCGCCAGATCGCCGGCCAGTTCACGTGAGGCATGGCGGTGCGCAGGATGGCTGCCGACGACAGGATGCCGAGCACCGTGACCACCGGCACGACCGTTTTCAGTGACATGACCAGCGCGAGCAGCGGCACGGTCACGCCGCCGAAACCCGCGCTGCCGCGCACGGCGTACGACAGGGTGATCACCAGGCAGAAAAAGACGAACGTGAGCGGGCCGAATTCGCTCACGGAAAATTCGCGCCGCGCCGGGCGCTACTTGGCAGGTTTCGAGAGGGCGGGGATTCCGCCCAGCAGCGCCGCAATGGGACGGATGGGCCCGCGACGGGGCGTGGCGGAGGAAGCGCCGGGCGCCGGGCTCGCGGGCTCGTACGGTTTCGTGAAATCGAATCCGCTGCTGTCGATCGTGTTCGCGGGTTTGGCATGCGCCGGCCGCCGCTCACGCACCTCGCGGTTCGGGGCGGGTCTATCGCGCGTTTCGTGCTCGCGCGCCGGCCGCTCGCGGCCGGGTGCGTGTTCCGATCTTGCCGGCCGGTCGTGGCCATGGCCATGGCGGGTTTCACGGTCCAGTCCCTCGACCTGCGCGCGCGGAATCGGGCGTTTGAGCAATTTTTCAATGTCGGCGAGCAGTTTCGTTTCATCGGGGCTCATGAGCGAGATCGCTTCGCCCGGCAGTCCGGCGCGTCCCGTGCGGCCGATGCGATGCACGTAGTCCTCCGGCGTATACGGGAGTTCGTAGTTGAACACGAACGGCAGTTCTTCGATGTCGATGCCGCGCGCAGCGATGTCGGTCGCCACCAGCACGGTCGCGCGGCCTTCCTTGAAGTCCGCCAGCGCCTGTTCGCGCTCGGCTTGCGTGCGGTCGCTGTGTATCGCGGTCGCGTTGATGCCGTCGCGAACCAGCTCGCGTGCAAGGCGGTTGGCATCGCGTTTCATCCGGACGAACACGAGCGCCTGCTGGATGTTTCGCGAACGGATCAGCTGGCCGAGCAGCGCGCGCTTGCGGGCCGCGGGCACTTCGTACACGAGATGCGACACCAGATCGGCGGGCGCGTTGCGACGTGCGACTTCGATCAGCAGCGGGCTGCGCAGAAGTTCGTTCGCAAGGCGCTTGATTTCCTCGGAAAACGTCGCGGAGAACAGCAGGTTCTGGCGTTGTTTGGGCAGCAACGCGAGGATGCGCTTGATGTCGGGAAGGAATCCCATGTCGAGCATGCGATCGGCCTCGTCGAGCACGAGAATCTCGACCTGACCGAGGTTGACGCTTTTTTGCTGCACATGATCGAGCAGGCGTCCGGGCGTCGCGACGAGCACCTCGACGCCGGCGCGCAGCGCCCTGGTCTGCGGGTCCATATCCACGCCGCCGTAGACCACGGTCGTGCGCAGCGGCACGTATTTGCCGTAACTGCGCACCGATTCCTCGACCTGGGCCGCCAGTTCGCGCGTCGGCGTCAGCACGAGCGAGCGTACCGGGTGGCGCGCGGGAGACACGCTCGTGTTGGCGTGCGGCGCAAGCAATTGCAGCAGCGGCAGCGTGAAACCCGCGGTCTTGCCGGTGCCCGTTTGCGCGCAACCCATGATGTCGCGGCGCTCGAGCACCGCGGGAATCGCTTTCGACTGGATCGGGGTGGGCTCGGTATAGCCCTGTTCGGCCACCGCACGCAGCAGCGGCTCGATCAAGTTCAGTGAGGCAAAGGACATTCAGGTAAGCCCGCTGCCGCAGTGCGGCATGTGGCAGGCTGGTGGGTGGAAAAAGGATGGTCCGGCACGGGGCATGATTATACGCCGAACCCGGAAAACTACCCAAAATTCAAAAACCTTGGTAAATTGGCCCCCATTCCAAATGAGCAGCTTTGCACCCCTGAACCTGCAGTCCCCGCACGCCATGTCGAGCCTCGGAAACGATACTCCCCAGCGCGCCGCGCTCCCGCTCATTCTGACCCTCGATACGCACGGGGTCCCGCACCGGTGGATTTCCTGGCAGCATGCCTGCTACTACTACTCGAAGGAGCAGGTGGCCTGGGCGCTCGGCGAGCAGGCGTTCACGGTGTACGGCGGATGCAATCGCGTGACCGGCGAGCGCTCGCGGATCACCGCGGCGAGCATCATCGCGATCAAGGGCAAGGCAATGGCGATGAAGTCCTTCAACCAGGTGCCGCCGCTCAACAACCGCGAGCTCTTCCACCGCGACCGGCAGATGTGCGCCTATTGCGCGGAAATGTTCCCGATCGCGAAACTCACTCGCGACCACATCAAGCCGTTTTCGAAGGGCGGCAAGGACACGTGGATGAACGTCGTAACCGCGTGCCGCAACTGCAACGAAAAAAAGAGCGACCGCACGCCGGAAGGCGCGGGCATGGAACTTTTTTACCTGCCGTATGTGCCGAACCGCGCCGAATACCTGATTCTCACCAACCGGCGCATCCTCGCCGACCAGATGGAATTCCTTGCGCAGCACGTTCCTGCGCAGAGCAGGCTGCATCAAAAGGCTGCGTAGGCCCCACTCGCGCTGCGGGCGACCCTGCGGGATTACCTGGGCTTACCCAAGCCGTACTGCGCCGCCGCCGCGGCCAGTTCCTTCTGCGTCAACGCGCGCCGGTCCTTGAAAATGAGCCAAAGGATCGCGCCGTTCGCGAGCACGAACAGCACTTCGATGTAGAGCAGCGTCGTGACGATCGTGTGAATCGGCTTGCGGTCGAAGATGAAATAGAAGCCCTCGAAGGTCGGAATCGTGGCCCGGCTCAATGCGAACACCGACTCAAACGGCGGAAAGAGCAGCACCAGCACGAGGTTCATGCCCGTGAACAACAGCGTGGCATTCTGCAACGTGATGTTGCGCCGGGGCGCGCCCGCGGGCCGGGTGCGCAGCAGCAGCCACGCGATCGCGAGGTTTGCCATGACGACAAAAACCTCGAGCATCAGGATGCTCGTGTTGACGATGCCGTACTGCGGCGGCTGGAAGTAGAAATAGAACCCCGCGAATACGGGAATCTTGGAACTCGCGACCGAGTTCTGGTCGAACGGCGGAAACAGCAGCAACAGCGCGATGTTCGCGGTTGCAACGGCTAGGGCTATCCACTGGTTGCGGTTCATGACCGTCCGGCCGGAAGGGCGACGGCGCCATTATACGCGAATGCCCGCAAGTTGTATTAAATAAACGACGTAACCAATTGTTCCTTCTGGAAATTGTTACTTGCAGTTCGAAAGGGACAACGCTTGCAGCGTCGCGCCGCTTACCTGATGCTGCACGAAGACGGACACCGCAAGATCGGGGCGTTTCCAACGCGGATCCAGCTTGAATACGTGTTGCATCGTCGCATTGCCGCCCGCATCCGGATGCAGCGGTCCGACCAGTTCGCGAACGACGAAATCGTGGACCAACCGCTTGCCGCGGTTTTCGCCTGCCGTCACGGCATTGCCGATGTTGTTTTCGGACAGCGCAAGGAATATCTGCGCGTGGCCGCGATCCGAAGGCGCCGGCACGGAAATCTGGCCGGTCGCGGCAATGGTGTGCGCCGTCGGACGCAGCGTAAGCGACAGCCCCGCGCGCGGCGGTTCCTGATTGAGGCTGGCGACGCGTTCGTTGAGGTCGTCGCGTACCATCGGCCGGCGGTAGTCCCTGCCGTTCAGCACGAGTTGCGGTGTATACACGAACCGCGCGGCGTTGCGGGCGGCGATATGGCGCTGGCGTTCGCTGAATCGCGGCTGCGCATACGGGTCCGGCCAGCCCAGGCGGTCCCAGTAATCCACGTGAAATGCGAGCGTGACCAGGCGGTCCGCGGTGTAGCCGCGCGCGGGCAGGCCGCTGACCCAGCGATCGGTCGGCGGGCAACTGTCGCATCCCTGCGACGTGTAGAGTTCCAGCACCGGAACGCGGCGTTCGCTGCTGGTGGCGGCACACGCAGAAGACCATGCTGCAGGCGGCGTCGATGCAAGCACTGCGAATATCGCGATCGGGAGAAAATTCATGGCATGCGTATTCCGTGACGCTTGGTCTGTTACGTGGGCCGCATCCTTACGGACGCGCATGGCATGAGAATTTTTGGTATCATGCCGACCCTTGAAATATAACACTATGATTTTATTGGATTTTTGTGACAGCGCTGCGCGTTGACCTGCACTGTCACTCCACGTGCTCCGACGGCACGCTGTCGCCTGCCGCGCTGGTGGAACGCGCCGCTGCGAAGGGCGTGGAACTGCTGGCGCTGACCGATCACGACGAAACCGGCGGACTGGCGCAAGCGCGCGCCGCAGCCGGCGCCGCCAACGTCCGCTTCGTCGCCGGCGTGGAAATCTCGGTGACGTGGTCCGGCCATACGCTGCACATCGTGGGTCTCAACATCGACGCGGAACATCCGGAGTTCGCGGCAGGGCTTGCATCGGTGCGGCACGGGCGCTTGCAGCGTGCGCAGGACATGGCGGCGGATCTCGAACGCAGCGGAATCGCCGGAGCGCTCGCCGGCGCTCAGCGTTACGTCACCAACCCGGAACTCGTCGGGCGGACGCACTTCGCGCGATATCTGGTCGAGGCGGGGCACGCGCGCGACACGCAGGCCGTGTTCCAGCGGTTCCTGACGCCCGGCCGACCCGGCTACGTTCCGCACCGTTGGGCGAGCCTTGCCGACGCCGTGCGCTGGATACGGGCGAGCGGCGGAACCGCCGTGATCGCGCATCCCGGCCGCTACAAGCTCGACAATCGTGAGCGCGACGCACTGCTTGGCGAATTCGTGGAGCACGGCGGGCGCGCAATAGAGGTCGTCACCGGCAGCCATGCGCCGGACCAGTTTTCGGTCTGGGCACGCAACGCGCGCCGATTCGGATTGCTCGCTTCGGCGGGCTCTGATTTTCACGGGCCGGGCGAATCGTACCGGGACATCGGCGCGGTGCCGGCACTGCCGTCCGGTTGCGATCCGGTGTGGACAGACTGGTAGCGCGCGTTCCTGACGTTGCGCGCGAGGCCACGTGTCACAGTATTTCGCCATACACCCCGACAATCCGCAGCGGCGCCTCATCCGGCAGGCGGCCGAAATACTGCGCGGCGGTGGTGTGATCGTCTATCCGACCGATTCCTGTTACGCACTCGGATGCCGTCTCGGCGACAAATCGGCCGTCGAGCGCATCCGGACGATACGCGGTGTGGATCAGCGCCACCATTTTTCGCTGGTGTGTCGCGATCTCGCGCAGGTGGCGATCTACGCCAGGGTCGACAACCGGCAGTTTCGGGTGCTGAAAATCGCGACGCCCGGCAGCTACGCATTCATACTCGAGGCGACGCGCGAGGTTCCGAAGCGCCTGCAACATCCGAGCCGGCGCACGATCGGCGTGCGCATTCCCGATCACAAGGTCGTGCGCG
>CAZMBS010000231.1:0-5266 GCA_964564295.1 uncultured Streptomycetaceae bacterium
GGCGATGGCCGCGCACACCGCGATCGAGGCGTACATTCCCGTCGTGAGATCGATGATCGGCACGCCCACGCGCTGCGGGCCGCCGCCGGGCAGATCGTCGCGCTCGCCGGTGATGCTCATGAGCCCACCCATGCCCTGCGCCATGAAATCGTAGCCCGGCTTGTCGCGATCCGGCCCGGTTTGCCCGAAGCCGGTCACGGAGCAGTAAATGATGCCGGGATGGATCGCCTTGAGGTCCTCGTAGCCGAGCCCGTAGCGCGCCAGATCGCCCACCTTGTAGTTCTCGAGCAGCACGTCGCACTGTTTCGCGAGTTCGCGCACGATGCGCTGGCCTTCGGGTTTGGTCAGATTGACGGCAATCGACCGCTTGCCCCGGTTCGCGGCGCAAAAGTACGCCGATTCCCTGGTGTCGCGCCCCTGCGCATCCTTCAGGAACGGCGGCGCATAGGCGCGCGAATCGTCGCCCTTGCCGGGCCGCTCGACTTTGATCACTTCCGCGCCGAGATCGGCGAGATTCTGCCCGGCCCACGGCGCCGCAAGCACGCGCGAGAGGTCGAGCACCTTGATGTGCGATAACGGTCCGGCCATAAATTCCCTCACATGCCTGGCACGACGGCCATAAACGAAAAGCAGCGGACGCAGAGACTGCCCGGATCGTTCATCCGGTGATGCCCGCGCCTCTACCGGCCTTTGAACAGCGGTTTTTTCTTCTGTGCAAACGCGGCGATGCCGATGCGGTAGTCCTCGGTGTCGAAGTAATCGAAATTCTCGTCACGTTCCGACTCTTGAAGCGGTGGCGCACCCGCAGCGAGCCGCCGCACCATGCGTTTGTGCATGCGTGCGGCCAGCGGCGCGCCTGCGGTGATGCGTTCCACGGTCGCCGCGACCTCCGCCTGCAGCAGCGCATCCGGCACCACCCGGGTCACCAGTCCCTTGGCCTGCGCCTCGCGGGCATCCCATACCCGCCCCTCCAACAGCAGTTCCAGTGCTGCCGCCCGCCCGATGATCGGCAGCACCGCCGCGAGTTCCTCGTACGCCATCGCGAACCCGAGCCGGCCGACCGGCACGCCGAAGCGCCCGGACTCTCCGGCGATGCGCATGTCGCATTGGCTTGCAATTTCGAGTCCGCCGCCGATGCAGGGGCCGTGAATCAGCGCCACCGTGGGGTGCCGGCAATCGTCGACCGCTTTCAGCGCGCCGGAAACGTAGTCGCCATGGTACGTCCTGCCCTGCGCCCGGTCGTTGCGCGCAGTCGCGAACTCGGCAATATCCGCGCCCGCGGCAAAGGCGGCGTTTCCGGCGCCACGTAGCACGACGCACCGCAGCGCATCGCTCGCGGACAACGCGCGCATGACGCGCGCCAGTTCGAGCCACATGGCCACGGTAAGCGCGTTCAGCTTGTGCGGATGGTCCAGCGTGACGGTGGCGACCGCACCGGCGTGCTCGACGGAAATACGACCGTTCATGGCGGGGCGTAATTCTAACCGAGACCGCGGCCATAGCCGAGCGCGACCAGCACCGTGACGCCGGCGCCGAGTGCGGCAAACAGTTTCCGACCGCCGAGACGATAAATCAGGACGGCCACGACGCAGGCAATCAGGCGGTCGGATAATGCGCTCTCCGCCAGCATGCCCGAAGGAATCACGATGATGCGCGCGATGAGCCCCGCCACCATCGCGTATGCAACGCACGTGATCCAGACAAACACCTCGCCGTCGACGCGAATGCGGTCGGCGAGCAGCACGCCCAGGCCGCGCCATGCGTAGGTCGCTGCCGCGCAGCCCAGTACGAGCAGCCAGGGATCAGCCACGGTGCGTCCCCGTTGCACGCTGGATCGCGTAGGCCGCCGTGCCGCCCACCAGGCCGGCGAGCAGGATGCTCCATTGCGGTTCGACGAGATGCAGAAGCGGTCCCGCAAGACCGCCGCAAACGAGCGCGATGACGGTCCCTCGCCCGCGTGCGTCGCCGACGAGCAGCACCGTAAAGTAAAGCGGCGTCAGGAATATCATGCCGAGCCGCACCGCCGGCGGCAGGGCACCCGCAACGTAGTAGCCCGCAGCGCAGGCGAGCATGCTCGCGGCAATGCACGTGACGGAGAATCCGGTGAAGAAGGCGAGGCGCGCCGTCCTGGGCAGATCCGGATTGCGCTGCATCGCGACGGCCCACGTGGTCATCGAAACAAAGTGGGCGGCTGCGTAATGCAGCACCGGATGGCGGCCTGGTTCGCGCATCATGGCCGTCAACGTAACCGCCATCGGCAGGAAACGCGCGGCGGTCAGCATGACGGCCGGCACGATGGCGAGGGCCGTCGCGCCCACGGTGTGCATTTCGAACAGCACGAGTTGCCCCGGCAGCGCCCAGATGGCAAGAGTCGCGAACATCGAGAGCCAGACCGAGTAACCCGCGTCCGATGCGAGCGCGCCGTAACCGATGAATCCCGCGGCGAGCACCGCGATCGGCACGCCCATTGCCTCGGCGGCGCCGGCGCGAAACGCCGAGGACGCCTGCTGCACGCCGGGCACCGGTGTGTTCAGGCGAGCACCGCCGCGAGTTCCTGAAAGTCCGCGACGATCAGGTCGGGTTGATACGGCCAGTCGCCGAATGGCCGTTTGCGGCGATCGATAAAGGCGGTGCGCATGCCGGCCGCCGACGCCCCCACGCAATCGAACGCGTGGTTGGCGACGAACAGGATCTGATCCATCGGCAGCGCGACGATCTCGGCGGCCTTCGTGTACGTCGCCACATGCGGCTTGAATGCGCCCGCGACGGCAACGGAAATGATGTGGTCGAACGCGATGCCGTGATGCGCGCGCGCGGCCTCCAGCATGTCCGGGTCACCGTTGGACAGAATTGCGAGCCGGTAGCGGCGCCGCAGGACGTCCATCGCGGCCGGCACGTCGGGAAACGGCTTCAATTTCTCGATCTGCGCCACGAGCCAGCGCACTTCGTCGGCGGTATGGTCGATTCCCGCGCGCGTGAGCGTATAGCCCACGGAAATCTCCCCGATACGCCGGTAGGAAATGTGACCGCGATGCAGCAGCGCGTCGATCATCGAGTTCTCGAAATGCGTGCGGCGCCACCAGGTGACGAAGGCGTCCGGGCGCCCGGTCCAGCCCTTCTGCCGCAGGTACGGCGTCACCGCCTCGATGAGTCCCGTCTGCATGTCAACCACGGTGCCGTACTGATCGAACATCAGCATGCGCACCCCGCCCTTCAGCGTCTCCGCTTCGTTCACGCCCGCTTTCCCCTTCGCAATGCCGGCCGTCGTCGACGGCGATCTTGATAAAACACCGCGCTTGGGCGATAGTGTATCCGGTACTGTGGTGCACCCAGAATATCGGACCGGCCGGCACGGCGCCGTGGCGGCCCGTCAAAATGAGGAGAGTCCCCATGTCGCGTTATCTCGTGCTGCTGATGGCTGCCGCGTTTTCCTCGTGGGCAACCGCGCAGGATGCCTACCCCACCAAGGCGATCAACATTACCGTGCCCAATCCACCGGGCGGCATGAACCAGATCCACGCGCAGCCGTTGTCGAACGTCCTCGAAAAACTCACGAATCAGCCGGCGCCGGTCGTGAATCGTCCGGGCGGGACGGCTGCGGCGGGCACCGCCTACGTCGTCAACCAGCCCGCGGACGGCCACAACATCCTGGTAACGACGCCCAATCTGTACCTCGTTATCGAGAAAGACAAGCTCTACGGCATCAAGTCGCCGTTTTCTCTTGATCAGGTGGCGCTGATTGCGCTGCTGTCCGCGGACCCGCTGATCTTGACCGTGCACCCGTCGATGCCGGCGAAAAACGTGAAGGAGCTCAACGCCATCGCCAAGGCACGGCCGAACGAGATCGTATTCTCGACGTCGGGGCCCTACGGCATCACGCATACGCCGATCGCGCTCTACATGCATGCGGCGGGCGTGAAAATGCGCCACCTGCCGACCACCGGCGGCGGGCCCGCGATCACGCAGGCGCTCGGCGGCCACTCGCAGGTGACGGGCGGCGGCCCGGCGGCCGTGCAGCAGTACATCAAGTCCGGTCAGTTGCGCGCGCTGGCGAGCTGGGGCGCGAAGCCGTATCCGACGCTGCCCGATGTGCCGACGTTCAAGTCGATCGGCTACGACATCGAATCGTACCTGTGGGTGGGGTTGTTCACCTCGGCCGCGACTCCGCCCGCGGTGATGAATCGTGTGAAGGACCTCATCCGGAAAGCCGCGAACGACCCTTCGTTCAAGCAGGCGCTGGAAAAATCGGGCGTGGTTCCGGACTACCGCGAAGGGGCGGATTTCCAGAAATTTTTCGATGCCGACTACAAGCGCATGGCCATTGCCGTGAAGCTCATCGGCAAGACCTGATCGCGCGAACATCAATAACGGATTGAATTTGTTCTACGTCCGCCCCGACAACCGGGGCGGACTCGTGTTCGGGCGCCAATTCGCGGGTGTCGCGGTCACGAACAAGCATTACGTCATCGGCACCGACGGCTACCGCGGCTTCAGGCTTTATTGTCGATGGCGCGCCGCATGGCTTCGCGCAGAATCGCGTTGATGCGCGTTTGTTAGCCCTTTCCCTGACCTTTGAGCCACATTAGCACGTCTGCATCGACACGCACCGTAGTGACCTGCTTGGTTGGTTTATAAAGCGGGTTGCGGATCGCTTTTTTCCAGAACGTATCATCCAGCGGTGGGATGTCGCTGTAGTCGATGGCGTCATCGGGGCGCCTTGCCAGCGCGCGCAGTCGCGCCCGCTGGGCCGTGGACAGCGATGGCTGAACCGTGGCGCTTATCGATTTGGGTCGCGCTCGACTAGCGTTTCTGCTCTTCATATCGTTTGCGTTCCTTTCTGTCGGCGGCTCGCGCCGAAACAATGCGGATGACTTCGGTACCGTCATCGTCTTCGCTGATCGTGTGGGCCACCAGCACGACGACACATTCTCCGATTTTCCCTATTGTATTTCTGTCACGGTGGCGAACGTGCGCCATTGCGGTCAAGTTCGCGCTGGAGCCGCCACGCCTGCGCGTCGTGCACGGGAAGTGCAACAATAACAACCACTTGCGCGACCAACGGCAACATTGCCGAAAAGTCCGATGTCGGCGCCTACGTCCACCCCGAACAACGAGGGCGGGCTGCTGTTCGAGCGTGAGTTCGTCGGCACCGCGACCATCAACAAGCACTACATCATCGGTGGCGGCGGCGTGGTGGCGCTGGTGCGCACCGGTTCGGTGACGAGCACCGAATACTGGCACAAGGACGCGCTCGGCTCGGTGGTGG
>CAZMBS010000232.1:0-5254 GCA_964564295.1 uncultured Streptomycetaceae bacterium
GCAACCTTGCGGCCGAAGGCGGACAACAGGGCAGGAAGGCCGCCTGCTGCGCGCCGGCGGCGGAATGATCCGGACGGTTCCGGCGGACGTTCACGGAACGGTAACGTTGGGAGACTACCGTCTTGAAATTGTCACATGACATCCAGAAAAATCGAAAGGCGACCATGACGGAATCCCGCGTCTACAACGTACTGTTCCTTTGCACCGGCAACACGGCACGCAGCGTCATGGCCGAGGTGTTGCTGAACGCCCTGGGCCGCGGGCGGTTCAAGGCCTACAGCGCCGGCAGCCACCCGAAAGGTGAAGTGCATCCGTTGACCATGGAACTGATTGCGAAGAACCGGTTTGCCGTGGACGGATTGCACAGCAAGAGCTGGGATGCGTTTGCAGTTGCCGGTGCGCCGCAACTCGATTTCGTTTTTACCGTGTGCGATAACGCCGCCGGCGAAGCTTGCCCGGTATGGCCGGGGCAGCCGATGACCGCCCACTGGGGCATACCCGATCCGGCCGCAGCTACGGGGTCGCTCGACGAGCGGCGCAAGGCATTTCTTAACGCGTATTCGCAATTGCACCAGCGCATCTCGATTTTCGCGAGCCTGAAGCTGACGAGTCTTGACAAGCTTTCCCTGCAGAAAAAGCTCGACGAGATCGGAAGGGTCGGCAGCGAGGCTGCGCAGGCCTGACGACGTTGTCGCTTGCGCGCAAGCTTGCTGCGGAGGCGCTCGGAACCGCGTTCCTGCTCGCTGCCGTAGTGGGTTCCGGCATCATGGGCGAGCGCCTCGCGGCAGGCAACATCGCGCTCGCGCTGCTCGCGAACTCCGTGGCGACCGGCGCGGCGCTGGTCGCGCTGATCCTTGCTTTTGGCTCCGTATCGGGCGCGCACTTCAATCCGCTGGTGTCGCTCGTCGCGGCGCTGAACAAGGAACTGGCGTGGGGCGAGGCGGCGGCGTATTCCGTCGTGCACGTCGTTGCCGCGTTCGCGGGCGTAGTCGCGGCACACCTGATGTTTGGCGAGCCGCTCCTTGCGGCTTCCGTCAATGAACGCACCGGTGCAGCGCTCTGGTGGAGCGAATTTGTCGCGACCTTCGGATTGATCGTCGTCATTGCCGGCTGTGCGCGCAGCCGGCCCGGGCTGGTCCCGTTCGCGGTTGGCGGATACATCACGGCCGCATACTGGTTTACGGCATCCACGTCGTTTGCCAACCCGGCGGTTACGCTTGCGCGTGCCGCGACAAACACGTTCGCGGGCATCAGCCCGGCGGACGTACCGGAATTCCTGGCGGCGCAACTGGCGGGGGCGCTCGCGGCGGCCGGCCTGATGCGGTGGTTGCACGGCGACCGGATGCCACGCTAGCGGTCCCGCACGCCGGCCCTCAAGATTGCCGGATTCCGGTCGATACCGGGGGAGTATGCATTCAACCGGATCGCATCGATGACTGCCCGACAGCTTTCGGCGGCACTGGTATCATGGCCCCCTTCGTCCAAGGGGCAGGAACAGGATATGGAAGATCTGGACTTCATGAAGCCGGCGGAAATGGTTCGTCCGGCGCAGAATCCGTTGTACGTGCCGGCGGTCGCGCGTGCGTTTTTCGAGTCGGCCGGGCAGGTGGAGTCCGTCGCGCAGGGCAAAAACGTATTCGTCGAGAACGAAAAGGGCAACAAGCTCTTCATGCGGCGCGACAAGATGTATTTTCTCGTCGAAGGCGAAGTGGGGCTGACGGTCGGCGGAAAGTCCATCGATACCATCAAGCAGGGCGAAGTCTTCGGAGAAATGGCGTCGCTTGCGGATATGGCGCGTACCGCGACCGCGACCGCGAAAACGCCGTGCCGCGTGATCGGGGTGGACGACAAGCAGTTTCAGAAAGCGTTGCAGAGCCAGCCCGACTTCGCGCTGATGCTGATGGGCATCATGCTGAGCCGGCTGCGGTTGTCGATCGCGACACTCACGATGCGCGGCGCGTTTCCGCAGCAGCGCGACAGGGAGGCGGAGACCCGCATTTTCGACAAGCGGATGCTGGCCGAACTGCAGCAGGAGGTTGGTGACAACGCGCTGTCGCATCAGCCGCTCAACAAGGCGATCGTGAGCGAGGGTACCACGGGCATTTTCATGTTCGTGGTCGTCGAAGGTGCCGTCGAGGTATCGATCCAGGGCAAAGTCGTCGAGCGGCTCGGTCCCGGCGGCGTGTTCGGAGAACTCGCGCTGGTGGATCAGGGGCCGCGCGCGGCGACCGTCGTGGCGGCATCGGACTGCGTACTGCTCAACATCAATCGCTCCGACTTCCTGTCGCTCATCGGAACGAAGCCCGAATTCGGGTTGTCGATGCTGAAGGCGCTGGCCGCACGGCTGCGCTATCTGACGTCCTACTACAAGTAGACATCCTCCCGTTTTTGCCAAACAAATCAACGCTTTTCGGCGGTGCAGCATGTCCGAATCGCGTTGACCCCCCCGAGCCAAGCCGGTAAAATCTTGAGGTTTCGGCAACTTGGGCAGGTCATGCGGGACAGGCTGGTCGCGGGCAACTGGAAAATGAACGGCAGCCTGGTTGCCAACACGGCGCTGATCAATGCGCTCGTGCCGGCGGTATCCGGTTCCGGTAACGCTTCTTGCGCCGTTTGCGTCCCGTATCCGTATCTCGCGCAGGTGCAGGCCGGCCTCCGGGAATCCGGGATTGCGCTGGGCGCGCAGGACGTCTGCCAGTTCGGAAACGGTGCGTATACCGGCGGCGTTTCCGCGGCGATGCTCGTGGACATGGGCTGCCGGTACGTGATTGTGGGGCATTCGGAGCGGCGGGCGCTGTTTGGCGAGTCGAATGAACTCGTGGCACTGAAGTTTGTTGCAGCGCAGGCGGCGGGACTGACGCCCATCGTGTGCCTTGGCGAGACGCTGGCGGAACGCGAAAGCGGCGTCACGGAGCAGGTCATTGCAGCTCAGCTCGACGCCGTCACCGGCAAAGCCGGCGTGCAGGCGCTGGCCCGTTCCGTGGTGGCCTACGAGCCGGTCTGGGCGATCGGCACAGGCAAGACCGCAACACCGGACCAGGCGCAGGCGGTACATGCGTTCATCCGGAATCGCATCGCCGCGCAGGATCCGGCCGTCGCCCGGGGGCTCGTGATTCAGTACGGCGGCAGCGTCAAGGCGTCGAACGCGGCGGAGCTTTTTGCGATGCCGGACATCGACGGCGGCTTGATTGGCGGAGCTTCGCTCGTGGCTGCGGAGTTCGGAGAGATCTGTCGCGCGGCAGGCGCGGTGCGGCAACAGTGAGAGGAACATGGACATACTGCTCTTGATAATTCATGTGGCGGCCGCTATCGGAATTTGCGGACTCGTGCTGCTGCAGCATGGCAAAGGCGCGGACGTGGGCGCCGCGTTCGGCAGCGGCTCCGCCGGCAGCGTTTTCGGCTCGTCGGGTTCGGCCAATTTTCTGAGCCGCGCGACGGCCATAGTCGCCGTGGTGTTTTTTCTGACGAGTCTCGGGCTGACCATGCTCGGCACCCGCAAGACCGGCGACAAGGGCGTCATGGCGAATCCGCCGCCGGTGCAATCGCTGCCCGCGCAGGTGCCGGGACAGGGGCCGTCGCCGGTGCCGACGCCGGGAACGGTGCCGGCGGTTCCCGCGACGGGCGCTCCCGCGGAAGGCGGTACAAAAGCGGGCGACGTGCCGAAGTAGACACAGAACCGAGCACACGCATCGTGGCAGGTCACGGAAGTTCGGTCACGATGCGCGGAATTGCCGACGTGGTGGAATTGGTAGACACACCATCTTGAGGGGGTGGCGGCGCGAGCCGTGAGAGTTCGAATCTCTCCGTCGGCACCAACATGCGGGACAGGGGTAATGCGGGATAGGGGATGTTAGAAAGCTATTTTCCGGTCCTGTTGTTCATCGCCGTCGGCCTTGCGGTCGGCGTGGGCCCGGTCGTCGCCGGCGCGGTCGTCAGCCGGCTCGTCGGGTCGCATCGGCCCGACGACCAGAAGCTTTCTCCCTACGAATGCGGATTCGAGGCCTTCGAGGACGCGCGCATGAAATTCGACGTGCGGTATTACCTCGTCGCGATCCTGTTCATCCTGTTCGATCTGGAAATCGCGTTCCTGTTTCCGTGGGCCGTGGTGCTGCAGGAACTCGGCATGTTCGGATTTCTGTCTATGGTGGTGTTCCTCGGGATACTGCTCGTCGGATTCGCCTACGAATGGAAGAAGGGTGCGCTGGAATGGGAATGAGACGTTACCGGGAATGAGGTGAGTCATGGGCGCCATCGAAACCCTCAACGAGCGCGGCTTCATCACCACGACCGCCGACGCGCTGATCAACTGGACGCGCACCGGATCGCTGTGGCCGATGACGTTCGGACTTGCATGCTGCGCCGTGGAGATGATGCATGCCGGCGCGTCGCGCTACGATCTTGACCGGTTCGGCATCGTGTTCCGGCCGAGTCCGCGGCAGTCGGACGTGATGATCGTCGCCGGCACGCTGTGCAACAAGATGGCGCCGGCGCTGCGCAAGGTTTATGACCAGATGGCGGAGCCGCGCTGGGTGATTTCGATGGGTTCCTGCGCCAATGGCGGCGGTTATTACCACTACTCGTACTCGGTGGTGCGCGGCTGTGACCGCATTGTTCCGGTCGACATTTATGTGCCGGGCTGCCCGCCGACGGCAGAAGCCCTGCTCTACGGCATCATCCAGTTGCAGAACAAGATCAAGCGTACCAACACGATTGCCCGCTGAGACAGCACTCTGGGAACCACGAGATTTCATGTCAAAAAGCCTTGAAAACCTGAACGCCTCGCTGCAGGAAGTCCTGGGTGAGCGTCTGGAAAGTATCGTCACGGCGCTCGGGGAACTGACCATCGTTGTCAAGGCCGCGGATCTGGCGTCGGTCTGCACGACATTGCGCGATGACGAAAAACTTCATTTCGAACAGCTGATCGACCTCACCGGCGTGGATTACAGCCAGTATGGTGACGGCAGTTATGAAGGGCCGCGTTTCGCGGTGAACTACCACCTGCTGAGCCTCAAGCACAACTGGCGTGTGCGCCTGCGCGTGTTTGCGCCCGACGACGGTTTTCCGGTGCTGGAGTCGGTGGTCAATGTCTGGAACTGCGCCAACTGGTATGAACGCGAAGCGTTCGACCTGTTCGGCATCATGTTCACCGGTCACCCGGATCTGCGCCGCATCCTGACCGACTACGGTTTTGTCGGCCATCCCTTCCGCAAGGATTTCCCGCTGTCGGGCAACGTTGAGATGCGTTACGACCCCG
>CAZMBS010000233.1:0-5229 GCA_964564295.1 uncultured Streptomycetaceae bacterium
CGGAGGCCGGCATCGCGGGCTACGAAGTCACGTCGTGGAACGGCATGCTTGCGCCCGCGGCCACGCCCCCCGACATCATCCGGCGGCTCAACGCCGAGTTCAACAAGATCATCGCCACACCCGAAATGCGCAAGCGCATGCTCGAGTACGGCTACGAGCCGACCGGCGGCGAACCGCAGAAGTTCGGTGACTTCATCCGCGCCGAGCTTGCCAAGTGGGCGCCCGTCGTCAAGGCCGCGGGCGTGCGGGTGGATTGAATGCAGCAGAAACCCATGGGCCTGCTCGTCGCGGGATTCAACACCGCCGCGGTCAATGCGGACGAATTCAACGACTGGTACGACACCGAGCACATTCCGGAACGTCTGCGCGTGCCGGGATTCGTGAACGGCGAGCGCTGGATCGGCGCCGCCGATCCGAAGCTGTCGATTGCGACGTACGATCTGGACGCGCACGACGTATTGCAATCACCGGCGTATCGCGCGATCGCGGGTGAAAACCTGTCGGTGTGGTCGAAGCGCATGACGGGCAAATGCAGGCGCATCTGCCGATTCGAGGGCGAGCAGGTGTTGCCGGGCCACGTTGCGGCGCCCGCCGATGCCGGCGCACTGATGCTGTTTGCGATGAACTGGGCGGCGGAAGACGACGCGGAGTTCGCCGACTGGTACCGGAACGAGCATCTGCCGCGCCTCGCCGCGGTGCCGGGCACGCTGTGCGCGCGGCGCTTCGTGGTCCACAAAGCGGTGAGCGACGGCATGCAGCGTTCGGTGGCGCTTTATCACCTGCAATCGCCGGATGTGTGCGCATCACCCGCCTGGCGGGAGGCGGCCGATACGCCATGGTCGGTCAAGCTGCGCCCGCGCATGCGGGACCGGCTGCGGCTCGTGTTGCGCCGCTATGCGCGGCAGCCGTAAGCCGGCCGCCGCAACCCGCGCGACTGGACCCGCATGTCCACCTGGCCCGCCGACCGCGATCTCGCGCAGCGCTTTCCGCATCCCGCCAATGCGCGCGTGATCCGCTACCTGCAGCGCGAAGAGCCGTGGTCGGCGCACGGCGACCTTGCGGATGAGCTGTTTCTGGCGGCGCGCGATTTGCCGGGCGTTTCGCGCTATTGCCCCGATCCGGACGCATACGCCTACTGGATGCTCAGCACGTCGAACGGCGTGATTTTCGCACTGGCTGTCGGCATGTCGAGCCTGCAGCTCCGGTTGCCGGAAGCCTCCGCGGCCGCGGCGAAAGACGGCGCAGCGCGCAGCGCCGACCTTGGACTGGACTGGCTCTCGTTCGAGGTGTTCGGCAGCGACATGCCGCGCGCGCGCGCGCGCCTTGCGCAGTGGATGCGGCGGGCGCACGCGCTTGCTTCAAGCGAACCCGCCTGATCGGAACGCGGCGCGATCCGGCGGGAGGCGCCCTAACGGCTGCGCTGCGAGGCGCCGCCGTCCACGTTGACGACGCAGCCCGTGGTGTAGGACGAGCGCGGCGAACACAGAAACACCACCATCGCACCGATCTCATCCACGGTGCCGAGGCGGCCGAACGGAAAATGCGTCGTCAGTTCGCGCCAACGGTCGGCGCTGCCGAGTTCCTTTTCCGCCCGCGCTTTCCAGCGCACGACCTGACGGTCGGTCTCCGTGCCGCCGGGGTTGACGCCGACGACGCGCACACCGTCCCTCGCGCTCTCTCCGCCGATCGCGCGGGTCATCGCGATCAGACTCGCGTTGCCCATGCTGCCCGCGATGTAGCCCGCGTTGTGCCGGTCACCCGCGGTGCCGATCACGTTCACGATGACGCCGCGTTTCTTCTGCGCCATCACGCCGTAGATTTCACGTGTGAGGTTGATGAACCCGAACACCTTGAGGTCCCACCCCTTGCGCCAGGTCGGTTCGTCGAGACTCGTGATCGAGCCCTGCGGAATCGATCCCGCGTTGTTGACCAGAATATCGACATCACGGCAGGCCGCGGCGAGAGTCGGGATGTTCTCGCTTTTCGACAGGTCGAGCGCGTGGCACGTGACGTTGACGGCGTGCGCGGCGGTAATGGTCTTTTTCGCGGCTTCGAGGTCCGCGGCGCTTCGCGATGCGAGGTGCAGGTGGCAGCCTTCCTCGGCCAGCAGTTTCGCGACCCCGTAGCCGATGCCACGGGAGCCGCCGGTGACGAGGGCGGTCTTGCCTTTGAGTTGCAGGTCCATGGGGAGTCCAGTGAGGTTGTCAGGGGCATGCGGGCGCGCTGCGCCGGGGCCGAATGTTAACACCGGCGGGGGTTCTGCGGATTTGTCAACCGCGGCTTGACCGCCGCGTTATTCGCTCATCCCTCGACGGGATATTGATTTGTCATCCACCGGAAAGGAGTTCCAGAAATGAGCAAACTGATCGCAACGCTGATCGCCGGCCTGTTCGCCGCCGGCACCGCCCTCGCGCAAGCGCCTGCTGCCGCCCCGGCGAAACCCGCGGCTGCCCCGGCTCCGGCCGCTGCGCCGGCTGCGCCGAAAGCCGACGCGCCCAAGAGCGATGCCAAGAAAGCCGACGCGCCGAAAGCCGAAGGCAAAAAAGGCAAAGGCAAGGGCAAAGGCAAGGGTAAAGGCAAGGGCAAAGGCAAGGCGAAAAAAGCCGAAGCCAAGTAACAACCACACCCGGGCGCGGCGCATCAGCCGCTCCGGATGGACCGAAAGGCAGGGGATTTCCCTGCCTTTCGTTTTTCCGGATTAGATGTTTAACATCAATTAGTTACGATTATCCGGCAGCGCGCGCAACAAGTCCGCGGCGGCGTTCTCGCTGCGTTCCAGAGTCATCACCACCTCCATGAGGCGATCCGCGTCGGCCGTGGACGCGCCGAGTCCCGATTCGAGGCAATCCCGCAGTTTTGCAGCTGACTCGTCCGCCGTCATCGGTTCCGCCGGACTGCCCTTGATCGTGTTCGCGGTAATCTCGATCGGGTTGCCGGCAGCAAGTCGCAGCTTGACCCGGGCTGGCTCAATGGCCGTCGGGTCAATCGACGCATCCGAGACCACACGAGTCCTGGCCGTGATCGCGGCAATGCGCGAATCCGTGATCGCGGGCCTGCGATAAGTGCGCAGGTCGACGCGGCCATCCGCCAGCGCGCGCGCAAAACTGTAGGCCGCATTGAACTGGGCGTGCACGACATCATTGCGGGCCGGATCGTAGGGGGTGCCTACGGTCAGCCAGTTCACGTCACCCATGCCGATTTCGATCTCCGAAATCTGATCCGGCCGCACGCCCTGCTGGTGGAGCCGGATACCGAGACCGATCGGCGTGTGATTGCAGCGACAGCACGGGTACGGCTTGAAGCTGTATTCCGGCACGCGCCAGTCATCGCCCAGGCGTGCGGTCAGGATTTCCGGGCGCACTTCGTCGCGCTCGTACAGCGCGAACAGTCCCGCATTACCCTCGAACGTGCGGCGCGTTCCGGTGAGTCCGTCGGCCCCGAGAAACGTCCCCAGCACCGCCGCGCGAGCCGCGAAACCCGCGCCCATGCGCTTCGACAGCACGCCGTCGCGCATGCTTTGCGCCGATCCGCTTGCCTGGTGATACGCCATGCCGAGGCCGTTGGCGATGCGGTCGGCGTCGAGTCCCAGCATGCGGCCGGCCGCGATGCTTGCGGCAACCGTGCCGAATATCATCGTCGGATGCCAGCCCTTGCCGAGACTGTTGTAACACGCGAGTCCGAGCCGGGCGTGCAACTCCGCGCCGATGGCGAACGCCAGCAGAAAGTCCTTGCCCGACACCGGGCCGGCATCCTGTGCGGCAGCAAGCAGCGTCGGCAGCACGACGCAGCTGGTATGCACCCGGGCCGGGTCGTGCTGATCGTCGAAGTCGAGCGCATGTGCCGCGGCGCCGTTCGCGAGCGCCGCGCTGGGCGGCGAATAGCGGCGCATGCCGATGATTCCCGTCGCGCTGCCCGCAGCCTCCCATCGGGCGAGCCGTGCATTGAGTTCCGGTATACCGGGCGCTCGCGCGGCTCCGCAGATCACGCCCAGTGTGTCCACGATCAGCGCTTTCACAGTGTGGACTACATTGGCGGGCAGCGTCGCATATTGCCAGCCCGCGATGCGTTCGCAGAGCGCATGGCTGTAGCCGTCCGGAAGTCGTGCCGTGGCCGCCGGCGTCTGCGGCACAGCGTCATTGCGCAGGGTCTGGGTCATGATCGAAAACTCCGGCTGTTGTGCAATGCTGTCGCTAGGGCCGTCTGCCCACAAAATGGAATCCGGCTGAATGCCGGCGGCGTTCCGATTCTCGGCAGCGGTTCCGTCATGATAACCTTGATCGAATCACAACCGTTGCCCTGCCGCCATGCATGCGGCGGCGCATCCCTTCCCGAAGAACGATCATGAACAGGATCTGCATCGGCATCGACACCGGTGGAACGTTCACCGACGTGACGCTGTGCGAACTCGCAACGGGGCGCACCGTGTATCACAAGCTGCCCACGTTTACCGCCGACCCGGCCAAGGCCGTGCTCGACGGCATCGCGGAAACGCTGGAACTGGCGGGGCTCGCGCGCGAGCACGTGCAATTCCTGGTGCTCGGCACGACGCTCGCAACCAACGCGGTGCTGGAAGGCAAGTGGGCGCGAACCGGCATGATCACGACCGAGGGCTTTCGCGATGTGATCGAACTCGCGCGCCAGCGCCGTCCCCACTATTTCAACATCGACATCCCGAAACCGGCGCCGCCGACGCCGCGCGACTGCCGCATCGAGGTCGCGGGCCGCATCGCCCACGACGGCGCCGAAGCGGCACCGCTCGACGAGAACGGCGTGCGCCGGGCGGTAGCTGCGCTGCGGGACAAGGGCGTCGAAGCCGTCGCGATCTGTTTTCTCCACGCCTACGCCGATCCCGCGCACGAGCGCCGCGCGCTTGCCGTGGCACGGGCGGAATGGCCCGAGGCGTACGTATGCGCATCGTCGGATGTGCTGCCGGAATTTCGCGAGTACGAACGTTTCGCGACCACCGCCGTCAACGCGAGTCTGATGCCGGTCATGGACCGCTACCTGGAGCGCTTCGAGCGCGGTGTGGCCGATCTCGGCATCCGTGCCATGCCGCGTGTGATGCAGTCGAACGGCGGCGCAGTGTCACCGGGCGCCGTGCGCCGGCTTCCGGTCAACACGTTTTTCTCCGGTCCCGCGGGCGGCGTCATCGGCCGCGTGGGGCTCGGGCGGCAACTGAAGCTTCCCGATCTCATGACGTTCGACATGGGCGGCACGTCGACCGACGTG
>CAZMBS010000234.1:0-5218 GCA_964564295.1 uncultured Streptomycetaceae bacterium
GATGGTCTTCACGATCGCATTCGGGAACAGGTCGGGCCCGCGGTAGCCGGCGGCGCGCATGCGGAACATCAGGTACTCGCGAACCTCGTTCACGTCGAGCGGCTCGAGCCGGAAGCTGTGCGTGATGCGCTCGCGCAACTGGCGGATGCGCGACTCGCGCAGGTTTTCGTCGAGTTCGGGCTGGCCGAACAGCACGATCTGCATGAGCTTGTCGTTTTTCGTTTCGAGGTTGGACAGCAGCCGGATTTCCTCCAGCGTCGCGAGCGACATGCTCTGCGACTCCTCGACGAATACGACGACGCGCCGGTGTTCGGCGTGCCGTTTCAGCAGGTAAGCCTGCAGCGCGTGCATGACCACGAGCCGCGACGCGTCCCGCGGCACGTCGATCTGCAGCTCGAACGCGATCGCATGCAGGATTTCCTCGGGAGACACGCTCGGGTTCGCGAGGTACACGATTTCCACCGACGCCGGCAGCCGCGTCTGCAGCATGCTGCACAGCATGGTCTTGCCGCTGCCGACTTCGCCGGTGACCTTGACGATGCCCTCGCCGTGCGTCACCGCGTAGATCAGCGCCTCCAGTATCGGCCCGCGGTTGCCGCCGCCGTAGAAGAACTCCGTGTTCGGCGTGATCTTGAACGGCGCCTGGTTGAGTCCGAAGTGGGCGTAGTACATGGCGTTGTTGCCGTCGGCCGGTTCGCGTCAGCGGGTCGCGGGCCGTTTTGCGGCGTCGGACTGCCCCGCGTAGTTCTGCATGCGGCTGTACAGCGTGGTGCGGTGTATGCCGAGCAGCTTCGCCGCCTGCGTGAGGTTGCCGTTGGTCACGAGCAGCGCGGCTTCCACGTAGCCGCGTTCCCATTCCTGCAGCGTGACGTCGAGGCTGAAATTTTTCTGCACCTGAAGCTGGCGCTTGGCCGCCTCGATCACCGAGCGGAAATCCGTCGTGACCGGGATGCCCGGCAGGTCGACGTCGAGGCTCTCGCGGTCGAGCTCCACCTGCAACTGCTCGGGCTGGACTTTCGCGCCGGCATGCTTCGTCGTGAGCCGGATCACGATGTTGCGCAGTTCGCGCACGTTCCCGGGGAAACTGTATTCGAGCCAGATGTCCATCGTGCGACCGTCGAACTCGAACGGCTTCACGTTTGCCTGTTTCGCGTAGAAATCGCGGAAGTGATTGAGCAGCGCCACCTTGTCGTCGCCGAGATCGCGCAGCGCCGGCATGTCGATCGTGAAAACCGAAAGCCTGTGGTACAGGTCGGAACGGAAACGCCCGTTGCGGATTTCCTGCCGCATGTCGCGATTGGTCGCGGCGACCACGCGGGCGTTCGACACGCGGCCCTGCGTCTCGCCCACGCGCTGGTATTCGCCGTTCTCGAGCACGCGCAGCAGTTTTGCCTGCAGTTCCAGCGGCAGCTCGCCGATTTCATCGAGAAACAGCGTGGAATCCTTGGCATCCTCGAAGTAACCTGCACGGGCGGTCGTCGCGCCGGTAAACGAACCCTTGGCATAGCCGAACAGCGTGGGCTCGACGAGGTTCGGCGAAATCGCCGCGCAGTTGAGCGCGAGGAAAGGCCGCGGCGCACGCCCGCTCATCGTGTGCAGCGAGCGCGCCACGAGTTCCTTGCCGCTGCCGGACTCGCCCTCGATCAGCACGGGGAACGGCGCGTTCGCGAACTGCACGATCTGCTGCCGCAGCTTTTCCATCAGCAGGCTCTTGCCCAGCAAGCCGCTGTCGGCAGCCGCACTGAGCTCCGCGTCGCTGATCGACAGCGCGGAGAGCAGCAAGCGCTTCAGGGTGTCGGGTTCCGCCGGCTTGGCGACGAACTCGATCGCGCCAAGCGTGCGCGCATGCCGCGCGTTGGTTTCGTCGCTTTGCCCCGACAGCACGACGATCTTGATGCCGGGCGAAGCCGCGAGCAGTTCCGTGATGAGCCGGAAGCCTTCGTCAGGCCGGTGCGGCGTCGGCGGCAGCCCGAGGTCGATCAGCGCGAGCTGGGGAGGGTGGTCCAGTTGCCGCAGCAGGCTTTTCACGTGCGTGCGCGACTCCGCCACGTACACGGAAAAATCCTTGCTCAGTACGAAATTGAGCGTGTCGGAGATCAACGGATCGTCGTCGACGATCAACAGATCCGGTTTTGCCTGTTCAGCCATCGAACGCCGCCCCCACGACGTGATTGCTTCGAAAAATCAGAGAGTAACGCATGCATTGTGCCAGAAGTCGCGGGCGCGGGCATCCGCGGCGGGGCTCATGCGGCGGGTGTGCCCGCGATGCAGTCGAGAAAGGCCTGTTCGATGCTGTCCGTGCCGAACCGCGACTTGAGTTCGGCCGGTGCGCCGGAAAATTGCAGCCGTCCCTGATGCAGGATCGCCATGCGGTCGCACATTTCGTCGACGTCCGCCAGCGCGTGCGAAGTGAAAAACACGGTGCGGCCGCGGTCCCGCAGCCCGCGCAGTTCGCGCTTGAGCAGCGCGCGCGCTTTCGGGTCGAGGCCGCTGGTCGGTTCATCGAGCACATACAGGTCTTTTTGCGAAAGCAGGCAGGCCGCGAGCCCGAGTTTCTGCGTCATGCCCTTCGAATACGCGCGCACCGGCTTGTCGAGCGCGGCGACGGCGAGATCCATCCCTGAAAGCAGTCGCGAAACGGCCGACGCGTCGTATGCGGTGCCGTGCAGCGAGGCCATGTAGCGCAGAAAATCCCGGCCCGTCAGGTAGAACGGCGGATTGAAACGTTCCGGCAGAAACGCGAGCCGCGCGCGCGCGCGGGTCTCCCGGTGCGGCACCCCGAACAGTTCGATCGCCCCGCCGTCGGCATCGCAGAAATCCAGCATGCACTTCAGCAGCGTGGTCTTGCCGGCGCCGTTTTCGCCGACGAGGCCGAAAAATTCTCCGGCGCCGATGTCGAGAGTCAGGTCGGCCAGGGCTGGCACGCCGCCGAAGGATTTGCTGACGCCGCGGAATCGAAGTGCGGTCTCGCCCATGCGGGGATTATACTTATCCGGTCATGCATGGCGCCGATCCGTCCCTGTTGCGGCAGCTTTCCGAGAACAGCCGCGGCTATCGCGATCCGCTCGCCGCGATCGACTGGCGCGCGCTCGCCGCCGGCGGATTCTGGATGCCGGAACCCGCGCTGTCCCTGTACGGACTGCCCGAATACGAGACGCTCGCGCGCAGGACTCGGGAGAAGCTCGCGCAGTACGAATACGCCAACGTGTTGTGCGCGGGGCTGTGGCTCGAAGCTGTGTTCGTGCAGCGCATGAGCCGGCGGCTCGCACCCACGCTCGCGCGTGCCGAGTACGAATACGCGCTGCACGAGATCCGGGAAGAAGCCGGACACAGCCTGCTGTTTCTGCAGGTGCTGGAACAGGGCGGGCTCGCGCTGCCGCCGGGGGCCTGGCGCGCTCCGGCGTTCACGGATTTTCTCGCGCGCCACGCGACGCCGGCGGGTGCGCTTTTCTGGCTCGCCACCGTGATCGCGGAAGACGTGCCGGACAAGTTCAATCGTTACGTGCGCGGCTATACCGGCGAAATCAACGCGGTTACGCGCCAGGTGAGCGCGCTGCACTCGGTGGACGAAGCGCGGCACCTCGCCGCGGCACGCAGCCATCTCGAGCGCGCGACGGGCGCCATGCCGGCCTGGAAGCGGCGCATGCTCGCGCGCGCCGCGACCGCATTGCTGTCGCGCTACGCCGATGCGTTTTATTTTCCGCCGGCCGCGTTCTACGAGTTGGCGGGACTGACGCACGGCGAAACCTGGCGGCGCCTCGCGCGGCGCAACTCCGTGCATCGCGCGTTTGTCCGCCGCCAGCTCGCGCCCACGCTGCACGTGCTGTCAGGCTACGGGTTCAGTCTGGGAGAGATGTACAACTGATTGATTTTATTCATGTTTGCGCGATCACCGACGCCGCGTTATGGCGGCTGCGCCAACCCAGTTCGACGATGGCGCGGCGGCTGTTGATGACGAGAGACTGCATGAGCCCGTCGAACCACGCCGGTTCGCCGCCCCAGCCGAAGGCGCGCCACGCGCAGTAGAGCGCGCCGCGCGCGACGCGCGGCGGCAGCGCGATGCTCACGCTGTGCCGCGCGCGGATGAGATCGCGGTAGCTGAATGTGTCCTCGACCGCGAGGTTGTACGCACCGCGGCCCGCGCCGCGCAGCGCGAGCAACACCGCCTCGGCCACGTCGTCTTCGTGGACGCACTGCAGCAACGGCAGCGGATGCGCGATGCGCGGATACACCGGAAGCGCCATGATCTGCTTCAGCAGCGTTTGCGCGTGCGGGCCCAGCATCACGTGCGGCCGCAGCCGCACGCATTCGGGAAATTCGATGGCGAGCATGTGCTCGAGCCGGGCCTTGTGTTCCGCGTACAGAAATCCCGGCAACGGCGTGAGCGGACCGCTTTCCGCGACATGCAGGCCGCTGCCGTACACGGCGGCGCTCGACAGATGCACGAGCCGCGTTGCGCCGGCGGCGCGCGCCGCGTGAAACAGCTTGTGGCTGCCGGACACGTTGACGTCGAACATGTCGTGCGCGCTGCGGCGGCCGCGCAGCACGACGAAGGCAAGGTGCACGAGTCCGTCGTGGCCCGCGAGGCAGTCCGCGATGCGCGGATCGCGGATGTCCATGCACAACGGCGCGAATTTCGGATGGCGGAACCACGGCGCCGCGATGTCGACGCCGGTCACCCGGTCGACGCCGGGGTCCGCGCAGAGCCGCGGCAGCAGCACGCGCGAGAAATGGGAGCTCGAACCCGTTACGAAAACGTTCATGGCGCGCGGAATCCCGGCGCGACATCGCGCGCGAACAACGACATCGATTCCTGCGCGACCGCGGGGTCGAGCGCGCCCGCGCCGAACGCGCACAGGATGTGCGTGACGCCCGCCTCGGCGTATTTCGCGAGTTTGGCCCGGCATTCGGCCGGTGTGCCGACGACGGTGAGCCCGAAGGCGTCCGCGAAACCGAAATCGACGCCGAGCCGGATCAGCGCGCGAAAGCGGCCGAATTCGTGAATGTGCTCGTAGCCCGGGTACAGGCGCTCGAGCACGGGCGCCGTCGTTCGGAAGAGTTCGCGGTAGAACCACGTGAACGCGGGCTGCGCCAGCGCGCGCGCGCGCGCGCCGTCGGCGAGGCACAGCACGCCGAGCGTCATGCCGATGCGCGGCGACGCCGGGCCGCGCCACGCCGCGGCGAAACGTGCGAGGTCCTGCCGGACCATGAACCAGGG
>CAZMBS010000235.1:0-5161 GCA_964564295.1 uncultured Streptomycetaceae bacterium
TTTTCGATGCCGACTACAAGCGCATGGCCATTGCCGTGAAGCTCATCGGCAAGACATGATCGCCGGAACTTCCGTAACCCATTGATAATATTGATAAATTATTCTACGGCGCACGTTACAACTTGATTTTCGGATCGAGCCAGTCGCGCACGGAGTCCCCGAACAGGTTGAACGCAAATACCGCAAGGCTGATCGCGATGCCGGGAAACACGATCATCCACGGCGCCTGCTGGTAAAAGTCCGCCGCCGCGCCCGACAGCATCAACCCCCACGAGGCCGTCGGCTCGGTAACACCGAGCCCGAGAAACGACAGCGACGCTTCCGCGAGGATCGCCTGCGCGACGAACGCGGTGAGCATGATCAGGTACGGCGCAACGACGTTGGGCACGATGTGCCGGAAAATGATGCGCGCGTGCGAGTAACCGGCCGTGCGCGCGGCGTCGACATAAGGCAGCTCGCGAATCGCAAGCGCGGAAGCGCGCACGACGCGCGCGACTTTCGGCACCATCGGCACGCCGATCGCGATGATCAGGTTCACGTCGATGCCGAGCACGATATTCTTGCCGAGCACCGCGACGACCGTGATCGCGAGCACGATGATCGGAAACGACAGCAGCACATCCATCACGCGCTGGATGATGAGATCGGTTCTGCCGCCGAAGTAAGCGGAAACGACGCCGATCACCGCGCCGATGGTCGCGCCGAGGAACGACGCGAGAAAACCCACCGCCAGCGCGGTGCGCGCGCCGTAGATGATGCGCGAGAGCACGTCGCGCCCGAACGAATCGGTTCCCAGCCAGTGCGCCGCCGACGGTGGCGCGAGCTGCGCTGCGTAATCCACGGCCAGCGGATCGTAGGGCGCGACCCACGGCGCAAACACCGCGCACACCGCCATCAGCACGATCACCGCGAGTCCCGCCGCGCCGAGCGGCTGGTGCACGACGAATTGCAGCGCGGGATGCCGGCGCCTGGGCAGCTTGTACGTGATTGCGGGGGCGGTGGCGCCGGTCATCGGTAGCGGATCCGCGGGTCGAGAAACCCGTACAGCAGATCGATCGCAAAATTGACCAGCACGAAAAACGTCGCCACCAGCAGCACCAGGCCTTGAATCAGCGTGAAATCACCGCGCGCGACCGCCTGGACGAACAGTTTTCCGATGCCGTTCAGATTGAACACCTGTTCGGTCACGACAAGCCCGCCGATCAGGAACGCGAACTCCAGACCCACGACCGTCACGACCGGCAGCAGGGCATTGCGCATCGCGTGGCGCGCGATGACCAGGCGCTCGTACACGCCCTTCGCGCGCGCCGTGCGGATGTAGTCCTCCTGCAGCACCTCCAGTATCGCCGACCGCATCATGCGCATCGCCACCGCGGAATAACGGTAACCGACCGCCAGCGCGGGCCAGACGAGTTGCGACAGGTTCTTCCAGGGGTCGTCGAAAATCGACGTGAACGTCAGCGGCGGTATCCACGAGAAATACGTGAGCAGCAGCAGGATGATGATCATGCCGAGCCAGAACGACGGCACCGCCAGCCCGGCGATCGAGACCACGCGCACGGCGTGGTCTATCCAGGTGTCCTTGAATATCGCCGCGAGCGTGCCGAGCGGCAGCGCGAGCAGCACCGCGAGGATGGTCGCCATCACGGCGACCTGCAGCGACAGTTCCAGCCGCGTTCCGATCTCCTGCATGACCGGCTTGCCGGTCCACATCGATACGCCGAAGTCGCCCGTGACGATACCCGACATCCAGCGGTAAAACTGCACGTAAGCCGGCTGATCGAGCCCGAGCCGCGCGCGCTCGGCCTCGATCACGGCCTGCGAGACGTTGGACCCCTCCATCATCATCTGCACCGGATCGCCGGGCGCAAGGCGCAGCAGAAAAAATACGAGGATCGCGACGCCCAAAAGCGTCGGGATCATCAGCAGGATACGGTTGGTGACGTATCGCAGCATCAACGGTCGAGCCAGACGTCGGCAAGATCCTGGCCGACGTAATGGCTCGGCGTAATGTGCCAGCCTTTCAGCTCCTTGTGCGTGACGATGATGCGGTGCCACCAGATCGTGGGTATCGTGTAGGCCTGCTCGAGCGCGCGTTTTTCGAACTCGCGCAGCACGGCGTACCGCTTCTTCCTGTCGAGCTCGCCCGACTGCTTGTCGAACAGCGCATCGAGCTGGCGATCGGTCTGCTGCGCGTAATTGATCGCCGACCGGTCGTGCGACAGGTATTTCAGCAACTGCAGGTTGGGCTCGTCCATGAAATCGCAGTTGAAGTCGAGTGCCGCGTCGAACGTCGGCTTGTCGCGCTGCTGCGCGGCCAGATACAGCCGCGTCTCGAGCTGCTCGTGTTTCACGTTGACGCCGATCTGCCGCCACTGGTCGATCAGGTACACGCCGACCGGCGTGTACGGCATCGCGACGTTGCGGTTGGTAAACGTGAAGGTCAGGCCCGGCACCCCCGCTTCCTGCAGCAATTTGCGCGCCTCCGCGCGGGACGCGTTGATATCCTTCGAGAACCCGGGCATCGTCACGAGCTCTTTTTCGGAGATGGCGAGATCGTAGCCCGGGCGCAGCAGACCGCCGACGTGCCGCACCAGCGCGACCTTCGACAGCGCCTGCGCGCCGCCCCAGCGGTCGATCGCGAGCGACAATGCGCGGCGCACGCGCACGTCGTCGAACGGCTTTTTCTTTGTGTTGAACGTGACCACCAGCGAGCACACCCACGGCGACTCCTGCACCACCGCCTTGTCGCCCAGCGCCTTCACCAGGCGATCGCGGTCCGCCGGCGAATGCCCGCGGAACTCCGCGAGCACCTCGCCCGCCGCGAGCGCGTTCACCATCGGCGCACCGGCGATGAAAATCGCGAGAAATCCCTCGAGGTGCGGCTTGCCCTTCTCGAAATAGTCCTTGAACCTGCGGCCGCTCCAGTGCGAACCGGCCACGTGCTCGTTAAAGGTGAACGGCCCGGTGCCCATCACGTTGCGCTCGGGGAACTTCGGGTCCTGCTTCAGCTTCGCCGCGCTGTACACGCAATCCCACGGGCTCGCGAAGTTGGCGAGCATGGATGCGTTGGGTTTCGACAGCTTGAACACCACCGTCAGCGGATCCGGCGTGTCGATCGACGCGATATCGGCGTAAGCCTCCTCCCGCAGCGAGCGCACGCCCGCGGGCGGCTTGCGAATCCGCTCGTAGGTCGCCTTGATGTCCTCCGACGTGAAATTCGAGCCGTCGTGGAACTTCACGCCCTTCCTGAGCTTGAAGGTATACGTGAGCCCGTCTTTCGCGACCGTCCAGGATTCCGCGAGGTCACCCTTGATCGCCGGGTACTTCGGCGTATCGAATTTGAGCAGCGTGTTGTAATGCGGTCGCACGGGATGGATGAACGCGAACGACGACTGCGCGTGGCAGTCGTAATTGGGCGGCTCCGCGCCGACCGCGAATTTGAGCAGTCCTCCCGCTTTCGGCGCCTGAGCGCCCGCGCCAGCAGCGCCAAACGTCAGCACGGCGGCCAACAGTA
Source organism: uncultured Streptomycetaceae bacterium (assembly GCA_964564295.1). GTDB lineage: Bacteria > Pseudomonadota > Gammaproteobacteria > Burkholderiales > SG8-41 > CAZMBS01. The sequence continues at coordinate 3,518 of CAZMBS010000235.1, forward strand.
CGGTTCGGATCGTCATGTGTTCTCCTCTATCGTCGGTGATTTGCTGACGCCATCAGGCCTTGAGGCAGGCGACAAAGTGTCCCGGCCGGGTCTCGCGCAACGGCGGCACGGCCAGTTTGCATTCCGGACCTGCGATCGGACAACGCGTGTGAAACACGCACCCGGACGGCGGCGACAGCGGGCTCGGCACTTCCCCGCCGAGCACGCGATACTCCCGCTGGCGCTCGAGCGCCGGATCGGGGATCGGCACCGCATCGAGCAGCGCCCGGGTATAAGGGTGCTGCGGATCGGCGTACAACGCATCGCGATCGGCGATTTCCATTACTTTGCCGAGATACATCACGATCACGCGATCGGAGATATGCCGCACGACCGCGAGGTCGTGTGCGATGAACAGGTACGTCAGGCCGAATTTCTGCTGCAGGTCCTCTAACAGATTGATGATCTGCGCCTGGATCGACACGTCGAGCGCGGATACCGGCTCGTCGCACACGATGAACGACGGCTCCATCGCGAGTGCGCGCGCGATGCCGACGCGCTGGCGCTGGCCGCCCGAGAGTTCGTGCGGATACCGCTCTGCCATGTAGTCGAAGAGGCCGACCTGCGTCAGCAGTTCCATCACTTTCGCCCGGGCCGCGCGGCGGTCGGGCTGCAACCCGTACACCCGCATCGGCTCCGCGATGATTTCCCCGATGGTCATGCGCGGATTGAGCGAACTGTACGGGTCCTGGAATATCACCTGGATCTGGCGGCGATAGCGCTTGAGGGCATCGCCCGCGGCCCGCGTGACGTTTTCGCCACGAAACACGATCTGGCCCGCGGTCGGTTCCTCGAGCCGCAGCAGCGTGCGGCCGACCGTCGTCTTGCCGCAGCCGGACTCCCCGACGAGCCCGACCGTCTCGCCGCGGCGCACGTCGAACGTGAGTCCGTCCACCGCGCGCACTTCGGCGTTGACGCGCCGGAACAGCCTCATGCCCGCGTTGACTTCGAAATAGGTTCGCAAGTCGTGCACGCGCAGCAGCGGTTCCCCGGCGTCGATGGTCTTTACCGTCGTTGCGGCGGTCGACGCTGCCTGCAGCCCGACGCCGGCCGCGCCGGACGCCACCATCTCGCCCGCGCGCAGACACGCGGACCAGCGCCCGGTCGCAACGGGCTCGAGTTCCGGCAACGCAGCGAGGCACCGATCCTGCTTCGCGGCGCAGCGCGCAGCGAACCGGCAGCCCGGCGGCGCGTCGAGCAGGTTCGGCGGCATGCCGTCGATGGTTTCGAGCTTGCGTCCGCGCGGCTGGTCCAGCCGCGGAACGGAGCGCAGCAGGCCCGCGGTGTAGGGATGCAGCGGCGCCGCGAACACGTGAGCGGCCGAGCCCTGCTCCGCCATGCGCGCCGCATACATCACATTTACGCGGTCGGCGTAGCGCGCGACGACGCCGAGGTTGTGCGTAATCACGACCAGCGCGATGCCGAGGTCGCGCGACAGGTCCTTCATCAACTTGAGTATCTGCGCCTGGATCGTGACATCGAGCGCAGTCGTCGGTTCGTCCGCGATCAGCAGCTTCGGGTTGCAGGCGAGCCCGATGGCGATCATCACGCGCTGGCGCATGCCGCCGGAGAACTGGTGCGGATATTGATCGAGCCGGCGCTCGG
>CAZMBS010000236.1:0-5120 GCA_964564295.1 uncultured Streptomycetaceae bacterium
GGTGCAGAACGGCACGGTCGAGTGCGGCCACACGGCGCCCTACTACTACGTCGGCAAGGACCCGGCGTTCGCGTTCGGCACCAACGTGCCGTTCGGCCTGAACGCGCGGCACCAGAACGCGTGGTGGTACTACGGCGGCGGACGCGAAGCGCTCGATCCGCTGTTCCGGGAGTACGGCTGCGTGGAATTCGCGGCGGGCAACACCGGCGCGCAGATGGGCGGCTGGTTCCGCAAGGAAATCAAGTCGGTCGCGGATCTCAAGGGTCTCAAGATGCGCATCGGCGGGCTCGCGGGACAGGTGCTCGCGAAGCTCGGTGTCGTGGCCCAGCAGATCGCCGGCGGCGAGATCTACCAGGCGCTCGAGCGCGGCACGATAGACGCGGCCGAGTGGGTCGGGCCGTACGACGACGAAAAACTCGGTTTCCACAAGGTCGCGAAGTTCTACTACTACCCCGGCTGGTGGGAGGGCGGGCCGCAGTTGTCGGTCATCATCAATCTGAAGAAGTGGGCCGAACTGCCGAAGGCCTATCAGTCGGCGCTCGAATCGGCGTGCGCGGAGTCGAACGTGCACATGCTGACGCGATACGATGCGAAAAACCCCGAAGCGCTGCGGCGCCTCGTCTCCGGCGGATCGCAACTGCGCGCGTTTCCGCGCCCGGTGCTGGAAGCCTGCGAAAAGGCGGCGTTCGAGTTGTACGCGGAACTCTCGCAGAAAAGCAAACACTGGGCGCGCATCTACCCCGGCTGGAAAAAATTCCGCGACGATCAGTACCTGTGGTTCCGCGTGGCCGAGCACGCGTTCGATTCGTACGCGTACGCGCCGCGCGGCAAGGCCGCCGCGGCGGCGCCCGGCAAGAAAGGGTGATGCGCGGCGCTACCGGCTGCCTTCCTGCAACATCCGGTCGATATCGGCCGCCGCCTTGTCGTCCGTGCCGGTGCCGGCCGCCGCCTCCCCCGGATTGCCGGAGTCGCCGCGGATGCCGTAATCCGTCACGGGCACGCTGATCTCGACGCCGGACGCGTCTTTCGCGGGGCCGCTGCCCGTGAGCGCGGTCACGAGCTGCGGAAACGCGATGACGATCGCGAGCGCGACGAGCTGCACGCAGACAAACGGCAGGATGCCGCGATAGATATCGGCGGTTTTTACCGCGGGCGGCGCGACGCTGCGCAGGTAAAACAGCGAAAACCCGAACGGCGGCGTCAGGAACGAGGTCTGCATGTTCATGCCGATCATCACGGCGAACCAGACCGGATCGATGCCCATCTTGATCGCAACCGGGCCGAGCAGCGGCAGCAGGATGAACGCGATCTCGAAGAAATCGATGAAAAATCCCAGCACGAAAATGAGCAGGTTCACCACGATCAGGAATCCCGCGACGCCGCCGGGCACGAGGCCGAACAGCCGCTCCACCCACAGGTCGCCGTTGACCGCCCGGAACACCAGCGCGAACACCGTGGAGCCGATCAGGATGAACATCACGAAGCTCGAAAGCCGGGTCGTCGCGTCGAGCGCTTCGCGCATCACCTTGCCGGTCAGCCGCCTCTTGATCCACGCAAGCAGCAGTGCGCCGACCGCGCCCATCGCGCCGCCTTCGGAAGGCGTTGCGATGCCGAGGAAAATCGTGCCGAGCACGAGGAAGATCAGCGCGAGCGGCGGCACCATGACGATCAGCGCGTGACGATACAGCGGGCCGCCGCGCAGCGTGCGCGCCGACAGCGGCAGCGCGGGCGCCGCCGCGGGATTCACGATCGACACGATCAGCACGTACAGCGCGAGCAACGACACCAGCATGAGTCCCGGCAGCAGCGCGCCCGCGTAGATGTCGCCGACCGATGCCCCGAGCACGTCCGCGAGCACGATCAGCACGATCGACGGCGGAATGATTTGCGCGAGCGTTCCCGACGCGCAGATGACGCCCGTCGCAAGCCGCGGGGAATAGCCGTAGCGCAGCATCACGGGCAGCGAGATGAGCCCCATCGCGATGACGGACGCCGCGATCACGCCCGTGGCGGCCGCGAGCAGCGCGCCCACGAAGATGACGGCGTAGGCCACGCCGCCGCGCACGGGCCCGAAGATCTGTCCGATCGTGTCCAGCAGATCCTCGGCCATGCCGCTGCGCTCGAGGATGAGTCCCATGAACGTGAAAAACGGAATGGCGAGCAGCAGCGGATTCGCCATGATGCCGTAGAGACGCTGTGGAAGCGCCTGCAGCAGTTCCGGCTGCAGCATGCCGAACTCGATGCCGATGAACGCGAACAGCAGTCCGTTCGCCGCGAGCGCGAACGCCACCGGATAGCCGAGCAGCAGGAAAATCGCGAGCCCTACGAACATCAGGGGCGCCATCCAGTCCATGGCCATGCCGCTCAGCACGTGTTCGTCGTCTTCGGCGCGTCGAGCCGGGCCTGCCCGCCGCCGGGCGGGACATCGTCGAGGATGCCGCGCAGGAACGCGATGCGCTTCACCGTTTCCGAAACGGACTGCAGGATCAGCAGCAGAAACGCGACCGGCACCGCGAGCTTGATCGGCCAGCGCGCGAGTCCGCCGGCGTCGCCCGACATCTCGTCGATGCGCCACGATTCGAGAAACGCGCTCCAGCCGAACCACAGGATGATCGCGCAGGCCGGCAGCAGCATGAACGTGCCGCCCAGAATGTCGATCCAGGCCTGCGTGCGGCGCGACAGGCGTCCGGCGACGAGGTCGATGCGCACGTGCGCGTTGTGCTTGAGGGTGTAACCCGCGGCGCCGAGAAACACCAGCGAATAGAGGTACCACTGGATCTCGAGAAACGCGTTCGAACTGAGGTTCAGGCTGTAGCGCGCGACGGCGTTGCCCGCGCTCACCAGCACGCACACGAGAATCAGCCAGCGGGCGAAGCCGCCGACGCGCTCGTTCACGGCATCGATCGCGCGCGACAGCGCGAGCAGCAGATTCACGAATTCTCCTCCCGGTGTGCCCCGCGCCATCATACGTGCTGGAGCGCGCATCGCGCAAAAAACCGGCGCGCGCATATCCGGGAACCGGCGGTAAGCGTGATAAAATCAAGCATTTACGCGACGACTCCCGCCATGTTCAACGCCCACGACAGGCTCGCCAGGACCGATCCGGAACTGTGGAGCGCGATCGGACGCGAGATCCGGCGTCAGGAAGACCACATCGAGCTCATCGCGTCGGAAAATTACGCGAGTCCGGCGGTGCTCGAGGCGCAGGGGTCGGTGCTCACGAACAAGTACGCGGAGGGCTATCCGGGAAAGCGCTATTACGGCGGCTGCGAATTCGTCGACATCGCGGAGCAGCTTGCGATCGACCGGGCAAAGAAGCTGTTTCACGCGGGTTACGCCAACGTGCAGCCGCATTCCGGCGCGCAGGCGAATCTCGCGGTTTACGCCGCGGTGCTGCACCCGGGCGAAACCATTCTCGGCATGGCGCTCGATTCCGGCGGCCATCTGACGCACGGGGCGAAGGTCAACCTGAGCGGCCGCTACTACGATGCGGTGGCCTACGGGCTCGACGCGAAGACCGAGGAGATCGACTACGCGGAAGTGGAGGAACTTGCGAACGTGCGCAAGCCGAAGCTCATCGTCGCGGGTGCGTCGGCCTACTCGCTCGCGATCGACTGGAAGCGGCTGCGCCATATCGCGAACAAGGTCGGCGCGCTGCTGATGGCGGACGTGGCGCATTACGGGGGTCTCATTGCCGCGGGGCTGTACCCGAGCCCGGTCGGTATCGCGGATTTCGTGACGACCACCACGCACAAGACGCTGAGGGGCCCGCGCGGCGGTCTCATCCTCGCGGATGCGAAACACGAGAAGATTCTCAACGCCGCGATCTTCCCCGGCACGCAGGGCGGCCCGCTCATGCACGTGATCGCCGCGAAGGCCGTCGCGTTCCAGGAGGCGCTGAAGCCCGAATTCCGGGTTTACCAGATGCAGGTGCTCGACAACGCGCGCGCCATGGCGATGACGCTCCACGAGCGCGGCTTGCGCATCGTGTCGGGCCGCACGGAATGCCACATGTTCCTGCTCGACCTGCGCGCGAAACACATCACCGGCAGGGACGCGCAGGCCGCGCTCGGGCGCGCGAACATCACGGTCAACAAGAACGCCGTGCCGAACGATCCGCAGAAGCCGACGGTCGCGAGCGGCATCCGCATCGGCTCGCCGGCGATGACGACGCGCGGATTCCGGACGCCTGAAGCGGAGCAGCTCGCGAACCTCATCGCCGACGTGCTGGACGCGCCGAACGACGACGCGGTGATCCGCCGGGTGGCGGCGGAAGTGAAGAAACTCTGCGACCGGTTTCCCGTCTACGGTCCGGCACCCGCCGCTTCCTAGCGGAACCGAGGCCGCGTGCATGAAGTGCCCGTTCTGCAAATCCGACGAAACCCAGGTGATCGACTCCCGGGTGAGCGACGACGGCGACAGCATCCGCCGGCGCCGGCGCTGCGTCGACTGCAGCAAGCGGTTCACGACCTACGAAACCGTGGAACTGCGCATGCCGCAGATCGTCAAGCAGGACGGCAGTCGCGCCGAGTTCGATCTGCAGAAGCTGCGGCGCAGCTTCACGCTCGCGCTCAACAAGCGCCCGGTGTCCACGCAGCTCGTCGACGAGGCCATCGCGACCATCACGCAGGACGTGCTCGCGCTGGGCGAGCGTGAGCTCTCCTCGCGCCGCATGGGCGAGATGGTCATGCGGGAGCTGCGGCGGCTCGATCAGGTGGCCTACATCCGCTTCGCGTCCGTCTACAAGAGCTTTCAGGGCGCGGACGATTTCCAGCACGCGATCAAGGAAGTGCAGCAGCCGCCGGTTCGGAAGAAGCAGCCCTGAACCGGGCGGCCGGAGGGCGAAAGGCGCGACGATGTTCACCGAAGCCGATTACGGATTCATGGCGCGGGCGCTGCAGCTCGCGCGCCGCGGCCTGTACTCGACGAGCCCGAATCCGCGCGTGGGATGCGTGCTGGTGCGCGACGGCGCCGTCGTCGGCGAGGGCTGGCACGAGCGCGCCGGCGCGCCGCACGCGGAAGTGAACGCGCGGCACGCGGCGGGCGGCGACGCGGCGCGCGCGACGGCCTACGGGACGCTGGAGCCGTGCGCGCACCAGGGGCGGACGCCGCCGTGCGTC
>CAZMBS010000237.1:0-5107 GCA_964564295.1 uncultured Streptomycetaceae bacterium
TCCCGGTGGGGCGGCCGGACTTCAAACCCGGTAGGGGCCGCTGGCGGTCCTGCGTGGGTTCGACTCCCACTCTCTTCCGCCATGACGTCCCATGATTCGCGCGCCGGAGAACGGGCCCGAATGAACCCGCAGTCCCCTTTCCGCAAGGAGATCTGATTTGCGCCTGGTCCGCTGCTGCACGCCCGCGATCCTGCTTGCGATGGCCGCCGCATTTCCGCAATGGGCGGGCGCGCAGTCCCCGACGTATCCCGTGAAACCGATACGGCTCATCGTGCCGTTCGCGGCCGGCGGCGGCACCGACATCACGGCGCGCTCGATCGCGCACCGGCTCACCGATCGCTGGGGACACCAGGTGGTGGCGGACAACCGCCCCGGCGCGAACGGCACCATCGGTGCCGACATCGTGTCCAAGGCCGCGCCGGACGGCTACACCATCGGCATGATCTCCTCGAGCCATTCGGTCAATCCGAGTCTGATGAAGAAGCTGCCGTACGACCTCATCAACGATCTCGCGCCGATCACGCAGGCGACGACGCAGCCCTACGCGCTGGTGCTGCACCCGTCCGTGCAGGCGAAATCGGTGAAGGAACTCGTCGCGCTCATCAAGGCGAAGCCCGGGTCGTTCAACTACGGCTCGTCGGGCACCGGCGGGCTTTCGCATCTGTCGGGCGCGCTGTTCGGTTCGCTCGCGGGGTTGCAGATCACGCACATCCCGTACAAGGGCGGCGCACCGGCCATGAACGACGTGATCGCCGGCCAGATCCAGATGCTGTTTTCCACGATCCTGCAGTCGCAGGCGCACATCAAGAGCGGCCGGCTGCGCGCGATCGCGGTCACCACCGCGAAACGCTCGCCGGGCGCGCCGGATCTGCCGACGATGCACGAAGCGGGCATCACCGGTTACGAAGTGGCCGGATGGTACGGCATGGTGGCGCCGCCGAAGACGCCGCGCGCGATCATCGCGAAACTGCAGCAGGAGGTCGTGTCCGCGCTGCAGTCGCCCGACATGAAGGAACGGCTGTCGGCGGACGGCTCGGAACCGCTCGGCACGACGCCGGAGGCGTTCGGCGCGCACATCAAGGCCGAGGTCGCCAAGTGGCGCAAGCTCATCAGCGATACCGGCCTGCGCGCGGAATGACACGACGGAACCAGCGAAGGGAGCGCAATTCATGAAGGCGATGGTGCTGCACGCGATGGGCGAAGCGCTGAAATACCAGGACATGCCCGTGCCGAAAGTCGGTCCGAACGACGTGCTCGTGCGCGTGCGCGCGTGCGGCGTGGGACTCACTGTGGTCAAGCTCATCCAGACGCCGGGCCGCGTGACGTCGTACCCGCGTATTCCGGGGCACGAACTCGCCGGCGACGTGGTCGAGGTGGGCGCCGAGGTGCGCACGGTGAAGTCCGGCGACCGCGTGACCTCGCACTATTATCTGACGTGCGGCCAGTGCGGCCAGTGCCGCAGCGGGCGCGAAACCCTGTGCGAGCGCCCGCGCGGCAACGTCGGCGCCGCGATCGACGGCGGTTATGCCGAGTACATCGTGCTGCCGGAACGCAACATCGTGCCGATTCCCGACGGCGTGTCGTACGTGGACGCGGGCGTCGCGTCGGATGCGATCGCGACGCCGTACCATGCGTGTCACAAGGAGGCGCGCATCGGACCCGGCGACACGCTGCTCGTCATCGGCGCCGGTGGCGGCGTCGGCGTGCACATGGTGCAGATGGGCCGCGTATGCGGCGCGCGCGTGATTGCCGCGGACATCGGTGAAGACAAGCTGAACCTCGCCGCCGAAAACGGCGCGGATGAACTGATCGACGCGCGCAAGGGCAACATCGCCGAACAGGTGAAGGCGATCACCGGCGGGCGCGGCGCCGATGCCGCGATAGACATGGTCGGCGCGCGCGAAACGCTGGAGGCGGCGCTCGCGTCGCTCGGCATGACCGGCCGCCTCGTGATGATCGGCAGCCGTCCCAAGAACATCTACGGCGAGGACCCGACGTTTTCGATCAATCCCGAGGCGTTTTCGAAGCGGGCGCTCGAAATCCATTCCTCGCGCTACGTGACCGCGGCGGAAATCGGGAAAACGCTGGAACTCGTGCGGCTCGGCCGCATCAAACCGGTCGTCTCGCGCACGTTCGCGCTGCAGGACGCGGAAACCGCCCATGAACTCATCCGCAAGAACGCGACGACCGGCCGCATCGCGCTGGTCCTCGACTGATCGCCGCGACACCGGAGTCCGCTGACGTGCCGGCGCGCGCGATCGCGGTTTACGGCCTGCCGCGCAACCGGCGCGAGATCGACGCGGCCGTCGCGGCGGCGAAAAAGCGCGTGACCCGGCGCGCGGCGCTCGCGTCGGCATCCGCGCTGGTGCCGATTCCCGGGTTCGATTTCGCGGCCGACGTCGGCACGCTGATGACGCTGATCCCGGAAATCAACGCGCAGTTCGGACTCACGCCCGAACAGATCGCGCAATTGCATCCGCAACGGCGCGCGATCGTGTACCAGGCGATCCTCGTCGCGGGCAGCACGCTGATCGGAAAAGTCGTCACGCGCGACGTGATGTTGCTGCTGCTGAAGAAAGCCGGCATGAAAGTCACGGTGAAGCAGGTCACGCGCTACGTGCCCGTCGCCGGACAGGCGATCTCGGCCGCGCTGTCGTTCGCCGCGCTGAAATTCGTGTGTCACCAGCACATCGCGGAATGCGTGCGCGTCGTGGAATACCTGCATGAACCGCCGAACGGCGCACGCGCGGCGTAGTGCGTAAGGTGTTGTTTTAATTAGTTATTTTTTTCGTTCCGCGCAAGCCCCCACACGCCCACGGAGATCATCATGGCCAGGCCCAAGACCAAAGCGCGCCGCATGCGCGAGATGCTCGCGTCCGGAAAGATCGTCGTGTCGCCGGGAATATTCGACGGCTACAGCGCGCGGCTCGTCGAACACATGGGATTCAAGGCGGCGTCCACCACCGGCGCGGGGCTTTCCAATTCGCGCCTGGGCCAGCCCGACATCGGCATCATGGGCCTCAGGGACAACGTCGACGCGTGCCATCATTTCGCGCGCAGCGTGTCGATCCCGGTGATGTCGGACGCCGACACCGGATACGGCAACGCGGTGACGGTGTATCACACCATCCAGTATTTCGAGGAGGCGGGCGTCGTCGGCATCAACATGGAAGATCAGATGAGCCCCAAGCGCTGCGGCCACCTGCGGGGCAAGGAACTCATCGACGCACGCGAGATGTGCAAGAAGATCGAGGCCGCCGTGAAGGCGCGCAAAGACCCCGATTTCATCATCAACGCCCGCACCGACGCGGTCGCGATCGAGGGCATCAAGGGCGCGATCAAGCGCGCGAAGATGTACCGTGACGCCGGCGCGGACCTGCTTTACCCTGATGCCATCGAATCCGAAGACCAGATCCGGCGCTTCGTCGACGCCGTCAAGGCGCCGGTCAGCATCAGCATGGGCTTCGGGCTGCTCAGCCGGTCGACGACGCCGATCGTCTCGGTCAAGCGCCTGCAGGAAATCGGCGTGGCGCGCGTGAGCTATTCACGCCTGCTCACGAGCTCCGCGATCATGGGCATGAAAAATGCACTCGACGCATTCCGAAAAACCATGAACGCCGACGTCGTTCCCGAGCGCCCCGACCTCTGCGTCAGCATGGACGATATCGCGCCGCTCATGAACTACCCGATGATCCGCGACCTCGAAGCGCAGTTCATGCTCGAGGAGGAACTGGACCGGCGATACAAAAAAGGTCCGCGGGATCCGGTACGGCATTGAACGTCAATACCGCCCGGCGGCGTGCAGTCAAGTTGTAGGGTGCAATAAGCAAAGCGCATTGCACCGCCCGCAAATCATCCGGCGCAATGCCCGTTGGTTATTGCGCCCTACCTGCTCCGGCAATACGGCGAAGGCGTGCCAGCAGTTCCTCCGCGGAGATCGTCTCTCCCCGATCAGTCTGGGCGATCGACTCCAGCAATTCTGCCTCAAGTTCGGGTGGAACCTCGAAGGTCTCGTTCGCGTCGCGGGCAAGGATAGTGACAACTGCGCCCTCGGGCAGAGGATCCCCCTCCACGATAACCTTCCCGCCTACGACAGTTCCGGTAGCAAGCTGCATCGGTGCAATGCTACACCGGCAAATCTGCGCCGGCACAATACGAATCCGCTGCGCTTTCCTCGAACGACGTGGTTGCCGATCAGGCGGCCTCAGCCGCCGGCCAGCGCCTGCCGCAGCACGCGGAGGTAGTTGCCGCCGAGCACCGCGTCGATGTCCGCGGCTTGCATGCCGCGCCGCGAGAGCAGTTCCGGCAGCAGCGCGAACGCGTCGTAGTCGGGGACCACCGAGCGCGTGAGGCCGAACATGTCGGTGCCGATGCCGACGTGCCGCGCGCCGTAGACGCCCGCGAGCCGCGCAATTTCGTCGGCGTAGAGGTCGATGTGCGCGAACGAGTGCCACAGCGGCCACAGTCCGATGACGCCGCCCTGTTGCGCCAGCGCCTTCGCGAGCGGCGCGTAAATCGCGCGCGCGCCGGTGACGCCCCTCCCCGGATCCGGCAGCCGCGTGCTGTCCTGTCCGTGCGAGTAAATCACGGGTTTCGTCGAAATCTCCAGCACCTGCTCGATCCCCGCCGTCGTGCAGTGTGCGACGTCGATCAGCATGCCGAGCCGGTTGCACGAACGCACGAGATCCCTGCCGAACGCGGTGAGGCCGCCGTGCACGGGTTCTTCGGTCGCGATGTCGCCGATGACCGACGCCCGGTAGTAGTGCAGCAGTTGCAGATGCACGAGCCCGGCCGCGCGCGCCTTCTCCAGATACGCGAGATCCCCTTCGAGAAAATCCGCGCCCTCGGCGGAGAGCGCCATTGCCGGCATCCGCTCGCGCAGCACGCGGTCCAGCGCGGCCGCCGACACGATCTCGACCAGCCCCTCGCGGGCCGCCGCCTCGCGGCGTCGCGCGAACGCCGACTCGAAGTTCCCGCGCATTTCGCCGGGGCGCGCGTCGCGCGTGCTGCGCAGGCGCCCCGAAAACCGCTTGAGCAGCGGCCCGTCCGGTATGGTCTTCTCGGCGATGACGAGCAGCCCGTTGCGGGCCATCGATTCGCGCATCGG
>CAZMBS010000238.1:0-5072 GCA_964564295.1 uncultured Streptomycetaceae bacterium
TCCGCAGAAGGACATCGAAAACGTGCGCCTGCGGTTGTCCGCGCTGTTGACGGAAATGGAAGGCATCGAACACGCGATCGGCCGCGAGATGGACGCGGTGGACCCGGTTGCGCCGGTTTACCCTCGAGAGGAATTCTGAAAGGACGGCATGGCAACGCTACACATATTGAGCGCCGGCGCGGCGCAGGCGGTGGTCGAGAACATCATCGCGCAGTTCAAGGGCGCGACGGGTCACGCGGTCGTCGCGGAGTTTGGCGCCGTCGGCGCGATGCAGGCGCGGCTTGCGGAAGGGTTTCCGGCCGACGTGATCGTTCTCACTGCTGCGATGATTGATGATCTGGCGAAGGGCGGCACCGTCGTTGCGGGCACGCGAGCCGACCTCGGCAAGGTGGGCACGGGCGTCGCGCACCGGACGGGAACGCCCGCGCCGGACCTGTCGAGCGCGGATGCGCTGCGCGGCACGCTGCTGTCGTCCGCCGTCATTGCGTTTCCCGATCCGGCGACGGCGACCGCGGGCAAGATCGTCATGCAGATGCTGGCCGACCTCGGCGTCGACCAGACGCTCAAGGACCGGCTGAAATTCTTTCCGAACGGCAACGCCGCGATGCGCTGGCTCGCCGCCACCACCGGTTCAGGCGCGATCGGCATCACGCAGGCGACCGAGATCATTCCGATTCACGGTGTAGAATACGCGGGCCCTCTGCCGGAGGCGTTCCAGAAGCGGGCGACATACTCCGCCGGCGTGCCGGCCCGGGGCGCCAACCCCGGACTGGCCCGGGATTTCATCGATAGACTTACCGCACCGGAGGCGCGGCCGATGCTGGCCGCTGCTGGATACGAATTCTGAATCACAGCTGGAGAAACCATGACCAACCGGATCGTGCACATTGCGCTGAAAGTGGAAAACCTCGAGCAGACCTCGAATTTCTGGATGAAGACTTTCGGATTCTGGGAGGTCGAGACCAAAAAGACCCGCGACCATCTGTCGCGGCATCTGACGGACGGCGACATCGATTTCACGCTGATCCAGTACGACGACGGCACGCAGTCGGCGGAATCGAAAGCATCCGGAGAAGGGCCGTGCATCCACCACTTCGCGATCGAGGTGGAAGACATCGCCAGGTACACCGAAGAACTCAAGAAGCAGGGATGCCGCATCGTCAGCGATCCCGGGGTGATTCCGGTCAAGTTCAAGGCCCCGGGCGGGACAACCGCCGAAATCGTGCAGGTCGGCCGCTACAAGAAAACCGCGCGCCCGGCGGCATGAACGTGCGCGCAGAGCGCATCCGGGCGCGTTCGACGGATCATTGAACGATGTCAGCGTCGCGATTCAGCAACGGGGACGTGATATCCGGTGCCGTGCTTGCAGGGCTGGGCGTTTACATCGTCGTGGAAGCGCGGCAGTGGGAATATCTCGGCCTCGACGGTCCCGGCCCCGGATTTTTTCCGATCTGGTACGGGATCATCATGACCGTGCTGGCCGTGGCGGTCACCGCTGGCGCGTTCCTGAGGCATCAGGACGACGGCAAGCCGGTGGACTGGGGCGAGGTCCGGCGCGCGTTGATCGCGTGGGTTGCGATGGCATGCAGCGTGGCGCTGTTCAAGCCCCTGGGGTTTGTCGTCGCGTTCGGTTTGTTCACCTGGTTCGTCGTGACCGTGCTGTACCGGCGATCCGTATTGCGCGGGTTCGCGGTCGCGGTGTCCTGTTCGGCGGGCTTCTATCTGGTGTTCCCGCTGGGTCTTGATGTAAAACTGCCGGTCGGCATGCTGGGAATCTGACATGGAAATGCTCGACGGCCTGATGCAGGGATTCGCTGTCGCGCTGACTCCGGTCAATCTTTTCTGGTGCTTCCTGGGCTGCCTGCTGGGCACGCTCGTCGGCATACTCCCCGGGCTCGGTCCGTCGGCAACCATCGCGATGCTGCTGCCGCTCACGTTCCAGATGAATCCGACGAGCGCGCTCATCATGCTGGGCGGCATTTATTACGGCGCGAAATACGGCGGATCGACGACGTCGATACTGCTCAACGTGCCCGGTGAATCGGCATCCGTGGTCACGTGCCTCGACGGCTACCAGATGGCGAGAAACGGGCGCGCCGGCGCCGCGCTGGGCATCGCGGCGATCTCATCGTTCGTCGCCGGCAGCGTCGGCGTCATCGGGTTGATGCTGATCGCGCCGCCGCTCGCGAAATTCGCGCTGTCGTTCAGTTCCCCGGAGTACTTCGCGCTGATGGCGCTGGGGCTCGCGATGGTGGTGCTGCTCGCGGGTAAATCCATGGCCAAGGCGCTGCTCGCAATGACGGTGGGGCTGTGGATCGCGGGCATGGGGACGGACCTCTTCACCGCGCAGTCGCGGTTCACGTTCGGCAATTCGGAAATGCTCGACGGCATCGATTTCGTCGTGGTCGCGATCGGCGTATTCGCCCTGGGTGAGGTTTTCGGAAACATGGAACGGCGCGAAGAAGGGACGATGCTCCCCGCGCCGAAGGGATTTCTCGCGTATCTGCCGAGCATGGAGGAACTCAAGGCCTGCCGGTTCGCGTTTTTCAACGGTTCCGTGGTCGGCTTCATCATCGGCGTGCTGCCCGGTGCCGGCTCCACCGTGGCGTCGTTCATTTCCTACGGCATTGAAAAAGCCGTGTCGAAGCATCCGGAAAAATTCGGCACCGGAGTTCCGGAAGGCGTCGCGGCACCGGAAGGAGCCAACAATTCCGAGACCGGCGGCGCGCTGGTGCCGCTGTTGACGCTGGGCATCCCCGGCTCCGGAACCACGGCGATCCTGCTCGCCGCGCTGATCCTGTGGGGGCTCAAGCCGGGACCGCTGATGATCCAGGACAATCCGTCGCTGTTCTGGGGGCTCGTGGCCAGCATGTACGTGGGGAACGTCATGCTGCTCGTGCTCAACATGCCGATGATTCCGCTGTTCGCGCAAGTGCTGCGGCTGCCGATTTACGTGCTGTACCCGTTGATCATCGGCATTTCGGCGGTGGGCGTGTACAGCGTGTCGGGGAGCCTCTTCGACACCTGGATGCTGGCGGTGTTCGGCCTCGTGGGTTACCTGATGCGCCGGCTCGACTACCCTTCCGCGCCGCTGATCTTGGGGCTCGTGCTCGGGGACGCCATGGAGCGCGCGCTTCGCCAGTCGCTCATGATGTCGCAGGGCGAACTTTCGATCCTCTGGTCAAGGCCGATTTCCGCGGTCATGCTGGGGCTCACCGTGGTGGTCCTGCTGCTGCCGATGGCGCGCCGGTTGAACGCACTGCGCGTCAAGGCGATCGAAGAAAACGGATAGCGGTAAATTTCGAGGAGATGTCACTGATGAAACGACAGTCATGGTTGGTTTTGATGGCGACCGCGCTGGTTGCAGCCGCGCCGGTATTTGCGGCGGAGTTCAAACCGACGCGCCCGATCGAGTTCGTCACGCACACCGGGCCCGGCGGCGGGGGGGATGTGATCGCGCGCTTCATAGCCAACGCGCTGGAAAAGGAGAATTTGTTGCCGGTGCGGATGCAGGTGAACAACAAGACCGGCGGCGGCGGATTGACGGCGATGTCTTACCTGGTCAACGAACGCAAGGGCGATCCGCATACGATCGCGGTGTTCACGAGCCTGTGGTTCACGACGCCGCTCATGCGGGCGGAAGCCAAGGTCACGATCAAGGACCTGACGCCGGTCGTGCGGCTCGTGCTCGAACCGGCGCTGATCGCCGTGAAGGCCGACTCGCCGATGAAGTCGCTGAAGGATTTCATCGATCTCGCGAAACAGAAGCCCGGTGAAATGAAGCAGTCGGGCGGCTCGATTGGCAGCCGTGACTGGACCGTGCGTCAGCTGCTGATGAAAAATGCCGGCGCGAACTGGGCATTCATTTCGTTTCCGGGCGGCGGGGAGCGCATTGCGGCGCTGCTCGGCGGGCACGTCAACATGATGGTCATCGAGCCGCAGGAGGCCGGCGAGCACATCCGCGGCGGCAACATGCGCGTGATCGCGCAGGTGAACGACCGGCGGCTCGCGGCTTATCCCAACGTGCCGACGATCAAGGAGTCTGGCTTCGACATCGTCAACGTCGGCCAGGTGCGCGGCATCGTGGCGCCGCCGGGCGTTGCCCCGGAGGTCGTGCGCTACTGGGAGGACTTGTTCGCGAAACTCATCCAGACGCCGAGCTGGAAAAAATACATCGAAGACAACCACTTCGAGACCGGTTACCAGCGCAGCGGCGAACTGCTGAAGTACGCGGATGTGTTCATGGAGCAGCAGCGCACGGTGCTGCGCGAAGCCGGCATCAAGGTTGCGCGTTAGTCCGGGCCCAGTACCGGTTCCGGTTCGGGGCGCGCGGGCGATTCGGGCACGCGCCCCCGACTTTCAGTCGTTCGCCTTCGGGGCATGCGCCCGCCGGCGTCCGCCCCGCCAGGAAAGGAAATTCCCGCCATGCATGCCAGGAAGTCCGAATCCTCCGTTGCCGAAACGCTGGTCGACAAAGTGCTGGCGCTCCGGCCTGCGGCGATTCCGTCGCAGGTGCGTGCCCGCGCCGAGGAACTGCTGATCGATGTCGTCGGTCTGTGCGTCGCCGCGCGCAGGACCGAGTACATGCGCGCGCTCATTGCGAGCGTCGACGCGGGCGGCGCGTGCACGGCCATCGGCCACGCTGCAACCTTCAGCGCGGCGTCGGCGGCGCTGATCAACGGCACGGCCGTCCACGGCGAGGACTTCGACGATACCTTCGAGGGCGGGCCGATCCATTCGTCGTGCGTGGTCGTTCCGGCGGTGCTGGCCGCTTGCGAACGCTTCGGACTCGGCGGGCGTGCCGCGCTGGCGGGTATCGTGGCCGGAATCGAAGTCATGTGCCGCATGTCGATGGTGATCCCGAAGGCCGTTCACAAGGCCGGCTTTCATCCCACGGGTGTGCTCGGCACCCCGGCCGCGGCGCTCGCGGTGTCGAAGGCCATGGGGCTCGACCGGCAGCAGACCGTCGATGCGCTCGGCCATTCCGGCAGCTTCGCGGGCAGCATCATCGAGTATCTTGCCGACGGCGCGTGGACGAAACGCGTGCACCCCGGTTGGGCGGCGCAGGCCGG
>CAZMBS010000239.1:0-5032 GCA_964564295.1 uncultured Streptomycetaceae bacterium
TGATCGGCGGCGCGGACATGCTGTTTCTCACGGCGGGAATGGGCGGCGGCACCGGCACGGGCGCGGCGCCGGTGGTGGCCGAAATCGCGAAGGAACTCGGCATCCTGACGGTCGCCGTCGTGACCAAGCCGTTCGCGTTCGAGGGCAAGCGCCAGCGCATCGCGCAGGAGGGGCTCGATGCGCTCGCGCAGCATGTCGATTCGCTGATCGTGATTCCGAACGACAAACTCATGCAGGTGCTCGGCAACGCGGTCACGATGCCGGAGGCGTTCAAGGCGGCGAACGACGTGTTGCACGGCGCGGTGGCCGGCATCGCAGAGATCATCAGCTGCCCCGGCATGATCAACGTCGACTTCGCCGACGTGCGCACCGTGATGGCGGAAATGGGCATGGCGATGATGGGGTCGGCGAAAGCGGCGGGACCGGACCGCGCGCGGGCGGCCGCGGAGCAGGCCGTCGCCTGCCCGTTGCTGGAAGACATCAACATCTCCGACGCGCGCGGCGTGCTCGTCAACATTTCCGCCAGCGAATCCACGTTCCTGCTGCAGGAAATGTACGATGTCATGGAAACCATCAAGGCGTTTGCCGCCGAATCGGCGACCGTGATCATCGGGACGGTGTACGACGAAGCGCTGGCCGACAACCTGCGCGTGACGATCGTCGCGACGGGCCTCGGCAAGCCGACGGTACGTCAGCAGGCGAAGCCGCTGACCGTGGTCGCGCAGAAGACCGGCACGGACAACGAGCCGATGGAAATCGATTACGACGCGCTCGATCAACCGGCGGTGATCCGCCGCCGCAACCGCGATCAAACGATCGAAGCCATGCGGCAATCCGGCGTGGAGATGCTCGATATCCCCGCGTTCCTGCGCAAGCAGGCCGACTGAGGCGCCGGCATCATGGGGACGATCAGCCCGGGCTGCGGCGCGGCCCGGGCGGCCCGCGCCTTGTAACGCACTGTAACCGTCTTTGCGTTGACGGTGACGGCTGTGTTACACTGCAATATACAGGTAAGGCATTGAAAACAGGCGTATTTTTGTGATCAAGCAGCGCACGCTCAAGAACCTGATCCGCGCGACGGGGGTCGGACTGCACACCGGCGAGAAGGTGTACATGACCTTGCGGCCCGCAGCGGCCGGCACGGGCATCGTGTTCCGGCGCGTGGACCTCGCGCAGCCGGTCGACATCAAGGCGGATCCTTACGCGGTGGGCGACACGCGCCTCTCGTCGTGTCTCGAGCAGAACGGCGCGCGTGTCTCGACGGTCGAGCACCTGATGTCGGCGTTCGCGGGCATGGGCATCGACAACGCATACGTCGACGTCACGGCGCCAGAGGTGCCGATCATGGACGGCAGCGCGGGGCCCTTCGTGTTTTTGCTGCAGTCCGCGGGCATCGAGGAGCAGAACGCGCCCAAGCGGTTCATCCGCATCCTCGATCCGGTCGAAGTCAGGGACGGCGACAAATGGGTGCGGTTCGAGCCGCACAACGGGTTCCGGCTCGACCTCGCGATCGATTTCGACCATCCGGTGTTCGAGCGCACGCAGCAGTCGGTATGCGTGGACTTTTCAACGACCTCGTACGTGAAGGAAGTAAGCCGCGCCCGGACGTTCGGATTCATGCAGGACGTGGAATCCATGCGCGCGCAGGGCCTTGCGCTGGGCGGCAGCCTCGACAACGCGATTGTGATGGACGAGTACCGGGTGCTGAATAGCGACGGGCTGCGTTACGACGATGAGTTCGTCAAGCACAAGGTCCTCGATGCAATCGGCGACCTGTATCTGCTGGGGCACCCTGTCATCGGCGCGTTTCGGGGTTACAAGTCAGGGCATGCGCTCAATAACCTGCTGCTGCGCGCGCTGCTGGAAACACGCAGCGCGTGGGAGTTCGTGTCGTTCGATCGGGTCGAAGACGCCCCGGTGTTTCTCGCCTGGCAGCCACAGGCCGCCTGACCGCCCGGTGCGGCTGCACTGACGCATCAAGGTTGGCGCCGTTTTTTCTGACCAAAGTGAGTAAGCGCTGACCGCAGTCCCGGATCGGCGGTCCGTTCTGCCAATTCAGAAAATTGTTCAATAATTTCAACGGGTAACGACTTTCTGTTTACGCGATTCCGCGCGCTGCCGGGGTCGATTTTTACTTGCACTTCCACCCGTACTCCATTAATCTCCGCTACCTGCTTTTTGAACGCAGTTAAGAGGCGAGGCGCGATTTGCCGAAGTTTGGTGGCGATCGCTGCGTTGTCAGCCCAGAGCACTAGGGTTCCTGCCCTGCAGGACTTCACCCGGCACACCCGGGCGAATTCGGGGGGGGCGGCATCCAGAAACACCTGTTGCAGTTCAGCAAGGCGGCGCGCTTCGCGCGCGACCCGCTGGAATTCGCCCGAGGCGGCTAGCAGTGCGGCGATGTGCTGGGCGGGCATGCGGTGTGGCGGTAGGGGGATCCATGGATATTATTCTAGTTTCCGGAAAGCTCGCAAAAGCCCGGACGATCACGCTGGGCGTGCCGCAATTTGCGATGCTGGGTGTCGCGGCGCTGGGTGCGGTGCTCGCCGTTTCCGCGGCGCTGAATTTCGCCGTGATCCGGTACGCCGTTGATCTCAAGCTGCCCGTGGTGCATCAGTTCGTGCTGGCCCTGCAGCAGGAGCAGCACGACCGGACGCAGTCCTACCTGCACGACAATCTCAACGCGATGGCGGTCCGGCTGGGACAGATGCAGGCGCAGTTGCTGCGTCTCGACACGCTCGGCGAACGGCTCGCAAAGCTTGCGGGATTCAAACCCCAGGAACTCATGTTCGGCGAACTGCCGGGCCGTGGCGGCGCCGCTTCAGCGATCGCGAGCCAGGATCTGTCGATGGGCGAATTCACGCGCCAGCTGGATCAGCTGACGCGGCTCGTGGACGACCGCGGCGACAAGCTGGGCGTGCTGGAGTCGCTGTTCACGCTCGACAGCGCGAAGAAGAAACTGCTGCCGACGATGCTGCCGGTCAACGGCGGATGGCATTCGTCCAACTACGGCTGGCGCATCGACCCGTTCAGCGGGCAGCGCACGTTTCACGAGGGCATCGATTTCATCGCGGAGGAAGGCACGCCGATCCTCGCCGCGGCCGGCGGCGTCGTGATCTTCTCCGGCTTCCACCCGCAATATGGTAATATGATCGAGATTGATCACGGCAACGATCTGGTCACGCGTTACGCCCATGCGTCCCGACGCATGGCGAATGTCGGCGATGTGATACAGCGTGGCGCGACGATCGCGGAAGTCGGCCGGACCGGCCGTGCAACGGGAACTCACCTGCATTTCGAGGTCCGTAGCCGTGGTGCTCCCCAGAATCCGGCCCAGTTCCTGAGGCTGCCCGGCTGACGGTCGAGGCAGCAGGCATCGCGGGGGTGGGGGTTTCCCCACCCCTTTTTATTTAGTCGCAATGTTCACAGACCTACTCAAGAAGATTTTCGGCAGCCGCAACGAGCGGCTCTTGAAACAGTACCGGCGCAGCGTGCGCGCGGTAAACGCGCTCGAGCCGCAGGTGGCGCAGCTCTCCGACGACGCGTTGCGGGCAAAAACCGAGGAATTCCGCCAGCGCGTCCGCGATTGCGTTGCGGCGATAACCGTTCAGGCGGATCCCGAGGCCGACGAAAGCCAGCAAAAGGCCCGGACACTGGCCGCGCAGGATCGCGCGCGACGCGCGGCGCTCGACGAACTGCTGCCGGAGGCCTTCGCCGTGGTGCGCGAGGCCGGCAAGCGCGTGCTCAACATGCGCCATTTCGACGTGCAGCTGATCGGGGGCATCGCGCTCCATAACGGCAAGATCGCGGAAATGCGCACCGGCGAGGGCAAAACCCTCGTGGCGACACTGCCCGCGTACCTGAACGCGCTTTCCGGCGAAGGCGTCCATATCGTCACCGTCAACGATTACCTTGCGCAGCGCGATGCCGACTGGATGGGCAAGATCTACCGCTTTCTCGGCCTCACCGTCGGAGTCAATCTCGCCTACCACGATTACACGCAGGAGCAGCGTCAGGAAGCCAAGCGCGCGGCATACGCGGCGGACATCACCTACGGCACCAACAACGAGTTCGGCTTCGATTACCTGCGCGACAACATGGTGTACCACCATAACGAGAAAGTGCAGCGGCGACTCTCGTTCGCGATCGTCGACGAGGTGGATTCGATCCTGATCGACGAGGCCCGCACGCCGCTCATCATCTCGGGGCAGGCTGAGGACACGACCGACCTCTACATCAAGATCAACGCGATCGCCCCGAAGCTGAAGCGCCAGAAGGAGGAAAACGGCGCGGGCGACTACTGGGTCGACGAAAAAGCGCACCAGGTGCTGATGTCGGAAGCGGGGCACGAGCACGCCGAGGAACTCATGGCGCAGGCCGGATTGCTGTCCGAGGGCAGCAGCCTGTACGACCCGGCAAACATCGTGCTGATGCACCATCTCAACGCCGCGTTGCGCGCCCACAGCCTGTTTCACCGGGACCAGCAGTACGTGGCGCAGAACGGCGAGATCGTGATCGTCGACGAATTCACCGGCCGGCTCATGCCGGGACGGCGCTGGTCCGAGGGCCTGCACCAGGCCATCGAGGCCAAGGAAGGCGTCAAGATCCAGAACGAAAACCAGACGCTCGCGACGATCACGTTCCAGAATTACTTTCGCATGTACGCAAAGCTGGCCGGCGTGACCGGCACGGCGGACACCGCAGCCTCCGATTGCCAGCAGATCTACGGCCTCGAAACGGTCATCATTCCGACACACCAGGACATGATCCGCGACGATCGCATGGACCAGGTGTTTCGCACCGCGCGCGAGAAACACGAAGCGATCATCAAGGACATCAAGGACTGCTACGAGCGCGGCCAGCCCGCGCTGGTCGGCACCACGTCGATCGAGGCCTCCGAACTGCTGTCGTCGATGCTGAAGAAGGAGGATCTCCCGCACAACGTCCTCAACGCGAAACAGCACGCGCGCGAGGCGGAGATCGTCGCGCAGGCGGGCCGGCCGAAAATGATCACCATCGCGACCAACATGGC
>CAZMBS010000240.1:0-5017 GCA_964564295.1 uncultured Streptomycetaceae bacterium
GAGCCCCCCGATTTCCATGCAGTCGCCGACAGCATAGACATCCGGCGCGCTCGACCGGAGGCTGCGGTCGACGACGATGCCCCGGTTGACGGCGAGGCCGGCCGCCTGTGCAAGCTGCGTGCGCGGCTTGAGGCCGATCGCGGAAAGCACCACGCCGGCATCGATCGAAGTGCCGTTCGCGAGCGCCACATGAAAACCTGCGGCAGCCCGATTCACCGATTTCACGCTCGTGCCGAAATGAAACGCGACACCGAGAGCCTTGAGTCGCTCCTCGAGCATTTGTCCGCCGGCGGGTGGCAACAACCGCCCGAGCGGTTGCGTAGCGATGTCGATCACGTCCACCGCGTGCCCCGTCGCCGCGAGGTCGTTGGCGAATTCGCAGCCGATGAGTCCGGCGCCGATGATCGTCACGCGCGGGTTGCCGGCCAGCGTGTCGCGGAAACGCGCATAATCGTCGAGGTCGTTGACGGTCAGGATCGCCGACGCCGCATCGCCCTCGATCGGCAGCCGGATCTGGTCCGCGCCGAGCGCAAGTACGAGCGACGAATAGGCGACCGACTCCTCTCCGATACGCACGCCATGCGCCGCCGCATCGATGGCGGTCACGCGGGCGCGGGTGCGGATCGTCGCGGGCAGCGTCGCCGCCATCTGTTCCGCCGTGTTCATCGGAATCGCCGACGGCGGTTTCTTCGTGGCGAGTGCATTCGACAGCATCGGCTTCGAATAGAACTCGCCACCGTCGGCCGTAATGATCGTGAGCGGAATCGTTTTGTCGAGCTTGCGCAGCTCGCGTGCGACGTTGTAGCCCGCGAGGCCGGAACCGATAATGACGATGGGATTCATGATGAGAATGATTGTGGCACGGACGCAACGGACATGCCGCGGCCCCGCATGGTAACAAATCGCGGGTCCGCGGCTCAGGCCGGATTACGCCGCCAGCAACACCATCTCGAAATCGGCCTTCGCGATGCCGCACTCCGGGCACGACCAGTCGTTCGGTACGTCTTCCCAGCGCGTGCCGGCAGCGATGCCGTGGTCCGGGTCCCCGGCGGCTTCGTCATACACGTAGCCGCACACGACACATTGCCATGTCTTCATTTCGGTCTCCTTGCGTTGCGTTCATCAAGCCTGCACGTTTGCGAGCGTCGCCTTGTAGTGGTTCGCATGGCGTTCCTCGACCCTGGCGAGCGCGGCGAAGCGCTTCGCGGCCTTTGCCAGCGTCTCCTGGAAGCGCGCCGCATGTTCCTTCGATTCCGCGATCTGTCCGTCCATTTCCTTCACCGCGGCGGTGTTGCCCTCCTGCTCCGCGAGGTGGCGGAAGTTCGGATACATCTCGGTGTACTCGTAGGTCTCGCCCGCGATCGCCATTTCCAGCGCCTTCGCGGGCGTCAGATCGTGCGGCGGATAGAGCAGGTCGAGGTGGCCGAACGCATGCTGAACTTCCTGCGCGGCGGTGTCTTCGAACACCTGCGCGGTCGCGATATCGCCGGCGGCGCGGCAGATTTTCGCGAAGTACCGGTACTTGATGTGCGCCATCGATTCTCCGGCGAACGCGGCTTCGATGTTCTTGACGGTCACGGATTCGGGTTTCATTGCAATCTCCTTTCGTTTCGGTTTGCGCGTGGTGTTCACGCTTGAGACGCATTCTGGAGATCGGTGAGTCATTGATCCAATGGATTGTTTCGATCAAATCAATAGGTATGGACTATTATCTCGGCCCTGTCCGGCCGGCCGCGTCAAGCTATTGATTGTTTTGAAATATTTCGATCAGCCGGCAACAGGGCCGGCATCGGGGAGCCGCGTGACACCCGGCAGCTTGCACGCGAGCAGCGCCTGCCGCACGGCTTCCACCGCGCGTGGTCTCGGAAAGCTCCGGCGCCAGGCCAGCGCCGCGCGCCGGCTCGGCTCCGGCGCGGAAAACGGCCGCACCGCGACGAGCTTGTTGTCCGCGGTTCTGGCATCCGCGGCCGACGACGGCAGCACCGTGATGCCGACGCCGGACGCGACCATGTGGCGTATGGTTTCGAGCGAACTGCCTTCCAGGCTTTGCTGAATGCTGTTGTCGGTCGCGCGCGCCGCGTCCGCGCAGGTCCGCAGCACCTGATCGCGGAAGCAGTTGCCGGCCGATAGCAGCAGCAAGGTCTCGCGGCACAGGTCGCGCGCGGGCACGCGCGATTTTTTTGCCCACGGGTGTTCTGCGGGCAGCAGGATGCGAAACGGCTCGTCGTAAACCGCCTGCGTGACGATGCCCGCCTCCGCATAGGGCAGCGACAGCAGGATCACGTCGAGGTCGCCGTTTTTCAGCAGTTCGGCAAGCCGCGCGGTGTAGTTCTCCTGCAGGATGATCGGCATGGCCGGCGCGCGCTGGCGCAGCAGCGGAATCAGCTGCGGCATCACGTACGGGCCCATCGTATAGATCGCGCCGAACCGCAACGGCCCCGCGAGTTCGTCCCTGCCGGACGCCGCGATGCTTTTCACGGCAGCGGCCTCCTCCAGCACGCGCTGAGCCTGCCCGACCACGCGCGCGCCAACCGGTGTGACCGTCACGTCGGAAGGACCGCGCTCGAACAGCGCGACGCCGAGTTCGTCCTCGAGCTTCTTCACCGCCACCGAAAGCGTCGGCTGGCTTACGAAACACTTCTCGGCCGCGCGTCCGAAGTGCCGTTCGCGGGCGACGGCGACGATGTAGCGGAGTTCCGTGAGCGTCATCAGCGATATTCGGGCAGCGCCCCCGGCCATGCGGCAAGGAGGCGCCCGAGATAATCCCTGATGCCGCGGTGATCCACCGCGGCGGAACGGTACAGCACCGCAAGTTCGGCGCGCGATTCCACGGGCAGGCGCAGTGCGTTGGCAAACAGCGCCACCATGTTCGAGAACGCGCAAAGCGCGGTCAGTTCGACGATTTCCGCGATCGAAAAATGCGCCCGGAGCGCGTCGTATGCCGGATCGTCGCCACGCGCCGTGTTGTGCGCGACACCGGACGCCCAGCCCACGACGGCGCGTTCGCGGAGATTCAGCGCAGTCGCGGGCCCGTCGTTCAGAATCGCCGAAACCTTGGACGCGTCGACGCCCGCGGCCTGCGCGAGCGCACTGCCGTGCGCAATCGTATACGGCGAGGCATGCGTCACGGCAGTCTGTAGTTGCGCGAGCGCTTTGAGGCCCGCGGGCAGGGTGCCGCCGCCGCCGTTGCGTTCGAGGGAAAGCTGCAGCGGCAACACGAACTTGCCGACGTGCGGCACGTGCGCCCAGGCGCGCATGAGGTTGGGCACGCCGCCGAGCAGCATGCGCACCGAATCGAGAAACACGCGTGCATCGCCGCCGGCCGTCGCAGGATCGACCAACGGTATGCGGGGTGCCGCGGCCCGATTCGCGGCCGGTTCGCCGCCGGTTTCCACGGTTCGTGGCGCGCTGCCTTCATCCGGATGCGGATAGTCGTCGGGCCATTGTGTCGCGATGCGTTCGAGATAGGCCCTGAGCTTTGCCGGGTCCGCGCGCACCGAAGCCTTGATCTTGTCGACTTCGTGCTGCGGTTCGATCGGCAGTTGCATCGAGTCCTGAAAGCGGTTGGAAAGCGCGAACAGGCCGCAAACGCCGGTGAGCTCGACCAGTTCCGCGCTGCCGAATTGCTGATGCACGTCGGAAAACACGTCGTCACGCAACGCCGCGGTATTGCGCGCGACGTGCTCGGCCCACAGCACCGCGGTACGTTCGCGTGGCGTGAAACGCGGCGAGTTCGCGTAGTCGCCGAGACTGATGTCGGCGACCTGTTCGTCGCTGATGCCGGACGCCAGACCTAGCGCCGTATTGTGCGCGATTCAATATCGGCAGGTGTTGACATGGCTGGTTTTCAGGACAGCCATCTCTTTGATTTTACAGGATAAAATTCCTCCGGCGCCCTCGCGCTGCAGCACCGCGCCGAGCGGAAGCTGAAATTTCGCGAGATGCGGGTTGTGGCCCCAGACGCACGCGGAGTTCGGAACCCGCCCGCGCAGCGCGGTTGTGGCTTCGAAAAAAAGCGCGGCGGGTCCGGTGGCGATCGCGGGATCCAGTATCGGTGCGCGGGACATGAGTGATGCTCCGGTGAGATCAGTTGGGCAGCGTGATTTTGACTTTTTTGAACAGGTTGCCGAGACGCTTGCGCTCGGCCGCTATTTGCGCATCGAATGCCTTCGGCGTGCCGCCGACCGTCTGCGCGCCTTCGTTCGCAAGCCGTCCGCGAACTTCACGATCGCTCATCGCCCGCGCGACGGCATCGTGCAGCAGGTTGACGATCGGCGGCGGAGTTTTCGCCGGCGCCGAGAGTCCCCACCATTGCGTGACTTCATAGCCGGGCAGCGTTTGCGAGACGAGCGCCACTTTCGGCAGCACCGGGTTCGGTTTCGATCCCGTGGTCGCAATGGCGCGCAGTTTGCCCGTGAACAAATGCGGCCCCGCCGCGATCGGAGAAGCGACGAACACCTGCGCGCGCCCCGCGACCACTTCCTGCAAGGCCGGCTGCGCACCTTTCTGCGGCAGGTGCGTCATGCTCACGCCGGCGAGCAGGTTGACCATTTCGCCGGCGAGGTGCGCGGTGGTCGCGGGTCCGGCCGAGGCAAACGAGAGGCGCCCCGGCTTTTCCCGCGCGATGCCCAGCAGTTCCCCCATGTTTGTCGCGCGCACGCCGGGAAACACGACGAGCACATGCGATGCAAAACCGATCTGCGAGATCGACACGAAGCTGCGCGCGACGTCGTACGGCAAACCGGACGCGAGCCCCGGCAGCACCGCGAAGATGACCTGCGTGCCGAGCAGCAGCGTATAGCCGTCGGGCGGCGCTTTTGCGACGATCCCGGCCGCCGCCACGCCGCCGCCGCCGCTATTGTTTTCAATCACGACCTGCTGTCCCAGCAGGCCCGCGAGCTTGCCCGCCGTCGCGCGCGCGACGATGTCCGGCGTGCTGCCGGTTGCGGCGCCGACGATCAGGCGCACGGGCCGGTCGGGATAACGCTGGGCAAACACGGCGCCGCTCGCCATGAGC
>CAZMBS010000241.1:0-4975 GCA_964564295.1 uncultured Streptomycetaceae bacterium
CCTCCTCCCGGGTATGGATGAGTTTCACCGGCCTGCCGGTTTTCCGCGCGAGTATGGCGGCGATGACCGAGGCATTGTCGTCGCCCGACTTGCCGCCGAACCCGCCACCGACTTCGGTCTGGATCACGCGCACGCGCGACTCCGGCAGTCCGAGCGCAACCGCGTAACGGCCGCGCGCGAGGTACGGCGTCTGGGTGTTGCACCACATGGTCACGCGATCGTCGGTCCAGTGCGCGACGCAGCCGATGGTTTCCAGCGCGGAGTGCCATTGCCGCACGGTTTCCCAAGTGCCTTCCACCGTGATGTCGGACGCCTGGAATCCCGCGGCCACGTCGCCGCGTTCGAAGTTGAAGTGGTGCGCGACGTTGCCCGCCGCATCGTCGTGCACGAGGGGCGCGCCGGGCGCGAGCGCGGCATCGAGCGACAGCACGGCCGGCAGGACTTCGTACTGCACGACGATCCGGTCCACGGCATCGCGTGCGGTCTCGGGGTCCGCGGCCGCGACCGCCGCGACCTCGTCGCCGACGTAGCGCACCTTGTCGATCGCGAGCGGATAGAGGTCGGGACGGAACGCGCCCCATTTTTTCTGCGCCGTGTCGGCGCCGGTGACCACGGCCTTCACGCCACGCAACGCGCGCGCGGCGCCGGTATCGATGGCGACGATACGCGCATGCGGATGCGGGCTGCGCAATACGGCCGCGTGCAGCATGCCGGGCAGATGCATGTCGGCGACGTACTGCGCGGCACCCGTGACTTTCGGCACCGCGTCGGTGCGCGTCACGTCGCGGCCGACGACCAGAAATCCCTGCGCGCGGCGCGGCGCGTCGTTCATGTCCGTGCCTTTTTCAGCAGCGCCGCGGCCTCCCGGTAGGCCTCGGCGATGCGCACATAACCGGTGCAGCGGCAGTAGACGCTGTCCACGCTCTCGCGGATTTCGGCGTCCGTGGGGTCGGGATGCTTTTCGAGCAGCGCGCAGGCCGCGATCACGTGTCCCGGAATGCAGATGCCGCACTGGAGCGCGGACCTGTTCACGAAGGCCTTCTGCACCGGGTGCAGCACGCCGGCTTCGGCCAGGCCTTCGACGGTGCGGATTTCGGAGCCGTCGCACAGCGCCGCGAGCTGCAGGCACGATGCGACCGGCTGACCGTCGAGCATGACCGTGCACGTGCCGCAGGCGCCGATCCCGCAGCCGTGTTTGGTGCCGGTGAGCCTGAGGTCCTCGCGCAGCACGTCGACGAGCAGCCGGTCGTCGGATTTCAGGCGCACCGTCGTGGGGTCGCCGTTCAGCGTGAATTCGATTTCCATGATGGGCAGGGCTCGACGCCGGAAGGCCGCGATTATACGGGAGGCCGGTGGCAGCGGGTTGCCGCGCGGATTAGAATGCGCTCGTCACGATTCGCGCGGGCACGGCATGTTCGACACGCATTTCCACATCATCGATTTTCGCTTCCCGATTTACGAAAACCAGGGCTTCATTCCTCCGTCTTTCCCGGTGTCGGAGTACCGCACGCGCACGAAAGATCTCGGCGTCACGGGCGGTGTCGTGGTCGCGGGATCGTTCCAGGGTTTCGACACGCGCTGCATGCTCGATGCGCTGGAGCAGTTCGGGCCCGCTTTCGTGGGCGTTGCGCAACTGCCGGCGTCCGTCAGCGACAGCGAGATCCGCAAGCTCGACGCCGCGGGCGTGCGTGGCGTGCGCTTCAACCTGGTGCGCGGTGGGTCGGCAGATGCAGCCGATCTCGACCGGCTGGCGCGCCGCGTGCACGACGTCGCCGGCTGGCACGCGGAACTCTATGCCGATGCGAAGGACCTCACCGACATGGTGGATCAGCTCGCCGCGCTGCCGGCGACGAGCATCGCGCATTTCGGCATGTCGCCGGAGGGATTTCCGACGCTGCTGAAACTCGCGGAGAAAGGCATGAAAATGAAGGCGACCGGGTTCGGCCGCACCGGCGTCGACGTCCGGCACGCGCTGCGCGAGCTCGCGCGCGTGAATCCTGACTGCCTGATGTTCGGCAGCGACCTGCCATCGCAGCGCGCGCGCCGTCCGTTCGAGGATGCGGATATCGATCTCATGAAGGCGTGCATTGATCCGGCGTTGTGGCGCAGGGTGTTTCACGATACCGCGGTTGCGTTCTACCGGCCGCGCAAGCTGCCGCAGTGGACGGCGCAGTGACGCACGCGCGGAAAATGACGACAAGTAACACGTTGTTTTTATTTCTGGTTTTTGTTCCGGTGGCGATCGGAGCGCAGGCGGCGGAACGCGGCGTGTACCCGTCGAAACCGGTGCGTTTCATCGTGCCGCAGAGCGCCGGCGGCTCGACCGACCTGGTCGCGCGACCGCTCGCGCAGCGTCTTTCCGAGTCGCTGCGGCAGACCGTCGTCGTGGACAACCGTCCCGGCGCAGGCAGCGTGCTGGGCACCGACATCGCGGCGAAAGCGGTGCCGGACGGCTACACGCTGCTCGCGGTCGCGGCCTCGTTCACGATGAGTCCGAGCCTGCACGCGAAGCTGCCGTTTGATCCGGTGCGCGATTTCGCGCCGATCTCGCTGCTGTCGTCGCTGCCCAACGTGCTCGTTGTGCATCCGTCGCTGCCCGTGAAAAGCGTGAAGGAACTCGTCGCGCTCGCCAGGGCCAGGCCCGGATTCCTCAACTTCGGATCGAGCGGCGTCGCCACCGGCACGCACATGTCCATGGAACTCTTCCGGCATCTGACCGGTGTCGACATGGTGCACGTGCCGTACAAGGGTGGCGCGCCGTCGATGACCGCATTGATCGGCGGCGAAGTGAAAGTCACGCTCGGCACGATATCGACCGCGCTGCCGCACGTGAAGTCCGGCCGCCTGCGCGCGCTCGCGGTATCGACCGCGAAGCGCGCCGCGGCCGCGCCCGAAATTCCGACGATTGCGGAGTCGGGCGTTCCCGGCTTCGACTACGCCTCGTGGATCGGCATTCTCGCGCCGGCCGGGACCCCTTCCACCATCGTCGCCCGCCTGCACGCGGAATCCGTGAAAATCGTGCAACTGCCCGAGATGAGGACGTTGCTCGCGAGCGAAGGCTCCGAACCCGTCGGCAACACGCCGAAGGAATTCGGCGCGATCGTTCAGTCCGAAGTCGAGCGCTGGAAGAAGGTCGCGAAAGCGGTCGGAGTCAAGGCGGAGTAGTCGGCGCGTTTTTTGCCATGCCGGTTCGCAGGCGCCGCTCGCGCTGCCGTCGGCACCCTGTCAGCCGTCGCGCAGAAAATCCAGCAGCAGGTCGTTCACCGTCTGCGCCGCCTCGTACTGCACCCAGTGCCCGGCGCCCGGTATCACGTCGATGCGGATTCCCGGCATGGCAGCGCGGCATTCGTCCACGCGCGGCTGCACGCCCGGATGGCACAGCGCATCCTTCTCTCCCCAGATGATCTGCACGGGACATGCGATCTGCCGGAGGCAGGTCGCGAGCAGCCCCGGCGTGAGACTGAAGTGCCGGCCGTCGTAGCGCGTGCGTTGCACGTTGGCGAGATGAAGATCGATGGCCTCGTCGGTCACGGCCGCGGGATCGGCGATCATCATGGTTGCCAGGTTGTGGCGCAGCACGTCGCGCATGACGGCGGCGCCCTCGCTTTCCCGCGGAATCCTGCGCAGGTCGAGCGGCGGGATGCGGCGCGCGAATCCGCCGGGACCCATCAGCGCGAGCTTGTGGACGCGCGCGCCCGGACGCGCGGCGCAGAGCGCCGAGATGATGCCGCCGAACGAAAACGCGGCGAGCCGGAACGCGCCGTCCGGTACCGCGGCGTCCAGCGCCGCGACAACGAGCCGCACGTACTCGTCGTCGGGCAGCATTTTCGAAACGGTCGGCGATTCGCCGTACCCCGGAAGATCGAGCGCATGCACCGTGTAGTGCGCGGCCAGCACGTCGAAATTGCGGTGCCAGTGATTGCGGGAGCCCATGCCGCCATGCAGCAGCACGAGCGGCGGGCCGCTTCCGCGCGTGATACTCGAAACGTTCATCGGAGCAGTCTGCTTGTTTCCGCCGGATTATCGATCGGGCATTTCGGCGGCCGATTGTAACCGAGGCCATGCGCGCTCCAGTATCTGAACTGCCGGGCATGCGCTACGATAGGCAGCATGATCCCGACCGGCGCGGAGACCAGATGATGCGGAACCGAACAGCCAATGCCATGCTTGTGGCGCTCGCCACCGCGGTCGCATCGAGTTCGGCGACGGCGCAGGGGCGGGCGGCCGACTATCCGAGCCGGACGATACGCGTGGTCGTGCCGTTCGTGGCCGGCGGACCCATGGATGTGATCGGGCGCCTCGTGGGTCAGAAAATGCAGGCGGTCTGGGGCCAGAACCTGATTATCGACAACCGCGCGGGCGCGGGCGGCATCACCGGCACCGAGGCGGTTGCGAAAGCGCCGCCGGACGGCTACACGGTGCTGCACACGTCAAGCGCACACGCGCTGCTGCCGGCGTTCAACAGGCTGCCCTACGATCCCGTGCGCGACTTCACCGCCATCACGCCTGCCGCGCGCACGGTCGGCTACGTGCTGTCCGTGCATCCGTCGATACCCGCGCGCTCGGTGGCGGAGCTCGTCGCGCTGTCGAAAAAGAATCCGGGCAGGCTCAACTACGGCAATTCCGGGTTCGGCGGCGTGCTGCACGTCGCGATGGAGATGTTCAATGCGGCGGCGGACATCCGGATGACGACGGTGCAGTACAAGGGTATCGGCCAGCTGGTCACGGATCTTGCCGGAGGGCATATCGATCTGGCGTTTCTGACCACGTCGAGCGCGCTCGGCATGGCGAAATCCGGCAAGGTGAGGGCCGTCGGCTTCAGCGGCGGGAGCCGCTGGAAGCAGCTGCCCGACGTGCCGACGATCGCGGAGTCGGGGCTCGGGGACTTCGAGTATTACGCCTGGTTCGGGTTCTGGATGCCGGCCGGCGCGCCCGCCGACATCGTCGGCAAATTTCATGCGGAACTCGCGCGGGC
>CAZMBS010000242.1:0-4949 GCA_964564295.1 uncultured Streptomycetaceae bacterium
GAAGCCTACTACGCCGGTCGCGGCGCCGAGCAGGACTTCAAGCAGGCCGCGCGGTGGTACGAAATCGCGGCCAAGCGCGGCGACCGCATTGCGCAGACCACGCTGGGACTCATGCACATCCGCGGCTTCGGTGTCGCCAGGAGCGTGGACGGCGCGCGCCGCTGGTGGACGCTTGCCGCGATGCAGAACGACCCGGGCGCGCAGTACAACCTGGGGCGCCTGTACCATGTCGGCGACGGACTGGAGAAGGACTTCGCGCAGGCCGCGCGCTGGTATCGCGAAGCCGCGATGCGCGGGCACGTGCAGGCACAGCACAACCTGGGAATGATGCACCGCAATGGCGACGGCGTGGAGAAGGACCTCGTGCGGGCCTACTACTGGATACGCGTTGCCGCGCTACAGGGCGACGACGTTGCAGAAGGCGAAGCCAAGAAACTCGGCGCCACGATGCCTCCGGAGCAGTTGCGCGAGGGCGAGGCGCAGGCCCAGGAGTGGATGAAACGCGCGAAAAAAGTTTACCAGTAGCCGCACGACCTGCCGCCGTCGCGATCTCAGGCGGCGATCTCCGACACGAAGTCCTCGAACTTGTAGCTCGCGTTGCGCGGGATGGCCGCGAGTTCCTCGATATCCATGTCGAACGGATGTCCGAGGCATTTCTGTAACGCATTGATTAAATTGGATTTTTCCTGCGCCAGCAACGGGCGCTCCGCAACGGCCCGGATATCGATACGCGTGCGACTGCGCTGGACGAGTTGCAGTTGCCGGATCGGCGCGAGGTGTGACCAGTACGAACTTGCGAAACTGGGCCAGCGCCGCGTGCCGTCCGGCAGCGTCATGATGTTACGCTGCCGTCCCAATATCCGGCGCAGCACCGGCAGGCCGCGACCGCACGCGCAGAGCGCGCCCGCTTCGGCATAATCGCCCAGATCGTAACGAACGAGCGGCATTGCGAAATTGTGCAGCGTGGTGACGACAACCTTGCCGATTTCGCCGGGGTCGCAGGTCGTGCCGTCGTCCCGCAGCAGTTCGACGATGAGGTTCTCCGACTGCACGTGATACTGCTCGTGGTCGGGACACTGCAGCGCGATGTAACCGACTTCCTCCGCCGTATAGATGTCCGTCACGGGCGCGTTCCACGCCCGGCGCACGACGTCGCGACCGTCCTCGGGCAACGTTCCGCCATAGGGCCGCGCGCCGCGCAGGCGCGTCGGGCCCACACCGGTCTCCAGGCTGCGCCGCGCGAGTTCGCACAGATTGTAGGCGTTGCTGATCAGGTACTGCGGCTCTACGCGCGCGAGAAACGCAAGCTGGTCGTCAAGCGAATGGCGGATGTTGAAACCGGCCCGGCGGCCGGTCCGGAATGCGGCGTCGGTGGCGGGGCCCCATCCTTCGCCCTCCGCGTCATCCACCTTGGGGCGGATGGCCGCCAGCGTCCCGGAAAAATCGCGCCGGTGCCAGAGGTGCTCGCGCAACGTGAACGCGCGCCAGAAAAACTGCACGAGTTCCGTGCCGTGGTACGTAAGCGGCGCCCCCGTGGAACCCGACGTTTCGCTGGCATACGCGCGGCCGTGCGCCGCCGGAATCGCACTGCACCGGAGTGCATCGCCGCACGACTGC
This sequence comes from uncultured Streptomycetaceae bacterium, assembly GCA_964564295.1. Taxonomy (GTDB): domain Bacteria; phylum Pseudomonadota; class Gammaproteobacteria; order Burkholderiales; family SG8-41; genus CAZMBS01. Next base: position 1,618 of record CAZMBS010000242.1, read on the forward strand.
GCGTCGCGGCGCGTCAGCACCGGCACGGTCGAGAACCATTCGCGCGTCCGCGGCGCCCCCGGCGCGTAACCCGCCGCGCGCAGGCGCGCGCGCCAGAACGGCATCGACTCGTGCGCGTGCTGCAGCAGCACGTCGAGCTGGCGCAGTTGCGCCGCTTCAAGCTGCGCCGGCGTCCACCATTGCGACTGCTGCAGTTGAAACTGCACGGCAAGCATCGTTGCGCCCGGCCCTGCCGGCACGGCAGGCCACTCCACGCCGCCGAAAGCGGAGCGCGCAAAGTCGATCGCGTTCGTCATGGTGACCGGACGAGTTTATCACCCGTGCGCGCTGCGCGACTCCGCTAGAATTCGCCTGATCATCGGAGACGACTTGGAACAGCCCGCGGAACCCCTGCATTTGAGCGCGCCGATCGCGTGGAACATGGCGCCCGGACTCTGTCGCGCAGATCCTGCGACCGGCGAAAACTGCGCGTGGAATCACGGCTTCTGGCAGATTCTGCGGATCATGGGACTCGCGGGCTCGGCTGCGCATCGCGGCGCGCTTTATCGACGGGTGATCAAGTCGAAACTTGCGGAACGCAGGCCGGCGCGCATCCTGATCTCCGGGACCGCGGACTACGCAATGCTCGCCCAAGTGCTGTTGGCTGCGCACGAGGCGGGCGAAGCGCCTTCGGTCACCGTGGTCGACGTTTGCGAAACGCCCCTGCACCTCAATCGCTGGTATGCCGAGTATCGGAAGGTCGGAATCGAGACCTGCTGCCGCGATATTCTGCTTTTCGATGCTCCGGGTCCATTCGATGTGATCTGCACGGATTCCCTGCTGGGCCGCTTTCCGCCCGCCGTGTGGCCGGCGCTCGCCATCCGCTGGAAGTCGCTGCTGAAGTCCGGAGGCCTTGTCGTGACCGCGAACCGGGTGCGTCCCGCGCAAGGTCCGGCGCGCGAAGGATTCTCCGCGGCGCAGGTTGCCGCCCTTCGCGATGCGGTTGCCCGCAAGGCGCAGGAACCCGGCGCAGCGCTTCCGATCGGCGCGGATGCGCTCGATCGCGCGGCAGCCGCGTACGCCGCGAGGCACTTTACGTACCCGGTGCGATCCGCGGACGAGATCGGGCGACTGTTCGAGGAGGCCGGATTTCTGATCGGGGAACTGTCGGTGGCGGCAGGTTCGGCATCGGCCGCATCCGCCGCAGGCGGCCCGTCGGTCCCCAGTGCCAGCGGTTACCTGCATCTGGTCGCCCGGCGTCCGTGACTGTTGTCTTGTCGCGCCCCGACGCCGGCCTGGCGATTCAGGCCACGTGGCTGATGAAATCCTCGAACTTCCCGCCCGTCCCGCGGGAAATCGCATCGCAGTAGACGATCTCGACACGCATGCCGTCGGGCAGCCTGGCGCGCAGGTGCGCGACGAGCTTCTCTTCCTGATCGCGGGTCAGGGGGCTCGCAACCACCAGGCGCGCCTCGAACAGGTCGATTTCCTTCTGCACGAACTGGTGCTGACGCACGGGCACCAGTTCGGAGAGCGCGCGCACGGAAAACGACGGCCAGTAGCGCCTGCCGTCCGCCGTCACCATCATGTTGCGCACGCGTCCGAGAATGCGGCGCAGCGCCGGCAATCCCCTGCCGCACGCGCACGGTGGCGCGACTTCCGCATAGTCGCCGATTTCGTACCGGATCAGCGGCATCGCGAAATTGTGCAGCGTCGTCACCACGACGCGGCCCACCGCACCGGGCGGACACGGCGAGCCGTCGTCGGCCAGCACTTCGACCAGCAGTCCTTCCGCCATCACGTGGTAGTGTCCGGACACCGGGCACTGCAGCGCGATGTAGCCGACCTCGTTGGAGGAATACATGTCCACCACCGGCACATTCCACGCCTCGCGGCAGAGCGCGCGCACGTCGTCCGACACGATTTCGCCGCTGGTGCGCACCTCGCGCAAGCCCGGCAGCCGGACACCGCGCGACAACGACAACCGCGCCAGCGCGCCGATATTGGACGGATGCGACAACAGATAGTCAGGCCGCTCGCGATCCAGCCAGTCGAGCTGCGCGGAGACGTCGGTGCCGACCGGCAGCGTGACCGCGGGTCCCGTGCGCACGACGCCGTGAGTGGCGGCGCCCCAGTTGTCGCCGCGCGCTTCGCCCGTGCCCTGCCGGATCGCGGCGAGCTTGCCGCCGAAATCACGCCGGTGCCACGCGTGTTCGCGCAATGCGAACGCGCGCCAGAAAATCTCGCCGAGGCCGGTCTTGAGCACGCGCACGGGCGCACCGGTCGAGCCGGATGTGCGCAACAATTCCACTGCGCCGTGTTGTGCCGGATACGCCGTGCTTTTCAGCCGCTCGAATTCCGACTGCAGATCGACGCGCCGCAGGAGCGGCAGTGCGAGAAAGTCCTCCCAGGTCAAAGCCCCTGCCGCGGCGTGCCGAATCCACGCGTCCCGGTAATACGGCACGCTCTCACGCGCATGCCGGACCACGTTCGCGAGTTGCTCGAGCTGCCGCGCCCGCAATGCGTCGGCGGCGAGCCACTGGGAATATTCGAGATGAAAACTGACTGACAGCAACGTCGCGGCATCCGCGCCGGGCAGCGCGGGCCAGACCACCCCCGGCATCACGCTGTCGACGTGCCACACCGGAACCATGGTACCGGAAAAATCTTCCTGGAAAGACGGACTTATATCCTGTCCGGGATCACGCAATCGACGAAATAGCGCAGCTCGTTGTCGGACTTTTCGGTGACCAGGCCGTGTATGTCGGTCTCAAAACCGGGGAACTGCCGGTTGAACGCGCGCGCAAACTGCAGGTAACGCACGATGGTCGCGTTGAACCGTTCTCCCGGAATCAGCAGCGGTATGCCGGGGGGATACGGCGTGAGCAGCACGCTCGTCACGCGCCCTTCGAGCGCGTCGATCTCGATGCGTTCGATCTCGCGGTGCGCCATGCGCGCCCACGCGTCACCCGGCTTCATCGCAGGCTGCATGTCCGACAGGTACATCTCGGTCGTGAGCCGCGCCACGTCGTTCGCCTTGTACACCCCGTGAATCTGATCGCAGAGGTCCCGCAGGCCGATTTTTTCGTAGAGCGTATGCTTCTCGATGAACTCCGGCATCACGCGCCACAGCGGGCGATTGTTGTCGTAGTCGTCCTTGAACTGCTGGAGTTCGGTCACCATCGTGTTCCACCGGCCTTTGGTGATCCCGATCGTGAACATGATGAAAAACGAATAGAGCCCGGTCTTCTCCACGATGATCCCGTGCTCGGCGAGGTACCGGGTCACGACGCCGGCGGGTATGCCGGACTTGGCGAACCGCCCCGTGACGTCGAGCCCGGGCGTGATGACCG
>CAZMBS010000243.1:0-4916 GCA_964564295.1 uncultured Streptomycetaceae bacterium
GGTTCGCTCTCCGGCGAGCACGGCGACGGCCAGGGCCGCGCGGAAGTCCTGCCGATGATGTACGGCGACGAGTTGATGGAGGCCTTCCGCGAGTTCAAGCGCATCTGGGATCCGCAATGGAAAATGAATCCCGGAAAGGTCATCGACGCGTACCGCGTCGACGAGAATCTGCGGCTGGGCCCGGACTACAAGCCGTGGCGTCCGGCGACGCACTTCGCGTTCCGGAGCGCCGAAGGCACCGGCTTCACGCGCGCGGTGGAGCGTTGCGTCGGCATGGGAAAATGCCGATCGCTGGAAGGCGGCGTGATGTGCCCGAGTTACCGCGCGACCGGCGAGGAACGGTATTCCACGCGCGGCCGCGCGCGGCTGTTCTCGGAAATGCTGCGGGGCGACGTGATCACCCGGCGCTGGGAAAGCGACGAAGTGCGCGAGGCGCTCGACCTGTGCCTTGCCTGCAAGGGCTGCAAGAGCGATTGCCCGACGCATTGCGACATGGCGACCTACAAGTCGGAATTCCTGTCGCATCATTACGCGGGCCGCCTGCGGCCGCGGCAGGCGTACACGATGGGGCTCATCCATCGCTGGGCGCGGCTCGCGTCGATCGCCCCGGGCATCGTCAATTTCGTGACGCAGACGCCGGGGCTCGCGGCGGTGGCGAAACTCATCGGCGGCATTTCTCCGCATCGCGACATTCCGCGATTCGCGATGCGCACGTTCCGGCAGTGGTTTTTCGGCCGGCCGCAGGCGGCGGTCGGCAACCGCAAGCGCGTGATTCTGTGGGCCGATACGTTCAACAATCACTTTCGCCCGGATTCGGCGATCGCCGCGGTTGGTGTGCTGGAATCGCTGGGCTACACGGTCGACGTGCCGCGCAAAGCCTTGTGCTGCGGCAGGCCGCTGTACGACTTCGGCATGCTCGCCACCGCGCGCCGGCAACTGGAGGAAACACTCGACGCGCTCGAACCGGACATCCGCGCGGGCGTGCCGGTCATCGGGCTCGAGCCCGCGTGCCTCGCGGTGTTTCGCGACGAAATGCTGAATCTCTTCCCGGACGACGAGCGGGCCCGGAAACTGTCCCGTCAGACGATGCTGTTCAGCACGTTTCTGCTGCAGCACGACGACTGGCGGCCGAATCCCGTCGGCGGCAAGGCGCTCGTGCACGGCCACTGTCACCAGAAAGCCGTGCTCGGCGGCATGACGAGCGACCTGGCGCTGCTGAAGCGGCTGGGCGTCGAAGCCGAACTCGTGACTTCGAGCTGCTGCGGAATGGCGGGCTCGTTCGGCTTTCATCCCCGGCACTACCCGGTGTCCATTGCCGTCGGTGAAGCCGGACTGCTCCCGGCGGTGCGCCGCGTCGCGCCGGAAACGCTTGTGGTGGCCAGCGGATACAGTTGCCGCGAACAGATCGAACAGGGCGCTGGGCGCAACGCCGTACACATCGCCGAGGTCGCCGCGCGCGCGATTGCACGCGAATCGGCGGACGTGGCGCGGGGATAGCGCGGCATGCCCGGGCTGGAAACCCTGTCGTGGGAGATCATCGCGTGGATCGTGTTCGCGGTCGCGCTCGGCGGCATCTCGCAGGGCGCGCTGGGGCTCGGTTTTCCGATGATCGCGACACCGCTCGTCGCGCTCGTCACGGACATGCGCACGGCCGTGATCATGGTGCTCGTGCCGTGCCTCGCCTGCGTTTTCGTCAGCACCGCGCGCAGCGGGCCGCTGGGCCCGATCCTCGCGCGGTTCTGGGTGATGCCGATCGGCATGCTCGCGGGCGCGGCGATGGGCACGCAGTTGTTTGTCGCGTACCCGGCGTTTCCGTACGCGTTGCTGCTCGCGCTGATGATCAGCGCGTATCTCGTGATCGACTGGATCGGGCGCGGCGACTGGCCGTTGCTGCGCGCGCATGCCCGTCCGTTCGCGCTGCCGTTCAGCATCGCGGCGGGACTGTCCGAAGGCACCGCCAACATCGCGGCGCCGGCGCTCATCGTCTACTACCTCGGCATCGGTCTCGCGCCTTCGGCGCTGGTGCAGGGTCTCAACATCTGCTTCATTACGGGCAAGACGACGCAGCTCGTCGTACTGTCGGCCGCGGGGGGCGTTTCCGCGGGCACGTGGCTCGCGACGCTGCCGCTCGCCGCCGTCGGCGCGCTCACCACGCTCTACGGCGCGAACATCCGCAGCCGCATCGATGCGGCGACCTATCGCCGCTGGCTCAAGTACGCGCTGGGCGCGATCGCGTTCATGCTGCTCGCGCAGGAACTCGCGGTGAGATTGCCGCGCTAGCCGCGGCGGGCGGGGTCAGTCGACCTTGATGTTCGCGTCTTTCGCGAGCTTGCGAAATTTTGCGACTTCGGCGCGGATGTGCGCGTCGAATTTTTCCGGCGTGACGGGAATCGGCTCGGCGCCGAGCGCGACGAGACGATCCTTTACGTCCGGCAGTGCGAGGATGCGCACGACCTCGGCGTTGAGCTTCGCCATCAGCGGTTTCGGCGTCTTCGCCGTCGTCAGCAGGCCGAACCACGGATCGAACACGTAGCCGGGAACGCCCGCTTCGGCGATGGTCGGCAGATCCGGCATCGCGGCGGCGCGCTTGCCGGTCGACGTGGCGAGCGCGACGACGCGGCCGCTTTTCGCGAGCGGCAGCACGTTCACGACCGGCGAAAGGTTGTACAGCACGACGTTCGACGCCGCGGCGGTCAGCGCCTCCGGTATGCCCTTGTACGGCACGTGCGTCACGTCGACGCCCGCGAGGCTCTTGAAGAGCTCGCCGGACAGGTGATTCGCGCTGCCGATGCCCGGCGATGAAAAATTGTGCGCGCCGGATTTGGCTTTCGCGGCGGCGATGAGGTCCTTCACCGACTTGATGCCGCTCGCCGGCGAAACCACGAGGATGCTCGGCACGTTTGCGAGCGACGTGATGCCGGCAAACGCAGTCAACGTGTCGTACGGCAGATTGGGGTAGAGCGCGGCGCTCACTGCGTGGCCCGCGGATACCGAGAGAAGCGTATGTCCGTCGGGATTCGCGCTCGCCACGATGTTCGACGCGATGGCGCCCGCGGCGCCGGGCCGGTTGTCGACGATTACCGGCTGGCCCCAGGCCTCGTTCAACTTCTGGCCGACGATGCGCGCGAGAATATCCACGGTGCTGCCCGCCGAAAAGCCCGCCATGATGCGGATCGGCCGCGCCGGATAGGCCGGGCTGGAGGTCGGGGCCGCCGTAGCAGCCTGCGCGTACGCGGCGGCGGTCGACAGCACCGTTGCCACCGCAATCGACGCAACTTGCGCCGGAAGATTCCGCATCGCTCGCTCCTTGTCCGGACTACCGGAAGGGCTCCATCGTAGTCCGTTCCGCGGCGTCGTGCATAGCCGTGCCACAAACGAAAAAGGCCGCACCGGGCGGCCTTTTTCAGCGACGCGCGAAACCGTTCAGCCCTGCAGCACCTTCGCGAGTTCGCCGCTCTTGTACATTTCCATCATGATGTCGGAGCCTCCGACGAATTCGCCGTTCACATAGAGCTGCGGGATCGTCGGCCAGTTCGCGAATTCCTTGATGCCCTGCCGGATTTCCGGATTCTCGAGCACGTTGACCGACGCGAATTCCTCGATGCCGCACGCGCGCAGGATCTGAACCGCGTTCGATGAGAACCCGCACTGCGGAAAATCCGGCGAGCCCTTCATGTACAGCACGACCTTGTTCTTGGTCACCTGATCTTTGATAACGTCTTGAATTGACACGATATTCTCCTATACCCGAGCAACTTTATCAGGTATTAGTTTAGCGCCATTTGCACGGTGACGTCAACCCGAGCACCGCCATGGCGCTCTCGCGCGATAGCCGAAGCAGGACAGGCAGTGCCGAAGCTCAGGTGCATATCGCGGCCGCTCATCGCGGATGTTGCAAATCCAACTTCCCGCAAGCGATCCGCTCGATACCCGCAAGGTCTCGGCGCGATGCGATGTGCTGGAGCCCTGCCGCGCCGAGCAGCGCGCGACAACGTGCCGCCTGATCGTGGCCGTGTTCCAGCGCGAGCCATCCGCCGGGATTCAGGTGACGCGCTGCTTCGGCAACGATGATACGGATGGCGTCGAGGCCGTCCGCGCCGGCGGCAAGCGCCAGCGCCGGCTCGTAGCGCAAGTCGCCGCGCGCGAGATGCGGATCACCCGCTGCAACGTAAGGCGGATTCGACACGATGACGTCGAACGATTCGCCGCCCACTGCGCGGAACCAGTCGCTTTCGCGCAATGTGACGTTTGCCGCGCCGAGGCGCCGCGCGTTTTCTGTCGCGACCGCCAGCGCCGCCGCCGAGCGGTCGACCGCGACCACGCTCGCGCGCGGTCGCGCAAGGGCGATGCTCAGCGCGACGCAGCCGCTGCCGGTGCCGAGGTCGAGCACGCGCGCGGGCCGGTCGGCCGGCAGCACTTCCAACGCCCAGTCGACCAGCAACTCGGTTTCCGGGCGCGGAACGAGCACGTCGGGCGTCACCCGGAACGGTCGGCCGTGGAATTCGCGCTCGCCCGTCAAGTACGCGACCGGCTCGCCTGCCGCGCGGCGCGCCACGAGGCCCGCGAACGCCGCGCATTGCGCGGCATCGAGCGGGTCGGCGTCGTGCGCGATCAGGTACCCGGCATCGCGCGCAAGCACGTGGCACATCAATACGCGCGCGTCGACGGCGTCCAGTTTGCGCCGCGCGGCGGCAAGCGCCGCGCCCACGGTCAGCGTGTCTTCCGTGCGGTTGTCGCCGCTCACGCGGACTGCGTGTCTTCCGCGAGCTGCGCGAGCTGCTCGGCCTGGTGCTCGGCCGCGAGCGCCGACGCGAGCTCGTCGAGGTCGCCGTCCATGATCTGCGCGATCTTGTACAGCGTGAGGTTGATGCGGTGGTCGGTCACGCGGCCCTGCGGGAAATTGTAGGTGCGGATGC
>CAZMBS010000244.1:0-4889 GCA_964564295.1 uncultured Streptomycetaceae bacterium
GTCAGCAGTGTCAGCGGCTCGCAAAGCGCCTGGGCGACGAGCGCGCGGTCAAATGGGTCGGCGTGATGTTTCGGGAGCCGCGCGACCCGCACAGCGTGATCGGGCTCGAAGGACAGGAGCTTCAGGCCTGTCGCGCGGGCGCCCGCGACAAGGCGGCCAACGTCCACACGGAACGCGCTGCGACGCAGGCCTGCCTTGATCGCAATCTCCCAGAAGCTGACCGCCGACACGAAACACTCCGCGCCGGGCGTGGTCATCAAGTCCCGCGCGTGGCGCGAGAGCCTGGGCGAATCGTCAAGCATCCAGAGAAAAATATGCGTATCGAGCAGCAGCCTCATTTCTGCCGCCGTCCCTCGAACCGGCCGAGCACTTCGTCGGGCAGCGGCGCATCGAAGTCATCCGGATAACGGATCTTCCCTTTCAGCACGCCGAATTTGAGCGGACGGACTGTCCCGAGCGAAACCAGTTTCGCGCGCGGCACGCCGTTCTTGGCGATGATGATCTCCGAGCCGGCCGCCACCGCTTCGACCAGCCGCGACAGATGCGTTTTCGCCTCGTGAATGTTGACGGTATCCATGGTGCCGGCTCCTCGAATGATCGGGGTTAGTTTAACTAAACTAACTGATTCTGTCCACCGACTCGCCAGCCGAACCGCCTCACGCTCGAATTCCGCCGTGAATTTCCGCCTTCCCGTTTGACACCTCCGATATCATCATTACACCTGTCGAATGTGTTCGCAAAACCCGGGGAAGTCCGCGTTCGGCGCAGCGACGGCACCCGCGGCGGTTGTACCACGCGCTGTAACCGCGCCGGTGGTGTCCCGGGCGGCCGATCATCGTAACGACGCGGCCGGGACTGCTACACTGATGGCCCGTCACTGATTCGCCTGCAGCGATTGCCGCCATTGTTCCGGCGGGCATGCGCGAAATGAGGCCAACGCTTTTGTCACGCGCCCCCGCGTCCCCGACCCTGCTTGCCGCACTGCTTGCCGCACTGTCGATGATCGGCCCGTTCTCGATCGACACCTACATGCCGTCGTTCCCGGCGATCGCGCAGGACCTCTCGGCAACGCCGACGCAGATGCAGTGGACGCTGACGGCCTACATGCTGCCGTTCGCGGTGATGTCGCTGTTTCACGGCACGCTTTCGGACTCCTTCGGGCGGCGCCCGGTCGTGCTCGTGAGCCTCGTGTTCTATTTTCTGAGCTCGCTCGGTTGCGCGCTCGCGCAGGACTTCACGCAGCTCCTGCTGCTGCGTGGACTGCAGGGCATGTCGGCCGGCGCCGGCATCATCGTGGCGCGCGCGATCATCCGGGACAGTTTCGCTGGACACGACGCCCAGCGCCTCATGTCGACGGTCACGATGATCTTCGGCATCGCGCCCGCGCTCGCGCCGGTGGTCGGCGGACTCCTGCAGTCGTGGTTCGGCTGGCAGGCCGTGTTCGGATTTCTCGCCGTGTATGGCGCGGCGCTGTATCTCTGCTGCCAGGCACGCCTGCCCGAGACACTGCCGCCCGCGAAACGCCAGCCGTTTTCGTTCGGCCCGATCCTGCGCAATTACGCGATGCTGATCCGCAGCCCGCGGCTCGTGCTGTTATGCCTGGTGGTCGCATTGAATTTCGGCGGGTTCTTCATCTACATCCTGTCCGCGCCGGCGTTCGCGTACGGCCTGCTCCGGCTCGAATCGACGCAGTTCGCATGGCTCTTTCTTCCCGGCGTCGTGGGGATCATGTTCGGTGCGTGGATATCGGGCCGGCTCGCGGGGCGACGCACGTCCCGGCAGACGGTGCGCTTCGGCTACGGCATCATGCTGGCCGCCGCGGCATTCAATCTGGCCTACAGCGCGCTCGCCGAGCCCCGGCTGCCCTGGTCGGTGCTGCCGCTCATGGTCTATACGACCGGCATGGCCATGGTCATGCCCAGCGTGACGTTGCTCGCGCTCGACCTGTTCCCGCACAATCGCGGCATGACTTCGTCGCTGCAGGGTTCGGTCCAGAGTTTCTCCAACGGCGTGCTTGCGGCAGGCCTGTCGCCGCTCGTTTCGCATGCGGATCACACGCTGGCCTGCGCCATGGCCGGGCTGCTGCTTGCCGGAGGGCTGTGCTGGCTGGCGTATCTCCATGTTGCGTCGCGCGGTGGGCACGGGGCCGCCAATGAATCATCTTGAAAGCTGGCGCGAGGAAAAGCGCTCCGCGTATCTCTATCGCGTGGTGGCGTCCACCGAGGCCGGCAGCGCGCGCGAAGCGCTGTTCACGGAACTCGCGGGCGAAGCCGACAAACAGGCGGCGCTGTGGGCGGCGCAGGCGCGCAAGGCCGGCGCTGCCGTGCCGGAGCAGTTCACGCCCGATGCGCGGACGAGGACGGTGGCTGCGCTCGTGCGGCGCTTCGGCGCGTACCGGATGCGCGCCGTGCTTGCCGCCACGAAGGTGCGCGGCATGGCGATCTACGCCAAAGGCATGCCGGGACATCACGATCCCGTGCACCACAGCGAACTCGGGCACCGGCATCGCGGCGTCGGCTCGGGCGGCAATCTGCGCGCGGCGGTGTTCGGCGCGAACGACGGCCTTATTTCCAACGCAAGCCTCATCATGGGTGTTGCCGGCGCAACCGCCGACAGCCGGATCGTTCTGCTGACCGGCGTCGCGGGGCTCGTCGCCGGCGCGTTTTCGATGGCGGCGGGCGAATACGTGTCGGTGCGTTCCCAGCGCGAGATGTTCGAATACCAGATCGCGCTCGAGCGTGAGGAGCTCGATCAGTATCCGGAGGCGGAGGCAGAGGAACTCGCGCTCATCTACGCGGCGCGCGGCGTGACGAAGGCGGAGGCGACGCGCATGGCGCAGGCGCTCATTGCCGACCCCGACCGGGCGCTCGATGCGCTTGCGCGCGAGGAACTGGGGCTCAATCCCGACGACCTCGGGTCGCCGTGGGGAGCAGCCGCCTTTTCTTTCATGTCGTTTTCCGCCGGCGCGGTGGTGCCGCTGCTCCCGTTCCTCTTTCTCGCCGGTCCCGCGCGCCTCGGGTCGTCGATTGCCCTGACGGCGGTCGCGCTGTTCGGTGTCGGGGCGACGTTGTCGTTGTTCACCGGCCGCGGCGCGCTCGCGGGCGGCGCCCGCATGCTCGCGATCGGCGCCGCGGCAGGAACGGTGACCTACGGCATCGGGAATCTGCTTGGCGTCGCGCTGGGATGAGCTAGCACTGTTCCCACGGCAGGCCGTCGAAGCGCCAGCCGCTCTTCGAGCCGCGGTGATGGTTTTCGTCGAGTTCGCCCTCGAAGCCGTGCAGGACGTTGAACACCTGCGTGAACCCGGACTCCTCCAGCGCTCGTCCCGCGTCGAGCGAGCGGTTGCCGCTGCGGCAGATCAGCACGATCGGCCGGTCGACGCTCGCCGCTTTTTTCACGTGCGCGACGAAATCGGGATTGATTTCCCAGTTCGGCCCGTCGTTCCACGGCACGAGAATCGCGCCCACGGGATGACCGACGAACAGATATTCCATCTCGCTGCGGCAGTCCACGAATACGGTGTTCGGATTTTTCCTGAGGAAGGCGTGTGCCTCCTTCGGTTCGAAATGTTTCATCGTCGCGACTCCAGGAATCGGAGGGCGGATTATAAGATTCTGCCGCGCAGATGGACAGCAAAACATGACCTTAAGCGTTGATTTTCATGATAAAATCGCGCCCTTTTTGAACATGCCCACCGCGCTTTCCCGCGCGCCGACGCATCCATCGCCATGAACCAGCACCGCACCGCCCGACTGGACTCGCTGCTCCGCGACCGCATCCTCGTGATGGACGGCGCGATGGGCACGATGATCCAGAGATACAAGCTCACGGAACGTGATTACCGCGGCGAGCGATTCGCGACGTTTGCGCACGACCTGAAGGGCAACAACGACCTGCTGACGCTGACCCAGCCCGCGATCATTCGTGAAATACACGAGCAGTATCTCGCCGCGGGTGCCGACATCATCGAAACCAACACCTTCAATTCCACGTCGCTCGCACAGTCGGATTATCACCTGCAGCACGTGGTGCGCGAATTGAACGTCGAGGGCGCGCGTCTCGCGCGCGCGTTGGCCGACACGTTCGAGGCGCGCGACCCGTCGCGGCCACGATTTGTCGCGGGCGCACTCGGCCCCACCGCGCGCACCGCGTCGATTTCGCCCGATGTCAACGATCCCGGCGCGCGCAACGTGAATTTCGATCAGCTCGTGGAGGCGTACGCCGAGGCGGTGGAGGGACTGCTCGAAGGCGGCGCCGACCTGCTGCTCGTCGAAACCGTGTTCGACACGCTGAACGCCAAGGCGGCGTTGTTCGCGATCGACCGCCATTTCGAGAAAATCGGCGCGCGCGTGCCGCTCATGATCTCCGGCACGATCACCGACGCATCCGGGCGCACGCTCTCGGGGCAAACCCCCGAGGCGTTCTGGAACGCGGTGCGCCACGCGAGACCGCTGACCATCGGTCTCAACTGCGCGCTCGGCGCGAAGCTCATGCGCCCCTACATCCAGGAACTGGCGCGTGTCGCCGACACGCATGTCTGCGCCTATCCGAACGCCGGGCTGCCGAATCCGCTGGCGCCGGGGGGCTACGACGAGCTGCCCGAGGAAACGGCGGCGTTCCTGCGCGAGTTCGCGGAGAGCGGCTTCCTCAACGTGGTCGGCGGATGCTGCGGCACCACGCCGGCGCACATCCGGGCCATCGCCGACACGGTGCGCGGCCTGCCGCCGGGCGCGGTGCCGGTGATCGAAAAGCGCACGCGCCTGTCGGGTCTCGAGCCGCTCAACATCGGCGACGATTCGCTGTTCGTCAACGTCGGCGAGCGCACCAACGTCACCGGCTCGCGCGCGTTCGCCAAGCTTGTGCTCGCGGGGAATTACACCGAGGCGCTG
>CAZMBS010000245.1:0-4874 GCA_964564295.1 uncultured Streptomycetaceae bacterium
GTGGGGGTCGAGAAAGCGTCGCACCGCCATCGCCACGCCGTAGCGCAGCCGCAGGTTCTTCTGCATCTGCGGCCGGCGCAGATCGAGAAAACGGTATTCCAGCCGCACGTTTTCCGACAGGCGCTCGTCGTCCATCAGAAACGGCGGCGTGAGCGACGCATTGAGAATCTCGATGCGCTGCGCGAGCACTTCCACTTCGCCGCTCACGAGATTGGCGTTGACCGTGCCTTCGGGCCGGCGGCGCACCTTGCCGGACACCCGGATCACGAACTCGTTGCGCAACGCGTCCGCAACCTGAAATGTTTCGGGGCTGTCCGGATCGCAGACGATCTGCACGAGCCCCTCGCGATCCCGCAGGTCGACGAAGATCACGCCACCGTGATCGCGGCGACGGTGCACCCAGCCGCACAGCGTAACGACCTGGTCCAGCAGATCGCGCTGGACGCGCCCGCAATAGTGACTACGCATTGTTGTTCAAAAACATCAGGTTATGTTCGATCCGGCGCTACTCGTTGGCTGCGCGCGCGGCCGGGGCCGCCGCGCGTTGCGCGACACGCATGTCGGCCTTGCGCCCGTTGCTGTTCGAGGAAACCACGCCCATGGAAACGATGTACTTCAGCGCGTCGTCGACGCTCATGTCGAGTTCGATCACATCCCGTTTCCGGACGTAAAAATAGAAACCGTTGACCGGGCTCGGCGTGGTCGGTATGAACACCGCGACATGCTCCTCGGGCCAGTGTCCGGCAAGTCCCGCGGGCACGTTGGTCTGGAACGCAAGCGACCAGGCCTCCGGATGCGGGTAACGCACGAGCAGCACCTTGCGAAACGCGTGTCCCGATCCGGAAAACAGCGTGTCGCTCACCTGCTTCACACCGTTGTAGATCGAATTCACGACCGGGATGCGCGCGAGCAGGCCGTCCCAGAACGCCACGAGCTTCTGACCGATGAAGTTTGCCGCGAGCAGCCCGGTGCCGAACACCACGAGCAGGGTCAGCAATACGCCCATCCCGGGAATGTGCCGGCCGACCCAGTTCTCGGTGCGAAACGACTCGGGCAGCAATAGCAACGACTGGTCCATCGTGGACACCAGGAAATTCAGCACCCACAGCGTAATGACGAGCGGCACCCAGATCACGAGTCCGGTCAGGAAATAGCGCTTCAGTACGGTCTTTTTCGGCATGTTCAACTACAACGATTACGGTTAAATCCCGGAGTACGCGACGCGACGGTGCAAACCCGCGCGGGTCCGCTCCGGAACGGCAAACGCAAAGGGTTGCGCTGGGAGCGGATTCCGGGCGCGCAGCCGTGTCCGGAATCCGGATGCGACGTCACGCCGGACTGGCGCCGGCGCCACTCGTCGATGCGGCAGGCTTGGCGGCGGATTCCGCTGGTTTGCCGCTTCCGGCGGCCTTGTCCCCGGACTTGCTGTTGTCGGCTTTGGCAGTTTCGGATTTCGCGCCATCGGCTCCGCCGGATTCGGCTTTGCCGCCATCGGACGCCTTCTCCGTGGTTTTTTTGGCTGCGGCGCCGCTATTCTTGAAATCGGTCGCGTACCACCCGCTGCCCTTCAACTGAAATCCGGCTGCCGTCACCATTTTTTCAAGCGCCGACTTCCCGCATTCCGGGCAGTCGGTGAGCAGCGCATCGCTCATGCGTTGCAGAAATTCCTTCTGGAAACCGCAGGCGCTGCAGCGGTATTCGTAGATCGGCATGGCTTCCTCTGAAACACGAAAAGTGATTATACCTGAATCAGTTACAGTCGGTTTCTCACATATGGGGCCGCCCCGACGGAAATGCAAGCTGCGCCGCGCCGGGGCCATGGCGCGGCGGGTCGATAGTCGGCACAATCAGCCCCGGAGCCCAGCCCGATGTCCTACGAAAAGTCCGCCGCGCTTGTCGACCGCGCCCGCGCCTGTGGCGCGATGCCGACCGCGATCGTCTATCCGTGCAGCCGCGACGCTCTGGCCGGCGCGCTCGAAGCGCGCGCCGCGGGTCTGCTCGAACCGATACTGGTCGGCCCGCGCGACGCGATCCTGCGACTCGCCGAACGCGAGGGCCTGGACATCGCGGATTGCGCGATGGAAGACATCACGGCGCCCGGGGACAGCGCGCGGCACGCGGCCGAACTTGCGCGGGAGGGCCGCGTGCATGCACTGATGAAAGGCAGTCTGCACACCGACGAACTCATGGGCGCCGTCGTAGCCCGGCAGTCGGGGCTGCGCACCGGCAGGCGGCTATCGCACGTATTCGCGATGAATGTACCCGGGCACGACCGGCTGCTGCTCGTGACGGATGCCGCCGTGAATATCGCGCCCGATCTCAAGGTCAAGGTCGATATCGTGCGCAATGCCATCGACGTCGCGCATGCGCTGGGCACCGCGCTGCCGCACATCGCCATCCTGTCCGCCGTGGAAACGGTCAACCCCGCGATTCCCTCCACGGGCGACGCAGCGGCGCTGCGCGACATGGCGGCGCGCGGGGAATTTCCGGATTGCGTGGTGGACGGGCCGCTCGCATTCGACAACGCGATTTCGGCAGAAGCCGCCCGAATCAAGGGCATCCGCTCGACGGTCAGCGGCGCCGTCGACATCATGGTCGTGCCGACGCTGGAGGCCGGAAACATCCTGTACAAGTCGCTCGTCTACCTTGCACAATCCGTGGCTGCCGGCGTCGTGATGGGTGCCCGCGTGCCCGTCATTCTGACGAGCCGTGCGGACAACGCGCAGAGCCGAATCGCGTCCGCGGCGCTTGCCAGAGTAATCGCCCACCGCGGCTCCGGATCCCGAATTGCGGGATCGGTGCAGGCTCAGAACGGTATATCGTCGTCCATCTGATCGAAGCCGCCGCCCTTCTTCTGGGGCGCCGGCTTCGCGCCGCCTCCGGCCGAAGCTGCGGCAGGCTCGCGCGGCATGCTTTCCGCCCCGCCGCCCCGGCCGCCGAGCAGCTGCATGCGGTCGGCAACGATTTCGGTGGAGTACCGGTCCTGGCCCTCCTTGTCCTGCCATTTCCGGGTGCGGATGCGGCCTTCGACGTACACCGGCGAGCCCTTCTTGAGATATTCGCCCGCGATCTCGGCAAGGCGGCCGAAGAACGCGATGCGGTGCCACTCGGTATGTTCCTGTTTTTCCCCGCCTTTGTCCTTGAACTGCTCGGTCGTCGCAATGCGGATGTTGGTTACCGCATCGCCGCTCGGCAGGTAGCGCGTTTCCGGATCCGCCCCGAGATTGCCGATCAGGATGACTTTGTTGACCGAAGCCATGCCGCTTCTCCTTGAAGTAATCCGCTATTGTCCGCGCAACCGCTCCGCATTGTCCACTGCGTAACCGCGCGCAGCCCGCGGCTCAACGCGCCGCGCCCGAAGCCGGCCCGGGCATTTTCATGCCGAACGCGAGCGCAAGCCAGATCGCGAGCAGCAGCGTGCCGAACGTCACGATGCCTGCCACTCCCCAGCGCCCGTACAGAAATCCACCGGCCGCTGCCCCGAGGAAGGTGCCGAAAAACTGGATGCTGCTGTAGACGCCGATCGCGGCACCTTTCGCGTCCGCCGGCGCGAGGCGCGAGGTCAGCGCGGGCAGCATGGCCTCCAGCACGTTGAACGGCGTGAAGAACAGCAGCAGAAAAAACGCGATCACCCATGCATCGCTCATGAGCCACGGCATTGCCGCCTGCGCCGCCAGCAGCGCGGCAACCGCAGCGACGAACCATTGATGGCTGCGTCGCGGGTCGTCCCGCCCCAGCACCGCGGGCAGCATCAGCACGAACGACGCCAGCATTACCGGCACGTATACCTGCCAGTGATCGGCGGGGCGCAGCCCGGCGTCGCGCAGCGCGAACGGCACCGCGACGAATAGCGACATCAGCACCGCGTGCAGCGCAAAAACACCCCAATTGAGGCGCGCGAGTTCCGGGTGCGCGAGCACCGCGCAAAAATCGTCCCACCCGCGCCCCGCGGGCGGCCGCGGTGCGAGGGGCACGTCCGGAACCAGGCGCCAGACGACGAAACACGCCGCGAGCGCGAGCACGCCGGTGGCCGCGAATATTCCCGGCACGCCGATTTCCTGCGCGAGCCAGGGCCCGGCTCCGATCGACACCGCAAACGCCGCCCCGATCGTGGATCCGATGATCGCCATCGCCTTGGTGCGCTGCTCTTCGCGCGTGAGATCCGCCGTCATCGCGATGACCACCGCCGATATGGCGCCCGCGCCCTGCAGGACGCGGCCGACGATCACCATGATGATGTCGGCTGCGCCCGCCGCAATGAAACTGCCGCCCGCGAATATGCCGAGTCCGATGTAGATCACGCGCTTGCGGCCGGCGCGATCCGACCACCAGCCGAACGGAATTTGCAGAACGGCCTGCGCGAGTCCGTAGGCGCCGATCGCGATCCCCACGAGCGTGAGGTCGTTTCCGCCCGGCAGCGTTTCCGCATACAGGCCGAACACCGGCAGAATTACGAACATGCCGAGCAGCCGCAGTCCGAATATCGCGGCGAGTGCCATCGACGCGCGCAACTCGTCCGGATTCATGCGGTTCGACATGGGGATAAAACGAACTGGGAAACTGCGATTGGGTGCGCTATAGTAGCAGGTTATCTTTCTCGCGAGCCCTTTTACTCGATAACGTCGTGGCTGCGGATTCCTCTCACACCAGCACGCGCGCCGGCCCGGGCGCGGGGCACAACGTCATCCCCATCAAGCCCGCCGCCCCGGAGGGGGAACCGGGGACGGCGCGCGCGGCGGACGGCATCCGCATCCGCGGCGCGCGCACCCACAACCTGAAGAACGTCAATCTCGACCTGCCGCGCAACCGGCTCGTCGTGATCACCGGACTGTCGGGTTCGGGAAAATCCTCGCTCGCGTTCGACACGATCTACG
>CAZMBS010000246.1:0-4789 GCA_964564295.1 uncultured Streptomycetaceae bacterium
ACGGCCTCCTCGAATACGCCGTGCGTCGAAGGATAGGTGATCATCAACGCGGCAAGGCGATCGGCGTGCTGCGCGGCCTTGGCCCGCAGGTCAACGAGATCGACGTTGCCGCCCGCGTCGCAGCGCACCGCGACGACCTTCATTCCGCACATCTGCGCGCTCGCCGGATTGGTGCCGTGCGCGCTCTCGGGAATCAGGCAAACGTCGCGGCGGCCCTCGCCGCGCGCCCGATGGTAGGCCCGGATCGCGAGCAGCCCCGCATACTCGCCCTGAGCGCCGGAGTTGGGCTGAAGGCTCACGGCATCGTAGCCGGTGCACTCGGCCAGCATTCCTTCGAGACTCTCGATCAGCCGGCGGTAGCCCTCAGCCTGTTCGGCGGGAGCGTACGGATGCAGCGCGGCAAACTGCGGCCAAGTCACGGGGATCATCTCGGCGGTCGCGTTCAGCTTCATCGTGCACGAACCCAGCGGGATCATCGTGCGATCGAGCGCAAGGTCCTTGTCGGCGAGCTCGCGCAGATAGCGCAACATCGCGTGCTCGGAGTGGTGGGAATTGAATACCGGATGGGCGAGATAGGGCGAGACACGCACCATGCCGGCCGGAATCGCATCGGCAGCCGAAGCGGCGAGTTCGGCAAAGCGCTTGCCGACGCCAAACAGCGCGAGCAGGCTTTGCACATCCTCCGGCGTTGACGTCTCGTCGAGCGACATCCCGACCCCGTTCGCGCCGAGATCGCGCAGATTGATCCCGCGCTCGCGTGCGGCGGTGTGAATGCGCGGGGCATCGACGCCGCGAACGGACAGTGTGTCGAAGTAGCGCTCGTTTACCGCGAAACCCGCGCCGCGCAGTCCCGCCGCCATCACCGTCGTCAGCCGGTGCACGCGCTGCGCGATGCGCCTGAGTCCCACCGGACCGTGATAGACGGCGTACATTCCGGCCATGACCGCGAGCAGCACCTGGGCGGTGCAAATATTCGACGTCGCCTTGTCACGCCGGATGTGCTGCTCGCGGGTCTGCAGCGTCAGCCGGAACGCCGGCGCGCCCAGCGCATCGATCGAAACTCCGGCAAGGCGGCCGGGCATTGACCGCATGTGATTGTTTTTACAGGAGAAAAAAGCGGCGTGCGGCCCGCCGAAACCGAGCGGCACACCGAAACGCTGCGAACTGCCGATAACCACTTCGGCACCCCACTCCGCGGGGCTGCGGATCAGCGTCAGCGCAAGCAGGTCGGCTGCGGCCACCACCACGGCGCCGCGCGCTTTCGCGGCCGCCGCGACCGCGCTGTAATCGCGCAGATCGCCGGTCGAGCAAGGGTACTGCAGCAGCAGCCCGAACGCGTCCACGACGAGCGCTTCGCGGTCGTCTCCGACAGCGATTTCGATGTCCAGCGGTTCCGCCCGCGTGCGCAGCACTTCGATGGTCTGGGGATGGCAATCGGCGGAAACAAAGAACAGCCGCGATTTGCTCTTCGCTGCGCGACGCGCGAGCGCCATCGCTTCCGCGGCCGCGCTCGCCTCATCGAGCAGCGAGGCATTGGCGACATCCATGCCCGTCAGGTCGCATACCATGGTCTGAAAATTGATCAGCGCCTCGAGACGGCCCTGCGAAATTTCCGACTGGTAGGGCGTGTAAGCCGTGTACCAGGCCGGATTCTCGAGCACGTTGCGCTGGATCACGCGCGGCGTGTGGGTGCCGTAGTAACCCATGCCGATGTAGCTCCTGAACACCCGGTTTTCAGCGGCGATCCGCTCGAGCGCGCGCAGCGCCTCCTCCTCGCCCAGCGCGGCCGGCAACGCAAGATCCTCGTGCACGCGTATCGCAGCGGGGACGATTGCGTCGACCAGGCTCTCGACCGAAGGCTGGCCCACTGCCTCGAGCATTTCCCGAATCTCCTGCTCGCGCGGTGCGACATGGCGCGCCACGAAGGAATCTACGTTGATGTCCGGCATCGTCAGATTGTTCTTGCTCATGGTGTCGCCTGCGCTCCGATTGCTTTTTCGACCAGTGACTTTCCGTTGCGGACGAAGGGGTGCCTGACGATGCGCGCGCGCGCGGGGCGTCCGCGCAGGTCCACCGACGCATCCATGCCTTCGGTAACGCCCGCCGGCACGCGGGCAAGCGCGATCGAGCGCCCCAGCGTCGGCGAAAAAGTGCCGCTGGTGACTTCGCCGCGCCCGAACCGGGTCTCGACTGTGTAGTGGCTGCGCATGACACCCTTGTCGAGCAGCACCAGCCCGACCATCTCGCGCAGGCCACCGCGCCGGATCTGCTCGTCGAGGGCCGCGCGTCCGATGAATTCCCGACCCGCGCCGAAATCGACGGTCCACGCGAGTCCGGATTCAAGCGGGCTCACGGTCTCGTCCATGTCCTGACCGTAAAGGTTCATGCCGGCCTCCAGCCGCAACGTGTCGCGGGCGCCGAGACCGCAGGGCATCACGCCCGCCTCCCGCAGCGCGTTCCAGAACGCGGCGGCCGTGGAGGACGGCAAGACCGCTTCGCAACCGTCCTCACCGGTATAGCCGGTGCGCGCAATGAAGCAGTCGCCGGCGGTTGTCGCGGAAAACGGCTTCAGGGCCATGATTGCCGCCGCAGCTTCGGGCAATGCGAACCCGAGCAGCTCGCGCGCCCGGGGGCCCTGCACGGCGATCATCGCGACCATCGGCGGACAGGCGATTTCCACCGTCGCCGTCGCGGATTCAGCGGTCTTTCGCATCCATGCCAGATCCTTCTCCGCGGTGGCCGCATTGACCACCGCCCGGTAGCGCCCGGCTCCAAGAGAATAAACGATGAGGTCGTCGACGACGCCGCCATGCTCGTTCAGCATGCAGCCGTAAAGTGCCTTGCCGGGGATCAGCTTCGCCACGTCGTTGGCGACGATGCGGCGCAACCAGTCGTGCGCGCCGGGACCGCCAAGGTCGACCACGCGCATGTGCGACACGTCGAACATGCCGGCGCTGCGGCGCACGGCCTGATGCTCCTGAATTTGCGAGCCGGAATGCAACGGCATTTGCCTGCCGCCGAAATCGACCATGTCCGCGCCGCACGCAACATGGGTCGGGTGCAACGGGGTTTTCTCGGGCATGAACCGTTCTCCAAAACAAAAAGGGACATGGCAATCCGGTTGCCATGCCCCTCTGTCCTGGTACCTGAGAGATTACGGGATTTTCCCGCGTGCCCCCTCGGTGGGATGCGCCCTCGCGCGCATCACCCTCTCCAGGGATTACCGCGGCCCAGGTACTGTGACCTGAGCGATTTCGGGCGATTACGCCTTCGGTATCGATCCCGACGGTTTCCCCGGAACCGAACTCTCCCCCGACCGCACTGTTGAATCAGGTTAGGGGTATCGGATATTCATGTCAAGCGCGCTGCTGAAGAACAACCTCGTCTCCGATTTTCACCTCGCCGCCGGCGCCGTGCGTCAGCATGCCCACACCGAGCGTCGATTGCGCCTG
The DNA here is from genome assembly GCA_964564295.1 of uncultured Streptomycetaceae bacterium. Taxonomy (GTDB): domain Bacteria; phylum Pseudomonadota; class Gammaproteobacteria; order Burkholderiales; family SG8-41; genus CAZMBS01. The sequence continues at coordinate 3,453 of CAZMBS010000246.1, forward strand.
ACTGAAGCCCTGCATGAGCCCCTGCATGACCTGCAGGTCGCGCTGGCCGGTGACGGGATTGGCGTGCGTGGCGAGGCAGCGCGTCTTGGGCATCACCACGTCCATCTCGACGCCGCCGATGCGTACCCGCCCGCCGATCCAGCTCTGTTCCTCCCAGGCCTCCACCCCTTCGATCACGATGTTGTGGCGGAAACGGTGCTCGGACAATCCGGGGTCGCCCAGCGCAGCCGCCGCCGACGCGATGGTCTCGCGGCTGTGCAGCGTGACCTGACCGGCGTTGTTGTCCTGATAACGCGGTGTCACGCCGTCGCCGACCAGCTTGAGCGGCAGGCGCCCCGGATAGCCGCGCAGCGGATTTTCGTCCAGGCCCATCACGAATTCGGTCAAAGCCTCGACGATGCGCTGCCGCCCCGACCCGTTCACCGAATCATCGGCCAGCGCACGCTCACCGAGCGTGAGGCGCAGGCGCTGCCTGTCGTGGTCGTACTGAGTGCGCAGCCGCGCGAGTCCCGGCGTGTTCGCGAGCACGACGCCGTGATACTTGCGGCACCATTCGTCGTCGGCGACCGGCGCGTCCGCGAAGCGGAAGTTCAGCACGCGGTCGCCTTCGACCCGGCCGTCCGCGCGCACGACGATACTGTTGCAGGGCTCCGGCGTGAAACCCTTGACCGGATACCGGATCAGCGCAACGACCACAGCCATGTCCCGTTTTCCCCGCCCTGTTCATTTGTCGGCAAACATGAAAAGATTGTAGGCCATACGTCAGGAAAATTCCCCAGGAAAATTCATGAAAATTCTCGTATTGCCCGGCGACGGCATCGGCCCCGAAATCACGCAGGCGACGCTCGCAGTGCTGGACCGTGCCAACGCGAAATTCAAACTCGGCCTGGAGTGGCAGACCGAGGACATCGGACTGAAAACGCTGAAATCCGAAGGCTCGACGCTGCCGGAGCGCGTGATGGACGCGGCGCGAAACGCGCCGGGAATCATCCTGGGGCCCGTGGACCACCTGCAGTATCCGCCCCGCGAACAGGGTGGCATCAACCCGTCGGGCGAACTGCGCGTGAAGCTCGATCTCTTCGCCAACATCCGCCCGGCCAAGTCACGCATGGGCGTCGGACTCACCGGCAAACCGGTCGATCTCGTGATCTTCCGTGAATGCACCGAGGGTTTCTACGGCGACCGCAACATGTTCATGGGCCGCGGCGAATTCATGCCGACCGAGGATATGGCGATCGCGATCCGCAAAGTGACGGCGCGGCAATGCCAGCGCATCTCGCGCGTCGCGTTCGACTGGGCGCGCAGGCGTCGCCGGAAAGTGACCGCCGTGCACAAGG
>CAZMBS010000247.1:0-4760 GCA_964564295.1 uncultured Streptomycetaceae bacterium
CCCCGGGACGCGCTCGATCGCGAGGCGGAGAATCGCGGCAATTCGGTCTATTTTCCCCGGCGCGTGATCCCGATGCTGCCCGAAAAGCTGTCGAACGGCCTGTGTTCGATCAATCCGCTCGTCGAGCGGCTGGCCGTCGTCTGCGACATGGTGATCGATGCCAATGGCGGCATCGCGCGCTACGCGTTCTACTCGGCAGTCATGCGTTCGCACGCGCGGCTTACCTACACCGAAGTTGCCGCGATGCTGGACGAAGGCGCGACGGCCGCCGCGCGCGGGCACAGGAAACTGCTGCCGCACCTGCGGGATCTCCATCGTCTTTACCGGCTGCTGTCGCGCGCGCGCGCGCGGCGCGGTGCGATCGATTTCGAAACCATCGAGACGCGCATGATGTTCGACGCGCGCGGCAAGATCGAACGCATCGTGCCGGTCCACCGCAACGATGCGCACCGCGTGATCGAGGAATGCATGCTGGCCGCGAACGTCTGCGCGTCGGATTTTCTGCGGGAACGCGGCCATCCGGTGCCGTACCGCATCCACGCGGGGCCGACGCCCGAGAAACTCTCGGCATTGCGCGAATTCCTGAAGGGTTTCGGATTGAGCCTCGGCGGCGGCGACACGCCGCACGCACGGGACTATGCGAAAGTCCTCGAGCGCGCGAAGGACCGGCCCGATGCGCAGTTGCTGCAGACGGTCATGCTGCGTTCGCTGAAGCAGGCGGTGTACAGTCCGGACAACGTCGGGCATTTCGGGCTCGCCTACGAGTCCTACACGCACTTCACGTCGCCCATACGGCGCTATCCCGACCTGCTGGTTCACCGCTCGATCAAGGCCGCGCTCGAGGGCAAGCGCTATGCGCCGGGAGACTGGCACAAGCTCGGGGCGCACTGCTCGATGACCGAGCGCCGCGCGGACGAGGCCACGCGCGACGTGGAAGCGTGGCTGAAATGCTATTTCATGCAGGCCCGCGTCGGCGAGAGTTTCATGGGCAGCGTGAGCGGCGTCACGGCGTTCGGCGCTTTCGTCGCGCTCGACGGCGTCTACGTCGAGGGGCTGGTGCACGTGTCGGAACTCGGCAAGGATTACTTCCATTACGACGCAGTGCGGCACCAGCTGCTCGGCGAGCGCACGAACCAGCGCTACCGGATCGGCGACCGGGTGCGGGTGAAAGTGGCCCGCGTGGACCTGGATACGAGCAAGATCGACTTTGTGCTCGCCTAGTTCGCGCGGATGTATACGATGACGAATTCGCCCGTAGAGCGCGCATCGGGAGCCCTATCGTGCCGTGCCGGGGATGCCGCGAAATTCGCTGACATTTCGGAGTGAGTTGATCCATGGGACTTGAGATCAAACTGACCGATCAGGACCTTCCGATTTCGCCGATGTTCGTGGAATTTCTTGATCGGCATCTGCACGCCAGGGCAGGCGGCGCAGAGTGGCATAGTCAGGCAGCGGGGGAGTGGCTCGTGCCTGTCGGGCGGGCACAGCAGGTTGAATATACGCAGGAAGCCATGCAACGCATACTGCAGCTTCCCGAAGGAAGCCGTGCGGTTTATCGGGCCTACGAGCTGTGTGTGGCCATACTGACCGGGCGGCTGGCGGTGCTCGCGCCGATTCAAGACCGCTTCCGGTTCATTTGCGTCGTCGGCTGCCCGCGCCATGGCGGAACGTTCCTCACGAAGGAACTGTTTTCCGCTGTGGGCATCGACCCGGCCACCGTACCAAACGCGGTCGCGCACGACGGCTTCCCGAATCTGCGGCAGTTTACGCTGCAGGAGCGGTTCAACGTCAATACCGTGATGACCCAGCAACTCGCCGAGTATCTGGCGATGGTCGAAGTCTACTTTCGCAACGCGCAGGCACGCGGCGGATGTGTCGTTGTCCCCAAGAAAGCGACGAAGGCGGCCTTTCAGGGGGCGCTGCTGCACAGCGTGCTGGGGCCGCGCACGGAGTACGTGGTTACGCTGCGACATCCGTTGCCGGCCTGCATTTCGACTTACGAGAAATCGGGCGGCTTGCCGGCCGACGGACGCTTCGTCAAGCGCAGTACCATCGAGACCTGGGTGCTGAACGACTGGACCTGGATGGGCGAGACGGAGGCGGCGGTTTGCTCCCGCGACTACTTCGACGCGTATCTGGGTTACTGGGAGCGCTATCATGTGAATCTTGCGCTGTCCGGGCTCACCGCCGGAAAAAATATCCGGTTCGTGGCATATGGCATGGATCGCTTTACGGCGGTTGCGCGTGAGTTTCGTGAACGATACGCTTCGCATGCGGTGATCGAGCCATTTCATCTATCGAACACGGCGGATCGGCATCCGGAGTGGCGGGCGAAGGCGGAAGCTGCCATCAGGCGCGTGGCCGTGCAATGGGAGCGCGCGGGCTGGCGCTATCCGGTCGACGAAGTCATGGAGTCGCAGTGATGTTGCGGTTGAAATGTGGGTGTGACCGACACGCCGGGTTGCCATGCCGGTAGCGCGCACGCTGTTCGGCTTTCACGCGGTCGTGAGTCGATTGCGCCAGAATTCACGAGGCGTTCAAAAGGTCTACGTCGATGCGGCGCGCAAGGACCGGCGTTCGCAGGACTTGCGGCAATTGTGCGCCACGCATGGCGTGCGCGTGCTCGAAGTCGATGCGAAAAGGCTCGACGGCATGACCGGCAACGCGGTGCACCAGGGTGTTGCGGCGCGGGCGGATACGGTCGCGCTGCCCACGCATGTCGACGACGTTCTCGACGCGCTGACGGAACCCGCGCTGCTCCTCGTTCTCGACGGTGTGACGGACCCGCACAATCTCGGCGCCTGCCTGCGCGTGGCGGATGCGATGGGCGTGCATGCGGTGGTCGCGCCGAAGGACCGGGCTGTTGGGTTGAATGCCACCGTTTCGAAGGTCGCGAGCGGCGCGGCGGAGTCCGTTCCGTATATCGCGGTGACCAATCTTGCGCGAACGCTGCGGGAACTGCAGGAGCGCGGCATCTGGGTGATCGGCGCGGACGAGCGCGCGCAGCAGGATTTGTACGGCGTCAAGCTCGACGGACCGCTCGCGTGGGTGCTCGGTGCGGAAGGGGAGGGCATGCGCCGACTGACGCGCGAAACCTGCGACGAACTGGCGAAAATTCCCATGCATGGAGCGGTCGAGAGTCTCAACGTGTCGGTTTCCGCGGGCATCTGTCTCGCGGAATCACGACGGCAACGGGCCGGGCGATAGCGATGGGCGTCGAGATCAAACTGACCGACAAGGAACTGCCGATCTCGCCGATGGTGATCGAGTTTCTGGACCAGCATCTGCGGGGTGCGCCGGTAGCCGCCGAGTGGCATGACCAGGTCACGGAGCGCCTCGTGCCCGCGGAGCCCGAGGCGCGTATCCGGTACGCCGAAGCCGTCGCGCAGCGCGTGCTCGACCACCCGGAAGGCAGTCGCGCCATCTACCGGGCGTATGAACTGCTGGCGGCCATCACGATCGGCACGGCGTCGAAGCTCCGGCCCGTGCACGACCGCTATCGTTTCGTATGCGTAGTCGGGTGCCCGCGTCATGGCGGGACTTATCTTACGAAGGCGCTGTTTCGTGCTGTCGGCATTGACCCTGCACGCGTGCCCAACGTCATCGCGCACGACGGATTTCCGGACTTGAGTCCGTTTCTGTTCACGGAAAGCTTCAACGTACATACGGCGATGACGCAGCAGATCGCCGAATACCTTGCGATGGTGGAGTTGTATTTTCGCGACGCACCGGCGAAGGGCGGTCACGTGGTTGTCCCGAAGAAAGCGACCAAGGCGGCCTACCACGGCGCGTTTTTCAACCAGGTGCTGGGCCCGGGTACCGAGTACATCGTAACTTTGCGACACCCCGTTCCGGCCTGCATTTCCACATACGAAAAATCCGGTGGCTTGCCCGCGGACGGCCGGTTCGCGAAACGCAGCAACATCGAACAATGGGCCGTGCGCGACCAGGTCTGGCTCGGACGGACCGAGGAAGACGTTCTGGCGCAGGACTATTTCGGCGCCTACCTCGCGTACTGGGAGCGCTATCACTACAGCCTGGCGTTGAGCGGGCTCGCGGGAAACGCAAACGTGCGATTCATTGCATACGGCGCGGACAGACTTCAGCGCTGTGCGCGGGAATTCCAGGATCGATTCGGCGGATCGGGAACGGTCGAGGAATTCCACGCGTCGCGCAAGGCGGAGCGGCATGCGGACTGGTTCGCGCGCGCCGATCAGGCGATGCGGCGGGTAGCTGCGATCTGGTCCACCGTGGGCTGGCGGCTTCCGTTGAATGACCTCATGGAAATGCACTGACCGGCGGCAGGATCGGGCCGGAATCGTGCAGTTCGTCACGCGCGCCGGGTGACAAACCTCACACTTCGCCAGTCACTTTAAGTTTTCGGCGCTATATCCCTGAATAAGAAGGGGGTATATAATTTTCAGAACTGCGAACTAATGCCGCGAAAAGGGACCATTTCCGGTACAGAATCGCGCGAAACGCGCCGTTGCGTTCCCTCCGCAGGCATCGGTTGTGCGAGATGGTCAAGCAGTGGGGCAGGTAACACAGTGCAGGTAACTTATTGCTGTTAGGTTAGTAGTCGGGCAGTCAGTCTAGATCAGGAAACAGGGGAAGTGCCATGAAGAAGCTTGCCAAGGTGTCGCACCGCAATGCGCTGAGCGATAGCACGTCCATTCGGCCGACCGCCGCTGCCCTTGCGGTGGCTGCCTGTTTTTCCGGGAATCTGGCACTCGCGAACCCGACGGGTGGCACGGTGGTGC